>JANOKZ010000041.1:0-5743 GCA_031419515.1 Hyphomicrobium sp.
TGCAATGCAAGACAGCGCCAGTCATTCCTGATATTACAGACGCCGTTTACTATGTGAGGTGACATGGGGTCGGACCCCTCACATGAAAATTTCCGTCAGCACTCAGATATTCCTGTGAGGGGTCTGACCCCGTTGATGAACGTGTTGAAAGGAACGTGGGGTCTGACCCCGTTGATGAACCCCGTTGATGAACGTTTTGAAAGAGACGGCCCATGCCCATCGAACTTGACGCCCTGGACTGGCGCATATTGAAGGAACTCCAGGCCGACGGGCGTATGACAAATATCGCGCTCGCGACCAAGATCGGTTTGTCGGCGCCACCGTGCTTGCGCCGCGTCAGGGCGCTGGAAGAAGCGGGATTGATTTCAGCTTACGCCGCGCTCGTCGATGAGGAGGCGCTTGGCTTCACCTTGATCGCCTTTGCCATGGTCCGGTTACACAACCAGGCGGAAGCGGATCTGCGCACATTCGAGAACCGTCTGCTCTCATGGCCCATCGTGCGCGAAGCCCACATGCTGTCTGGCGAAAGCGATTACATGCTGCGCTGCGTGGCGCGCGATCTAACGAGTTTCCAGGATTTTGTGCTCGGTGATTTGACTGCGGCGCCCAATGTCGCGAGCGTTAAAACCTTTCTCACAATCCGCCGCGCGAAACGCGAAGTGGGTGTGCCGATTTCACTTGAAGCCAACCAGCAGAAATAGACCAGTCAAGTCCGATGCTTTGCAGCCTAATCGGCAGGATTAAATGCACTGCGCACCTGCGCGTGATGAAATAACGCGAGCACCGTTACCATTTCAGCTTCATCGTCAACACGATAAATGACTACAAACGGAGTGCGAGCAATCCAACTCTCATACAAGTCGCCTTGCTCCAGCTTCCTTCCGGCTCGGGGATAAGAACTCAAAAATCTGTTCAGGAATGTATCCACGCGCGCGAATGAGCGCTCGGCAGTCTTTCTGCCGTAAACCGAAATGCCGTAGGAAAGTTGATTTGCAATGTCCTCTTCAACCCGAGCCGAGAGGACGACTTTCATGGGCGCTTAAAGTTGAAGCGTCGCGCTAAGCGATCCATCGCTTGACCGGCATCTACGACATCGCTGCGGTCTGCTTGATCGATGCCTTCCTGGAACTGAACACGCTGTTCCGGTGTCATGCTATCATAGAAAGTTTCAGAAACAGCCGACTCGTAGAGTTCCGACATGACTTCTTGGCGCTCATCCGGGCCGAGCGTGCGGAACATTTCAATGATTTTGGTTTGAGTGCGGGTCATAACTTTTCATATCACTAAATTACGGCCGGGGCTAGATTTGCAGTATCGAACCCTCCGGGTCTGACACCACATGGCCCCTACTTCCACTCCACCTTCAAAACTTGGAACGAGCGCGAGCCCTTGGGCGTTGTGACTTCGACCGTGTCGCCCGTGACCTTGCCGATAAGGGCGCGCGCGATGGGCGAGGAGATGGAAATTTTCCCGTCGCGCAAGTTGGCTTCAAGATCGCCGACGATGGTGTACTTCACCTTGTCTCCGGTGTCGTCGTCATCAAGCGAGACCGTGGCGCCGAACTTAATCGTGTCGCCCGACATTTTGGACGTGTCGATGACTTCGGCC
Source organism: Hyphomicrobium sp. (assembly GCA_031419515.1). GTDB lineage: Bacteria > Pseudomonadota > Alphaproteobacteria > Rhizobiales > Hyphomicrobiaceae > Hyphomicrobium_B. The sequence goes on from JANOKZ010000041.1 coordinate 1,609, forward strand.
CGGGACATCTTATCCTCAAGTTCGGCGACGCGCGCTTCGTTCAGGCCTTGCTGTTCTTTGGCGGCATGATACTCGGCGTTCTCCGAGAGATCGCCGTGGGCGCGCGCTTCCGAAATGGCAGCAATAATGCGCGGACGCTCGACGGCCTTGAGGCGCTGTAATTCCACCTCAAGACTCTTGTGGCCCGCGATCGTCATGGGCACCCGTTCCATCGTCATCTCCGACGTCTCCTTCAAGCCCGCACTTACGTGCAGCACGGACACAAACACTTCATAACCTGAGGAATGCAGCCGACCTGGGGAACCCTGGGGGAATCCTGAGCGCACCAGAACCCGCCAGAACTCGAAAGCTAAACTAACCTGCCACTAGCCTCGATGCGCGTAGCTTTGTAACGGAGCAACCTGGAGCGTGCCAGACTTCAGCGCCTTGATCGCCCGTGTTACCGCGACGGCACCCGCAAGCGTTGTATAATAAGGCACGTGTTGAAGCAAGGCCGAGCGCCGGATGTCTTTGCTGTCCGACAGCGCTTTGGAGCCCTCTGTTGTATTAAAAACTAGGTTGACTTCGCCATTTTTGATGGCATCGACCACGTGCGGCCGGCCCTCAAGAACCTTATTGATGGACTCGCAAACAACCCCATTGGCCTCGAGATGGCGCTTGGTTCCCCGTGTGGCAATGATCTTGAAACCCATCGCGGCCAAGTCTTTGACCGGCGCCACGATGCGCGCCTTGTCGCTTTCCTTGACGGAAACAAAAACGGTTCCGCTGAACGGGAGTTTCTGTCCGGCGCCAATCTGACTCTTGGCGAAGGCTATCGCGAAATCGCGGTCGATGCCCATCACTTCGCCGGTCGAACGCATCTCGGGCCCGAGCGCCGGATCGACACCGAGGAAGCGCGCAAACGGGAATACGGCTTCCTTGACGCCGACGTGATCGATCTTCGGCATTTTGAGTTTGAACGACGCAAGCGGTTTGCCGGCCATGATCTCAGCCGCGATCGCAGCAATGGGAAGACCGACAACCTTGGCAACGAACGGCACGGTGCGTGAAGCGCGCGGATTGACTTCGAGGACATAGACGCGGCCGTCCTTGATGGCAAACTGCACGTTCATCAGACCGACGACTTTGAGCGCGAGAGCAAGCTCCCGCGTCTGGCGTTCGAGTTCTTTGATGATGGCGGGCTCAAGCGAATAGGGCGGGAGAGAACACGCGCTATCGCCGGAGTGAATGCCGGCTTCCTCGATATGTTCCATGATGCCGGCGACGAAGGTATCTTTGCCGTCTGACAAACAGTCGACGTCGACTTCGACAGCGTCCGTCAGATAGCGATCGACGAGCAGCGGACGCTTTGCCGAAACAATGAGTTCGGATGGGCTGTCGAGTGTCGCCGAAAGCCGCGCGATATAGCGGTCGATTTCGACGCCGTCGTGCACGATCTCCATGGCGCGGCCGCCCAAGACGTAGGACGGGCGGATGACGACGGGGTAGCCGATCTTGTCGGCAACCGCGCGGGCCTCTTTCGGCGTCTTGACGATGCCGCTGTCGGGCTGGGAGAGTTTCAGCTTTTCAATAAGTGCTTTGAAGCGGTCGCGGTCTTCGGCCAAATCTATGGCATCAGGCGACGTACCCAAAATCGGCACGCCCGCCTCTTCAAGTGCACTTGCGAGCTTCAACGGCGTTTGCCCGCCAAACTGCACAATGACGCCTTTGACTTTGCCGTTCGTGCTTTCGACGCGGATAATTTCCAGCACATCTTCGGCCGTCAGCGGCTCGAAGAACAAGCGGTCGGAGGTATCGTAATCGGTCGATACCGTTTCCGGATTACAGTTGACCATGATGGTTTCATAGCCGGCTTTTGTTAGCGCGAAACAGGCGTGGCAGCAGCAATAGTCGAACTCGATGCCTTGGCCGATGCGGTTTGGTCCACCGCCAAGAATGACGATTTTTTCTTTAGAGCTTGGTGATGCTTCGCAAACGGGTTCGTCGAAAAGCCCCGTCTCATAGGTCGAATACATATAAGCGGTGGGCGAGGCGAATTCGGCCGCGCACGTGTCGATGCGTTTATAGACGGGTTTGACGTCAAGCGATGTCCGCAACGCGCGAACCTCAGCCTCAGATGTCTTGGCGAGCTTGGCAAGGCGCACGTCGGAAAAGCCCATGGACTTGAGGGTGCGCAATTGACCCGCTGTTTTGGGCAACCCATGCGCGATGACGCGGGCTTCCGTGTCGATGATGTCCTTAATTTGGGCGAGGAACCAGGGATCTATTTTCGAGAACTGATGCACTTCGTCGAGACTGAACCCTAGCCGGAATGCTTGCCCGACTTTCAAGAGCCGGTCGGACGTTGGGCGGGCGACAGCCGCGCGCACCACGTTCTTGTCGTCGCCTTGGCCGAGGCCTTCGAGTTGCACATCATCGAAACCGGAGAGCCCGGTTTCCATGGAGCGCAGAGCCTTTTGCAGGCTTTCGGCGAACGTGCGCCCGATGGCCATAGCTTCGCCAACCGACTTCATCGCCGTCGTCAGCGTGGTGTCGGCGCCGGCAAATTTCTCAAACGCGAAGCGCGGAATCTTTGTGACGACGTAGTCGATTGTCGGCTCGAATGACGCCGGTGTTGCCCCGCCCGTGATGTCGTTTTCGAGTTCGTCGAGTGTGTAGCCGACAGCGAGCTTGGCCGCGACCTTGGCAATCGGAAAGCCCGTCGCTTTAGAGGCGAGTGCCGACGAGCGCGAGACGCGCGGGTTCATTTCGATGACGACGAGGCGCCCGTCTGCGGGGTTCACCGCAAACTGCACGTTCGAACCGCCCGTTTCCACGCCGATCTCGCGCAGCACGGCAATCGAGGCGTCGCGCATGATCTGGTATTCTTTGTCGGTCAGCGTGAGAGCAGGCGCGACCGTAATGGAATCGCCCGTGTGCACGCCCATTGGATCGAGGTTTTCGATCGAGCAGACGATGATGCAATTGTCCGCTTTGTCGCGGACCACTTCCATTTCGTACTCTTTCCAGCCGATCAAACTTTCATCGATCAGAATTTGACCGACTGGAGAAGCATCAAGGCCCGACTTTACAATCAGTTCGAATTCTTCGCGATTGTAAGCAACGCCGCCGCCTGTGCCGCCCATTGTGAAGGCCGGGCGGATGATGGACGGAAGACCAATAATGTCGAGCGCGCGCATGGCCTCGGCAAATCCAACGGCGCGATCATATCCGGTGATATGTCCGTCTGGCCCGCGCAGTGGCGTCGATGACGCGATCATGGCCCTCGGACTTTCAAGGCCGATGCGTTCCATGGCTTCGCGGACCAGTTTGCGGTCCTCTGCCCTGTCGATGGCTTCGGCCTTGGCGCCGATGAGTTCAACACCGAATTTCTTGAGCACGCCCATTTCGTCGAGCGCCAGCGCCGTATTGAGCGCGGTCTGCCCGCCCATCGTTGGCAGCACGGCGTCGGGGCGTTCCTTTTCGATGATCTTGGCAACGATCTCGGGCGTGATTGGCTCGACGTAGGTTGCGTCGGCCATGTCCGGATCCGTCATGATGGTCGCGGGATTCGAGTTGACCAGGATGATGCGATAGCCCTCGGCCTTGAGGGCCTTGCAGGCCTGCGTTCCCGAGTAATCGAACTCGCACGCCTGCCCGATGACAATCGGGCCAGCGCCAATGATGAGGATGGATTTGATATCTGTGCGTTTGGGCATGTCGAGGGCGACTTCTATTGCAGGCAAGCGGCTTTGGCTATAGCCGCGCGCCGATTGAAAGCAAAAGGCCTGGGAGCGTTCGTCCCCAGACCTTTAACGTCATGCTGTGCCGCTGGAATTTAGCGTTTCGCCGCACCCGTCAGCCCGGCGGCATTTCGTGATGATGTGGAATATTGGGATTATCAGCGTCCCAGTCCGGGCGCCGCTTGTTGTAAACGACGAATTGCGGTTCAAGGCCAGTCGAATCATCAAGCGTGCCGGCGCGGATGAGCGTCAGTCCAGCAAGCCCCGGCGTGATCATGGTCACGGATGAGCCGCAGTTTGGGCAGAAATTATTGGTGACGGGGCGCCCGCCGTCGGACGTGTACGTATAGCTCTTGGTCTCGCCCGAAAGCGTCACGTCCTCATTGGCGTAGACAGCGGCCGTCATAGCGCTG
>JANOKZ010000042.1:0-7090 GCA_031419515.1 Hyphomicrobium sp.
CGTATCTGGACCGGCGCCCTGTCATGATGGACCCGGCCGAGGTCCTAGCCCAAACCACTGCGGCGTCTGAACCAGACGGCGTGTTGCGATCATTCCATCCGCGGCACCAACAATTCCACAAGCTTCAAGCGCTTTACGCGAAGTTGCGTACTCAGAAAAAATCGGCCGACGCTGCGGGGCGTGTGTCAGAGAAGGGCCCAGTGCTATTGGCCGGCCAGAGGAATTCTGAAATTCCGGCGCTGCGCCAGCGCCTCGCTGTTGCGGCCCAAAGCGACGATCTCGAACTGTATGATGACGCGCTCAAAGTGGCCGTCAAAAAATTTCAAGAGGCCGAATCGCTCGCCGCTGACGGCATCGTTGGCCACAAGACCCGCAAAGCATTGAATGCGGGTGTCGAGGACAAGCTCCAATCCATATTGGCCAACATGGAACAATGGCGCTGGATGCCGGACGAACTCGGCAAGACGCATTTGTTCGTCAATTTACCGGCATTCTCAATCAAGCTCGTCCAAGACGGTGCCGTTACGTTTGAAGAACGCGTCATTGTCGGCAAGAGCACAACGCAGACCCCGGTGTTCTCGCGCAACCTGACGTCCGTCGTTCTTAAACCCTCTTGGCAGCTGCCTGAGTCGATTAAGGTCGAGAAGCTGATAGATGCGCAGCGCCGAGGCAGTTCGATCGAGGACGAAGGGTACGTCATCAAGAAGGGACAAAAGACCGTCGAAAGCTGGAAAGTCGATTGGTCGAAGGCGGACTTGACGGCCTACACGTTTTTCCAGCCTTCAGGCGACGGCAACGCACTCGGCAAAGTGAAATTTCTATTCCCAAACAAACACTCTGTTTACTTGCACGACACACCCAAAAAATCACTTTTTGACTCGTCCGAGCGTCTCTTCAGCCACGGCTGCGTGAGATTGAGAAACCCGTTGGACTTTGCGCAACGCCTTATCGATATCGCGAAGGGCGAGGGCCTCTTGGATGTGAAAGAAGCTGTCGAAGACGGACCGGGAAACAATCAAGTCACTCTGGAAAACCCAATTCCGATCCATCTCGGTTACTTTACCGTCTGGGCCGCTGACGATGGACAGGCTGAGTATCTCGGCGATCCCTACGGGCACGAGCAGAGAATTGCGCTCGCACTCGAAAACAAGTGGGACGAGATCGACAAGGGTGGCGATCACCTAGCGGCCGTCGATACGCAAGAGTTGAAGAAAGTGCGCATCGAGGGACCGGGGCGAACCGTTGTCCGGTCAAACCGGATCGCAAAGTCCTCGGCGTCTCCGCCCCAGTTCAACAGGCGCTTGGCGCCTGCGATGGGCGTGACAAGGGTTGTCTACTTTGCAAAGCCAAAGCCTGAGCGCTTAGATAGCGCGCCACGGGCGCACCGGGTAACGGCGGGAGATCTCATGCGCCGGGCTTTTGGACATTGAAGAGCTGGATGTTATACTCGCAAGTACGCACAAAAAAGCGCCCCGGAATCTTCGGGGCGCTTTTCATTTGTGATTACGTCGCGATCAGCCTCTCAGCCGCGTTCTGACGATGCGCGGAAACTCTTCTTCAGCCTCGATGGCATTAAAGCCGCTCTGCGCGCGCTGCTCGGCGATGTGCTGGCGCCCCTCTTCCAAGCTCCACCAGCGCTCGCTAACGGGTGCCTGCGCGGGCGCCTGAGTTGGCGTCTGTGCGTCCAGCTGCTGTTGTGCAGGCGGCGCTGTACGGCCATAGGCAGGACGCGCTTGCTGTGCTGGCTGCGACGAGAACCAAGCTTCAACAAGATCGAGTTCGTCGGCGGAGAGTGCCAGTCCCTGGCTGCGGCAACGCGCAACGACGAAGTTGCGGAAGCGGCCGGCGAACAGATTAGCGGACGCCCCTTGTTCGAACCAAGGATCGCTCTCACTCACCACTTCGAGGATAAAGCGCAGATCATCGCGCTTGAGATCAAGCCCGAACTCACGGGCGCGCTGCGTGATGTTGCCGAGCGTTTGGGCGCCCTGCAGCCCATTGGCGGAAATTTCCTGAGCCATCACGTCGAACATGACGCGATACTCGGCCGGTGCCAAGGCCGGAGCCTGGCAAGCCTCATGGATGCGCGCGATCGACTGTTGGATGGCGGTGGCTTGTTCGGCTGAGCGCTGGGGCGGAGCGGGCGCTACCGGCGGCGCGACAGGGATGCTGACGCGTGGCGCCTCGCGGCGCTGCTCCGTCTGCATTTGCGGCGCCTGAGGAGCCGGACGCGGAGCTATAGTTTCGGCGTGGCGCTGCATCGGTTGTTGCGGCACTGGAGGTGCAGTGGGCTGAGTGAAGCGCGCAGCAGGGGCCGGTTGGAAGTGCCGCTGTGCCGTCTGTTCCATCGCCGGTTCAGGCCGGGCCTGTTCTTCGCGCACCAGAGGAGCGCTCATCGTCTGCGGCCCACTGATGGTCTGCGGTGCTGCAGTCGCTTGTGTTGCTGGGATCTGCGCAGAAATCAGCCCGGTTGCAGAAATGTGCCGGTTGGCGTCGAATACGGTATAGGGCGCCGTATCACTCAAGTGGATGTCATCGGGGAGTCCGGCGAGCAGTAGCTCGCGGAACGATCCAAATCCGCCCCACTGCGTGCCAACAGTCTTTTCGTGGCCAACCATACGCACCGCGCGGTCTGCCAACGTCTCAAGCGGAACCGCCTGAGGCGCAACACGAACGTGGCCGACAACTTCGGTCAGAATAGCGCGGCGCGCGGCATCGACGTCAATGACCTGGGCTGCGGTACGTGGCGCGGAAATTTCGCGTGTCGTTGTCGTGCTGATCTCGCTTGTGTGGCGCCCGTTGAGCAGCAATGACAGAAGATTGCTCTCGCGTATCTCGCCATCGCTGATCGCCGTATAGGGCGCGGCCGTGTGATCGTTCGCGTAAACAACCGTGCGGCGTGCGTGCGCCCTGAGACGATGCAGAACCGGCGTAAAATCGGCGTCACCCGACATGATGATGAATTCATCGAAGTAGGTGTCGTGGGTCAGGATATCGCGAATATCCATGACGATACGAATATCGGCAGAGTTCTTGAGCTGAGCCGTTAGCGGCGGGCAGTCGATGACTTCGAAGCCCGATTTCAAGAAGTTGTGGCGGATAAACGGGAAGGAGTTCATGTCCGTCGAATTGTCGTGCGAATTGCGCCGCGGAACCGGATTACCATAGCAGCGGTTCATCACAATCCGGCGTTCGCTTGGCAGCGAGTAACCTGTTGCCGGGGTGATAAGTTCACCCGACAGGATGCCGTCTAACCAAAGACTGCTGTCCTTGGCGAAGCGCTTCGCAGCGTCGTCATTTTTACGTTTGAGAGACAAGTAAATGTTGTCGTAATCGACAAACACCGTGGTCAAGATGGGTCCTGAGGACTCGCGCTTCATCGACGGCAACCCCCGTTAGCCGGCGTCCAGAGCCGGAATACTGATTCGCCCCCACTGTTCATGAGTCGCCCGGGAGCGGCAAGAGACGCGATCAAGTTGCTCTGGGGAGAAGAGAATTATGCTCCGCCGTGAAGGCGTTCACGCCACTCAAGCAATCCCCGCCCGGACCACCCGGATGAATAGCGGGGACGATGCGAACACCGGGCATGGTTGATCGTTGCATGTTGCCCATTGGCCGCGGCGGTAGTGGTGTGCGCCGCTTGGCGCACGGCTTCAGGCCTTATTCTTCAACTCGCGCAAACGCGCAAAAACTTGCCAATCCGGGGCGTTCCGCAGTCCAAGCCGCGCGCGGATGGCGGATGAATTGGCGCGCAAAAAAGGATTGGTTGCTAGCTCCGCAGCCATTGTCGTCGGCAGCGTCGGCTTGCCTTGACCTCTCAGTGCTTCGACTTCACGGACCCGTACTTGCAGGGCTTCGTTTTCTGGTTCTACCGACAACGCGAAGCGGCCGTTGGTCGCCGTGTATTCGTGACCGCAATAGATCTGCGTGTCTTCAGGTAGCGCCATGAGTTTCTGCAAGGCGCCCCACATGCTCTCAGCGTCGCCTTCGAAAATACGGCCGCAACCTAGCGAAAACAACGTGTCGCCGGTAAATGCAAGTTTCGCCTCTGGGATCACATAGGCGATGTGGCCAAGTGTGTGCCCAGGCGTTTCGATCACGCGCACGCCCAGATCCGCAAACACCAGCGCGGTTTTCTCTGAAACGGCCTGATCTATGAGGGGAATGCGATCAGCTTCGCCTTCTGGCCCATAGACCCGGCAGCCGTACTTGGCCTTCAAGGCTGCAACGCCGCCGGTGTGATCGGTATGGTGATGGGTCACAAAGAGGTGGCTGAGGTGCCAGCCGCGCTGTTCAAGCGTGGCTTGGATAGCCGCCGCATCTGGAGCGTCGATCAGAGCCGTTTCGCCCGACTGCGGCGCATGCACAATCACGGCATAGTTGTCCGCGAGGCAGGGTATTTGAACGATGGTTAGTTGGTTCATTGAACTAGTGTGATGTGTGGCGTGCAATGTGTCAAACGGGTCACTTGGCGTGAGAATGCCTCAGTATACCTCAGCGGATCTATCCGTGCCGTGAATTTTAGTGCGCATGTATTTCCCAATGATTCTGATGATTCGCGCCGCTTCGTCTGGCGGCGGCATAAGTGTTTCAACCCCGGTGCCGCCCCACTTCCCGAGAATCTTAGTCAATTGTAAACAGTCGAAGTGCGATGTGGGAGCTTCCCAAATCCGGCGATTTGGGTATACGTTTAGTTGCCCTGTTGCGTTGTTGCGTCTTTTACGGGTGGTTACTTGCAACAAGGCGATAGCAAATGCGGTCAATATACGTGTTGTCGGCGGCGGCACTTCTGGGTGCCTCGGTGTTAGGTGGGTGCGCAATACATCCAACGCCTCTTACCGACGCCGAACTTTCAACCGCTGCAAGCGCGAACGCCGGGAACGTTACCTCGGATCAGGAACCCATCGGCAAAGCCGTAAGCCTCTACGAAGCCATGGCGCGGGCACTCAAGTATAATCTCGATCATCGGGTTGAAGAAGCTGAAGCGGCCGTCCGCTTTGCCGAGCTCGACCTCGCCCATTTCAGTCTTCTGCCGAACGCAGTCGCCAACAGCGGCTATGCCGGCCGCGATAACTACAACGCCAGCTCAAGTTTCAACATCCCCGAGCAGAGACAAAACTTCGGCGAATCCACGAGCCAGGAAAAGAGAGTCAAGAGCGCCGACATCGGCTTCAGCTGGAACGTCCTTGATTTCGGGTTGTCGTATGTGCGTGCGCGCCAGTCGGCTGACAAAGTGCTGGCTCAGGAGGAAATGCGCCGCAAGGTTATCCATCGCGTTGTCGAAGACGTGCGCACGGCCTATTGGCGCGCAGTCAGCGCCGAACGCTTGATGAACCGTCTCGTGACGCTTGAGGGCGAAACGAAAAAGGCACTGGAAGAAACCCGCACGCTCTACAAAGAGCGCGAAACGTCGCCGATTACCGCGCTGACCTACGAGCGCGAACTCGTCGAAATCAAACAAAAGATTGCGGAAATTCAGCGCGAATTGAACACCGCCAAGGCGCAGCTTGCAGCACTCATGAACTTGAAACCGGGAGCGACGTTCAAGATTGCCGGCGCAAGCCGCCAGCCGGGCAGCCTGACGCTCAAAGCTGGGCTTGACGATATGATGTCGACCGCGATCTACAACCGCCCAGAGCTTCGCGAAGTTGAGTATCAAAAGCGCATCAACGTGCACGAAGCCGACGCGGCACTTCTTGAAATGCTGCCTGGATTGCAGATCTACGCCGGTTCCAATTACGACAGCAACAAATTCCTGCTGAACAGCGACTGGACGGAACTGGGGCGCCAAGGCGAGCTGGAACCTGCTCAAGGTCTTCGCCTATCCGGCGCGCGAAGGCGTTATCGATGCGCAAGACGACATGCTGAACCAGCGCTCGCTGGCGTTGACCATGGCGGTGATGACACAAGTCCACGTCTCGCGCATTCGCTTCATGCATGCGAAGAAGGAACTGCAGATTGCCGGCGAATATCGCGACGTACAGCGCCGCTTGCTCGATCAGATGCGCACAGAAGCGGCCGCAGATCGCATCAGCAAGCAAACGCTGATCCGCGAGGAGATGAACACACTGGTCGCCGAGGCAAAGTATGACGTTGCCTACGCATCGCTGCAGAACGCCTATGCGAATTTGTTCTCGTCCATGGGGCTAGATCCTTATGCCTGGGAGCTGGACCGCACGCAAAGCGTCAGTGCGCTGTCAGCGTCTCTGAAGCAGCTTTGGTTCGAGCGCGGCGATCTTAATGCCGGTTGGTCGCGCCGCTTGGCCACGACTGCTTCCGTCGCCAAATAGTTTGGCCGGTTGCCGCACGTCTACGATTTATCGCGATAGGACAAAGCATTTCAGCGCGATGCCGATGGATTAGCCGGCGAATCAATCCATAGAATAACTGCGGCCCGGTATGTGCGTAGATGATACCGCCGCCGGCCTGGAGTTCGCATGCTAAGCCATCCACCAGCCGCAATTCGCGTCTCGATCATCGCGATGCTTTCAATGTTGACGTTCGCCCTCGCGCGGGCGGACGACACAGGCCGTGCGCCGGGCGCGGCGGATGACACCAAAATTCCCGTGCGCGGCGTCGTCAAGGCGGTCGACAAAGCAGAGCTTTCAACAGACCTCGTGGCGCGTGTGACGGCAATCGGATTTCGTTTCGGCGAGCGCTTCAAAAAAGGCGACTTGCTCGTCACTTTTGATTGTGACCGGTACCGCGCGGAAGCCCAGTCGGCGGATGCCGTTCAGCGCGAAATGCAGCTGACATTAGATAGCAACCAGCAACTTGAGAAGTTTAGGGCCGTTGGCAAACACGATCTCGAGATTTCGCGTGCGCGCGTGGTCAAGGCCGAAGCAGAAGCCCGTTCTCTCAACAGCCGGTTGAAGCAGTGCGAAGTCCGCGCCCCTTTCGACGGCCGCGTTGCCGAACTCACGATTAATGCGTTTGAACAACCGCAAGCCAATAAACCTTTCCTCGTTATCGTTGGCGAGGGGCGCCTTGAGGTTGAACTCATTGTCCCCTCCCATTGGCTGAGCTGGTTGAAGCCCGGCGCACCCTTCTCCTTCAGCGTCGATGAGACCAAGGGCTCTTATGATGCGCG
>JANOKZ010000043.1:0-12616 GCA_031419515.1 Hyphomicrobium sp.
GATCACATCAAGAACAATGTGAACAAAGGCGCCACGCTCAGCGTTTACGAGCTTGGTTCGTGAAGACAGTTTAGTCTAGAATAGTCCGGAAGGGGTTCAACCCCTTCCGGTTTTCTTTTTCGGCATTAGGGAGACAACGAATGGTTCGGCCCGGAACTGGCATGTCACTGGCAATCGTGACTGCACTCTTAACTATCCCGGCGGCCGGTGACGCTCGGGCCCAACAGTCATCGATGGAGCGCATCAAGCGAAGCGGCACGATCACGGTCTGCGCCGATCCTGATCGCCTCCCGTATTCGGCTGAGAAGCCCAGCCCCTCCGGTTTCGATATTGATGTCTCGCAGGAGATAGCCAAGGAACTTGGCTTCAAACTGGCTTACACTTGGCATTCAACGCACCGCGGCACGAAAATCGTGCGTCAGCTCGCCGAAGCACGCTGTGATTTCTTTCTGGGCTTCCCCGTCGATGGCTCATTCGAAGAAAACAATTTCAAGGTGATCCTGTCGAAGCCTTTTTACTCGAGCGGCTTTGCTACACTCACACGAGCCGATGCAGCAGAAACGGTTCTGCAGGATTCCAAAACTAAGGGTGTCGGCGTTCAGATGGGAACGCTGCCGGATTTCAAGCTCTTCAACCGTGGATATGAGCGCAAACTTTTCCGCAATACCAAGGAAATGATCGATGCGGTGAAGCACAAAGAGATTGATGCGGCCGTGGTTCCTGCCTTGGAAGGCGGCTGGGAAGTGAAGTCCAGCGGGGATACCAGCCTCAAGGTTCTTGCGAACACCGAGAAAGACTTCGTATTCCCTATCGCCATAGGCTTCGCCAAAGCCGACAAAGAACTGCGTGATCTCGTCAACGCTGCCATAGACAAGCTGGAGAGTGAAGGGCGCTTGGCCGCGATCTTCGAAAAGTACGGCATGGTGAAGCTTGCCGGAACCGGCGGCGGCGAGCCGCCAAAGTCCAAGGAAGAGTTGGAGAAGGACGACGACGGTCCGCCAAAGCCGGACAAGAAGTCGGACGCCGGGACGACAGCCGTGAAAGTCACGGGAGCTGGATCTTGGTGGAGCTGGATCTTCTCCCCGGCAGCAGCAGAAGACCCGGCCGCGAAGGCTGACGCACCCGTCGCAGAGGCACCTAAGGCTGGCGACGCTGCAAAGCCGGACGGCAAGGCCTCTGAGGCAATCGTTCCCGAGACCGGCGAAGATCTGGGCACGGACGACCATGGTCTCGCACTTTCGCCGGCGTGGCGCGTCGATACAAAAACGGTCGAGGATTTCCCCTCCGATGACAAATCCGTCGACACCGGGCGTAAGCTCTACAAGCAAGCCTGCTACAAGTGCCACGGACCCAATGGCGTATCAGGCGGTACTATCCCTGATCTGCGGAAGTTCGCCGCCAAGGCGGATCACTATGAAATGTTCGGTATTATCCAGGCTGGGCGCCTTGAACTTGGCATGCCGGCTTGGAACGATTACCTTACAGCAGACGAAATCAAACAAATCGTCGTCTACGTTAAGGCGCTGCACAAAAAGTAAAGCGGCGTTATTTGGCATACCAAGCTGATGACGTATAATTGACCGACCGTTCAGGACATGGAAGCTGGCGCGCTGGATAGCTTTAAAATATTCAAGGTTTGTGCGCCATTGCCGCTGCCATCAGTTGCAGATTTCCAAAGGATTGTTTGACATGCATACGTCGCCAGCTCCTCGCCGTGTCATCAGGGGGCCATGGGCCGTGGCGGCGCTACTAAGCTGTTTGGTGGCGATGGTGCCCATAGCGGCATACGCCGAACCAATGACGGATGCCCGCATGAAGGCGGCCGCGTCTGACAACTCCAACTGGCTCCTCTACGGACGCGACTACACCAACCAGCGTTTCTCTCCGCTCGACAGCGTGAACACCGGAAACGTCAAGAAACTCGTGCCGAAGTGGATTTACCAAACAGGCATCGCGGGAACGTTCCAGACAACTCCAATCGTTGTCGATGGCGTCATGTACCTATCGACGCCATTTTCCAATGTCGTCGCACTCGATGTTGCGACGGGCCGCGAAAAATGGCGCTACGAACACAAGCGTAAGTCCGATAAGTTGTGCTGCGGGCCGGCGAACCGCGGCGTCTCGCTTGGCTACGGGAAAGTTTTCGTATCAACCGTCGACGCACATTTGATCGCGCTTGAGCAGGATACGGGCAAGAAGGTCTGGGATATCACGCTGGTCGAGCCTGCTGCGGCCACCGAAGACAAGAGCGCCATCAACGCCGCCGACCCGCTCATCAAGGATGCTGTGACGGGATCAACGGGAGTCGGCTCGGTCGCAGCGCCCCTGGTTTATAATGGCATGGTCATCGTCGGCATCACCGGCGTCGGCTTTGGCCTCCATCTCGAAGATGCCGTAAAAAAGAATGGCCAGCTGTCCGCGGTGATTGGCTTTGCCGGAAAATACGGACAACCCGGCTTCATGGCAGCGTTCGACGCGTCGAATGGTGCAGAAAAGTGGCGCTTCGAAACCACTAAAAAAGGCTGGGAAGGCGATTTCGTCGAGACGACGGCGTATGGCGTTGCCTTGCGCCGCGACGTCGCCAAAGAGAAAGCTGATGCACCACAGTACGCAGACGCCTGGCGCTTCGGCGGAGGCTCAATCTGGCATTCGCCCGCTGTCGATAGCGAGCGCGGGCTGATTTACTTCGGCACTGGCAATCCATCGCCCCAATCGATGGGCGCGGGCCGCCCGGGCGACAATCTTTACACCGTTTCGCTGGTCGCGCTCGAAGCAGCAACGGGAAAACTTGTCTGGCACTTCCAGCAGGTGCCGCACGACATGTGGGGATATGACGTCGCGAGCCCACCGACGTTGTTCGATATGATGATCGACGGGAAGACAATTCCAGCCGTTGGACAAGCTAGCAAAGTCGGCTGGTACTTCGTCAATGACCGCACTACCGGCAAGCTCTTGTTCAAGTCAGAGGCCTTTGTGCCCCAAGAAAACATGTTCGCGGCGCCCGCTAAAGGCGGGGTGCGTGTCACACCCGGCGCGGGCGGCGGCAGCAACTGGTCGCCGACGTCCTATGACGCCAGCAAGGGCGTTGTGTACGTCGCCGGCATGCATATGCCCTTCACCTACCGCATCGAGACGACACCTGCTTCCGGCAACAATCCAGAAGTATCCTACAGCGCGTTCGAGCCCGCCAAGGAAGCACAATACGGGCTTCTGTCAGCCATTGACTTGAAGAACCAAGGCAAGATCTTGTGGCAGCAGAAGACTGACGAGATCCTGGTCGGCGGTGTGCTCGCCACGAAAGGCGGGTTGGTTTTCATGGGAGAAGGCAATGGCGACTTTTCCGCCTTCGATGCTGCAACCGGGTCACGGCTCTGGAAGTTCAATTGCGGCTCTGGCGTGAATGCCCCGCCCATCAGCTATGCCATTGATGGAAAACAATATATTGCCGTCGCGGCGGGCGGGAGTTCAATCTGGGGATTCCGCACGGGCGACGCTGTTATGGTGTTTGGGCTTGCGGACTAAGTGTTGTATGTTTCGCTCGCCTCGCCGGGCCTAAATCCCGCACGGACAGGTCAACCATTGGAAAACTGTGAGCTGCGACTGATGCGAGACTTCTTCCTTCGAGCCCCGGCACTGCGGCACTCCACCCGGATCATGACGCATGCCGCAGCCCTTATACTGTGCAGCGGGGTTGCGATTGCAGAAGCCGAAAGAACCTACGCCGAACCAGAGTCCGCCGCAAACTCCGGCCTTGATGCCAGCCAGGTGCAAACCCTTGCTGATTGCGAACAGACTGATTCCGCGCCGCGCGTGGTTCGCGCTTGTACCCTCATACTAAATGGGCAGAAGCTGGAACCTGCCGAACGCATGCGCATCCTGAACTTGCGCGGCGTCGGCTGGAGCAAGGAAGAGGAATTCCAGGCAGCCGTTGAAGATTTCACCACCGCGCTCGAAATTGAGGCCTCAAACGTCGCCGCACTAGAGGGACGTGCCAAGGCACGCACCAAGCTTGGCGAACACAAGAAGGCTGCCGAAGACTGGTCTGAACTGATCGATCTCCAACCGCGTAATGACAGGTACTATCGCCTTCGCGGAAACGAACGCTTGGCCGCCGGGCAGCACCAAGAAGCATTTACGGACTTCGATAAGTCTCTTGAGATCAATCCGGCAGCCGTTGATGCCTATATCGGACGCGCCCATGTCTACCACGCGCTTAAGGATCGCCATCTCGCCGACACGGAGTTCAAGAAGGGCATCGAGGTGAATGCGAATTATCTGCCGCTCCATTGGGCTCGTGCCGAATTTGCGGAAGCTTGGGGCGAAGAAAAACTGGCGATTGAGAGCTATGTCACAGTCTTGAGAATCAACGGCGTATACGAAGATGCCCGGCGCCGGTTGCAAAGACTTGGGGTCTCTACCCCGCCGTGATGATATCATTTGGCCAAAACACCGCTCAGCTGCTTGCCGGCCCGCACATCGAGAACCGTATGAGACGCGCTGCAAACCGTGCCCCTTCTGCGAGGATCTTTTCTGCGTTTGCTTGCGCGCTTTCGGCTGCAAGTTTGATCGTGACTGCGCCGGCCGCTGGCCAAGCGGCGGAGGTCGAGCCGGAGATGCAGGCCTGCGCGCAGGACGACGTTGCTTCGTTTGCCATCCGCGCTTGCACAAGCTTGATCACATCGGCCAAATTCGGCACCAAAGATTTGGGCAGAATTTATGCATGGCGCGGCAAGGCCTGGTTGACGGAGGACGATCCCGCCGCAGCCGCCGCCGACTACACAAGTGCTCTTGCAATAGACCCGCTAAACTTCACTGCCTTTAAAGAGCGTGCGCTGGCCTTTACGAAGCTCGGCGAACACGCCAAGGCCGTCGAAGATTGGTCGCGACTAATCACAAGCGATCCGAAAAACGATCAATACTATCGCAACCGCGGGACCAGCCGATTGGCTGCAGGCCGACACGACGAGGCCCTGGCCGACTTCGATAAATCTCTTGAAATAAATCCTAGTGATGTCCAACCCTACATTGGTCGTGCAGCGGTCTATGATTCTCTCGGGGACCAAACACAGGCCAGAAAAGAGTTCGAACGCGCGATTGGCGTAAATCCTGGCTTTCTGACCATTTACTGGGAACGTGCTGTCATGGCAGAACGTTGGGGTGAACAGAAGATGGCCATTAAAGATTACGAGATGGTGCTCAAGATCAACGGGGTTTATTCGCATGCACGAAAAGCACTCCGCCGGCTGGGCATCGAGCATCCGCCATAGAGTGTCCTTCCGGCCGTGCAAGTCCGTCCAACGCGAGAATTGAGAATACAGCTTTTATTGCGCCATGATGAATACGAAGGACAAATCAGCACTGAGAAAGACCGTCGCTTTGGCGGCAGTCATTTTTGCGCGGCTTGTTGCCGGGCTTTCGTTCGCCTCCCTCGCGTTGGCCGAAGCCGTACCTGATCGAAACTGCTTTCGAGATGATATGCGTGCTGCGGACGTTCGTGCCTGCGCCGCGCTGTCGAATGCGCCGGACATGAACGCTAACGAGAGATCGGCAGTTTTCGCGGCGCGCGCAACCGCTTGGTTGAAGGAGGAGGAGCCTGCCGCAGCCGTCGGCGACTTTACCCGCGCAATTCAACTCAATCCGGCGAACCTTACCGCAATCACTGGCCGCGCCAAAGCTTACACACTCCTTCTAAAGCACGACCTTGCCGCGGCCGACTGGTCACACGTGATCGCTCTTAATCCGGAGCAGCCCGATAGCTACCGGCAGCGAGGCGCCAGCCACCTGTCAGGCGGGCGTCCACAAGAAGCACTTGAGGATTTCAACAATGCGATCAAATTGAATCCGGGCTTGCCAGACATTTATGTGAGCCGGGCCAGCGTCTATGATCAACTCAATCAACGCGACAAGGCGCTCAAGGAGTTCGATACGGCACTCGGTATCGACTCAAAATCCTGGACCACTTATCTGGCGCGCGCAGAAACGGCCGACCGCTGGGGCGACACAGCGATGGCAATTGAGAGCTACAAACTCGTGATCAAACACAACGGCCGTTATTGGAACGCTTACAAGGCACTGCACAGGCTTGGCGCGTCCCATTCCTTCGGCAGTGATTGATCGCAATTGAACTACAAAATCCAGTCCCAGTGACTGAGGCGAGAAGGTAGATGGTTATGCGTAAGAAGACGGATCAGCGGGCACGTAATGTGCAAAGCAGCGTGACATCGATTTGCGCAATCCTTGCAGTTTGCGGCGCCATGCTCCTGCATGCAAATGCTACGGCCGTTCATGCCGGAGACGCCACTTACGGTCAACCAGAGGACAACGAAGCCGCCGCTGGCACCGATCAACAAGATTGCATACAGCGCGATCGCGCTTACGTCGCACTCCTGGCCTGTTCGAGGCTTCTCAAAGCGACAAATCTTGACGCCGTCCAGCGCACACGCATTTTCGAGTTGCGCGGCCGCGCTTCGCTCGTCTTATTTGACTTTGGCGAGGCTATTGAGGACTTCACACAAGTCCTAAACGCGCAACCCGATAATCTCATTATTTTAGCGGCGCGCGCCGAAGCCTTGAACGAACATGGCTCGCACGCGGGCGCAGCAGAAGATTGGTCGCGTATCGTTACTCTGAAACCGGGCGACATGGCGGCCCGCTTAAAACTTGGCTTCAGCCATTATACGGCCGGCGCATACGACAAAGCCGCGGAAGCCTATGAAGGCGCGGTGAAGCTCGACGGGAACAATCCTGAAGCTCATATCGGTGTTGCGAAGGCTTACGATAAGCTCAGTCAACGCGAAAAGGCGGACGCCAGTTTAGATTCTGCTCTCAAGATCAACCCTGAGAATTCGTCGGCGCACTTCACTCAAGGTGAAATTGCTGAGGCGCGCGGAAATAAAAAGCAGGCGATCGAAAGCTATTCCCTGTCTCTGAAGGCCAACGGCATGCAAATCAAACCGCGCCAAGCGCTCCAGCGACTCGGCGTTGAAACGCCTCCGTGATTTGAGCCAACTTTGGTGCGGACGGAGGGACTCGAACCCTCACGCTCTTTCGAACTCAGGATTTTAAGTCCTGTGTGTCTACCGTTCCACCACGTCCGCATTGCCGGAAATTGAGTTCGCGCTCCTTATGACGGCTAAAACGCGGAAGCGCAATGCAACGCCAGCAGCGTACGCCCGCGTTCTCACTGGAATGTGCCGGCTATCAGCGAAGGCAGTACTTGGCGTTCCGTTAGGTTTTGTCTTCCGCTGGCGCTGTTGTTTTTGCAGGCTTCAGCTCCGCGCGCGCTTTCTCCATGAGGGCGAGAAGTTCGCCGGGTCCATTCACGTCAATCGAATGGGGATACTTGGCATCACCTTGCCCCTTGAATTCGGTGCGGATGTTGCCCCCGGCATCCAAGAATATCGTGCGCGGTACGTACGTTCCGTCGGGCGAGAAGGCGCTGTTGACTTCCTTCTCGGCGTCACCGTCGATCAGAATCATGACAAAATCCTTCGCGGCGTCGATGATGGCTTTGTCTTGGAAGACGCTGCGGTACTTCTTACAGGCAGAGCACCACGTGGCATGAAAAACCATGACGACGGGTTTGCCTGTCTGGGAAGCTTCAAAGACGCCGCTCTTGATATCCTGCCAGTTGATCTCTGCGCCATTCCACAGGTCAGCGTGATTGGCCGCACCAGCCGACGCTGCCGGTGGCATCATCATGAGAGACATCATCATGAGGGTTAAGGCGAAGGCGACGTTTCGAAGGCGGAACATGGGAGCACAACTCCTGGTTTGTGAGATCAAAACCATTTTCTCATAGTCTACGGGGCCATGACAAGATGGATCGCCGAACCTGAAGATATCGTAACATCCAGGCTATTAACCGCTGGCAGTCAGACGGTTTTGATAACACTGCAAATTTGCGTAGGCGGCGCCCAGCACAGGCATCTCAAGCCCCGCCGCCTGTCCACGCGCCAGCATGTCCCCGACAATATGGTCGCCTTCAATTGGGCCGCCGCGTTGCATATCACGCAGCATCGACGCAACGACGGGCGAGTTTGGATCGGTTAGAAGCGTACGAATGAGGGTGAGATGGTCAGGCGATGGTTCATCGCCCGAGGCCTTGGCAACACTGCGGCATTCATCGATCGCGCTGAGCATGAGATCGCGCCCGCCTGTGGCTGACGATATTTCCCCAATGCTCGCGCGGAATAAGCAGGTGAGCGCCGCCAAGCTCGCCAGCAACACCCATTTATCCCACATGGATTGGACAATGTTGGCGCTCAGTTTGACGTCGAAACCGGCTCCGGCCAGGATCGGATAGAGCGCTTCGCAAGTTGTTTTTTGAGTGGGGGTGCGCGGTCCGTAGGTGAGTAAATGCAGTTGGTTGAGATGCCGGACGGTTCCGTCGTCCGCAAGCGATACGCTCAAATGACAGCTGCCACCCAGCACTAGGTCTCGCCCGAACGCGGCGTCAAGCGTGTCGAGATGACGGAGCCCATTGAGAAGCGGCAAGACCAGCGTTGCAGGACCCACAGCCGGGCGCACCACTTCGATCGATTGTTCGAGACCGTAGGCCTTGCAACTGAGGATAACGACATCGTGACGGCCTGAGAGTGTGCTGGACGTTACCGCCCGCACCGATGTTTTGAGGTTGCCGAACGAGCTCTCGATCACGAGACCGTCAGCGGCAAGTTGGGCGGCTCGTTTCGGTCGGACAAGAAATGTCACGTCCGCGCCAGATGCCGCAAGCCTGCCGCCGTAGTACCCGCCCGTCGCGCCTGCGCCGAGAATGAGAATCTTCATCGCGTACAAAAAAACCTCGAAAGTCCCCGTTCACAGGTGCAAGCCACATCACGCGGCAGTCTATCACAACACGCCGCCCACGTATTGTTAACGGCCCAAAGATTTTGACATCACGCACGGCTCACGGACAATCAATTTAACTCTCAATATCGAACGCCAACGTGATTGGCATTGATCGGGGTTCCTCGCCATCTTCGACCCATGGGAGCAGCGGCCTTTTAAGGTTTGCTGTTGCGCCTGACTTCCGGGGGCCGCGCCACACGCGCTCCGGCTCACAACTCGAAACATGGAGACACTCATGATCCGCGCACTTTCGATTGCCGCACTTGTAACGGCTGGCTTGGCCGCGCCTGCGTTCGCCGCCGATAAGGCTGCAAACGACACTGCCGCCGTATCGGCCCACGCTGCAGAACTCGCTGACGCTTACACAGCGAAGCAGGCACACCGCTTGCTTGCAAGCCAGGGCTACACCAACGTCTCCGCGTTGGATCGAGATCAGAACGGCCGTTGGACTGGCACGGCCGATAAGGACGGCAAGACGATCTTTGTAGCAATTGACCTCAGCGCCCCGAAAGCTGGCGCGGCGGCCAACTAAGCCGCCCTCGCTGAACCACAGTAACGCATTTCCTTGCAGCGCCCGTCACATCGACGGGCGCTGTTCGTTCCTCAAGACACGATGCTGCGCTGCGAAGTCCCTGCATACGAACGCGTTCCGCGCCCTGGATAGGTGCGCCTTACCCACCCGAGTAGGGCAATAGGCGGCGCATCAACGCACTTGCAGTTTGGTACCCGCGGTCCCTAACTTCCTCCCAAAGTCGAATAACAAAAAATCGCGTCCCAAGAGGGCGGGTGACCGGCTAAGGAAACGCACCATTATGATGAAAAATAAAGTCATCTCGGCTGACGACGCCATTGCGCTCATCAGCGACGGAGATGTGGTTTGTACGACCGGTTTTGTCCAGAGTGCCATTCCCGAATTACTGCACGCGACGCTCGAGAAGCGCTACGTTGAATCGCAGTCACCCAAAGGCTTGACGCTCATCATGTGCGCGGGCGCTGGCGACAGCAAAGGCCTAGGCACCGGCCGCCTCCACCATGAAGGACTTCTCTCGCGCGTGATCGCGGCAAACTTCGGGCGCATGCCGAAGGTTGCCCAGGCAGCACAAGACAACAAAATCCAGGGCTATAATCTACCCCAGGGCGTTATCTCCAAACTCTACCGCTCGTGCGCGTCGGGTTCTCCCGGCCTCTTCACAAAAGTCGGCTTGCACACCTACGTCGATCCCCGCCTTGGCGGCGGCAAGGTCAACGACGTCACGAAAGACGACATCGTCAAACTGGTCGAGGTCGAAGGCCAGGAGTGGCTCTTCTACAAAGCAACACCCATCGACGTGGCACTCATCCGCGCAACCAGCGCAGATCCGTCCGGCAACTTGAGCATGGAAAAAGAGTGCCTGACGCTCGACGTTCTGGCGCAAGCCATGGCCGCGCATAACAACGGCGGCGTCGTCATCGCCCAGGTTGAGCGCATTGTCGAACAAGGCTCGATCAAACCCAAAGATGTCAAGGTTCCGGGCATTCTCGTTGATTGCGTGGTCGTGGCGCAAGACCCGGTCATGCACCGCATGAACTACGGCGTCATGTATGACCCTGCGCTTTCCGGCGAAATCCGCGTGCCGGTCGACGCCATGGCGAAAATGGAATTCGACGAGCGCAAAATCATTGCGCGGCGCGCGGCGTTTGAACTGCCGCTCAATGGCGCCATCAACTTGGGAGTCGGAGCGCCGGACGGTGTCGCGGTCGTCGCATCCGAAGAAAAAGTCACGCCCTATCTCACCATGACGACGGAAGCAGGCGCGGTCGGCGGGGTGCTTGCGGGCGGCTCGAGCTTTGGCGCGTCCGCCAATGCCAATTCGATACTCGACCAGAACGCGATGTTCGACTTCTACCACGGCGGCGGGCTTGATCTCACCTGCCTCGGCATGGCCGAATGCGACGAGCACGGCAACGTCAACACTTCTAAATTCGGCGGGCGGCTTAACGGCTGCGGCGGCTTCATCGACATCTCGCAGAATTCGCGCGCGGTCGTTTTCGCAGGCACGTTCACGGCGGGTGGGCTCGACGTGCAGATCGCCTACGGCAAGCTCAAGATCATGCAAGAAGGGCGCGCGCGGAAATTCGTCAAGAACGTCGAGCAGATCACGTTCTCGGGCCAATACGCGAGCCAGAAATCGCAGCCCGTCATTTACGTGACGGAACGTTGCGTGTTTCAGCTGACACCCGACGGGCTTGAATTGATCGAAGTCGCGCCCGGCATCGACATCGAGAAGAACATTCTGGCGCACATGGACTTCAAGCCCATCATCAACAAGCCACAGCCGATGGACCGGCGAATTTTCATCGACGAGCCGATGGAACTCTTGGCCGAATTGCAGAACCTCAAACTCTCAGAGCGCATTAAATACGACAGCGACCGCAACATCCTGTTCCTCAATCTCGAAGGCTGGAGCGTGCGCAAGAAATCCGACATCGACGATCTGCGCAAGATGCTGGTCGCGGCGTGCATCGCGGCCGGGCGGCGCGTGAATTCCGTCGTCAATCACGACGGCTGCCGCATCGCCGAAGATCTTTACGACGCCTATGCCGAGATGATCGAATATATGGTGCAGCACCATTACCTGACAACGGCGCGCTATTCGACCAGCGCCTTCATGCGGCTCAAAATGCAGGAAGCCCTCGATAAGCGCGGGCTTCAGCCGCACATATTCGAACGCGCGGAAGATGCGCACGCGTTTTTGGAGAATGGGCGCTAGCCGCTCTGCGCGGCCGGCTCTTTCCTTTCCAGAAGCTTGGTCAAAATTTCCATCTGCTCTGTCTGGAACGAGAGCAGGCGCGTGATCTGCTGGCTGCGCATTTCGTCGAGCTTTTCGTGCAGGTCGAGAATTTCAAGCTCGGCTTTGAGATTGACGGCATAATCGTGCTCGGCGTTTTCGCGATCGACTTTCGCCTGCCGGTTCTGGCTCATCATAATGATGGGGGCCTGAATGGCGGCGAGCATCGACAACAGCAGGTTCAAGAAAATAAAGGGATAGGGATCGAACGCGCGCATGGCGAGCGCGATATTGAGCAGTGCCCAGGCAACGAGGAACAGGCCAAACAAAATAATGAAAGTCCACGAGCCGCCAAACTCGGCGACCTTGTCGGCCATGCGCTCACCGAAGGATTTGGGTGCGGTGGCTGTGCCCGGCGCGCGCGCGATGTGCGTGCGGGTGTGAAAGGCGTCGAGAATGGCCCGCTCGGTCGCGTTCAAGGTTTCGTGGCGGCGGCGAAACCATTTCTCCGAGAGGTGCGCCGCATCGGGATGAGGATTATGGGACGGCGTGCGGGGCGCGGCGGCATGGGTCATGAGAGCGGTCTCCTTCGTAGGGTGTGCGGCGCGCGACGTTTTTGGGTGAAGATTAGCACACGAAGGTGAAACAGGGCGTGGGCCGCAACGCCTGATAGCGCCGCGCGGTTCCCCGCCAGCGATTTAAAAAACGGATGTGGAGCGCGCTGGCACCAGGTGCCTGTCGATCCTAAGAAAGAACGGGCGCCTTGACGCGCTCCACGACAGCTGTTCTGCCGGCCGTATCCAAGTGGGAGGCACCTTACTCCTCCTGCCGGCGGGTCCGGATGTTCCAGTCATCAACTGGACAGCACCGGATACGGTTCGCTACGCGAAAAAACTCGGGCACGTTACGCCCTTGTATGTGCTGATCGCGCACGCTGCCCCCACCCCCAGATCGAGACGCTCTCGAGACTGTCCGCCGCTAACCGAGGCGAGGTGAGA
>JANOKZ010000044.1:0-2547 GCA_031419515.1 Hyphomicrobium sp.
ACCGTGCTCAGCGCTTCGGCCATAGCATCGGCGGCTGGTTGCATCAGCGCACAATGGAAGGGTGCGGAAACGGGCAAGTTGACAGCGCGGCGCACACCGTGGGCTTTGCCGATTTCCGCGACGCGATCGATTGCGGTTTTATGCCCCGACAGCACGACTTGCGTTGGCTCGTTGTCGTTGGCGACTTGGCAGACATCGCCTTGCGCCGCTTCCGCCGCGACTTTGACCGCTACGTCCATGCCGACACCCAGCAGAGCGGCCATGGCACCCTGCCCGACCGCGACGGCTTTTTGCATTGCTTGTCCGCGGAGTTTCAAGAGTCGCGCCGTATCGGAAAGAGAGAATGCGCCAACAGCAGCAAGCGCCGAATACTCGCCAAGTGAATGCCCGGCGACGAATTTGACGCGGTCTTGCAGGCGAAACCCTTTTTCCTGTTCGAGCACGCGCATGACGGCCATCGACACCGCCATCAGCGCCGGCTGCGCATATTCGGTCAGCGTCAGCGTTTCCTTGGGTCCGTCCCACATGATGGCCGAGAGCTTCTGCCCCAGCGCCTCATCGACCTCGTCGAAAACGGCGCGCGCGGCTGGGTATGTCTCAGCGAGAGCCTTGCCCATGCCGACCTCCTGGCTGCCCTGCCCTGGAAATACGAATGCCCGTGCCATCGCCGAAAGTGTCTCCTCGATTGAGCTATAGCCTAGCCCCGGCCGCCGGTTGTAAACATTTGACGGTTTAGGCACTCCTCATCCGCCGCTGTCAAGGCGGGCGGAGCTGTTACATTTTTGCGCAATGAACCGATCAGGCGGCACACGCGACACATCGAGTGAAAAACTCATGCCTAAGTGACAATCCCAGCCTTCTTTCGTATTGCGCGCCACCCGGCGCATGGCCTAAACGTACGTGTTCGCCCTTTTTGCCGCGCGAGATCAGAAATCCATGCCAATCATAGCGATACTGCACCTGCTCGTGGCCATCTTCTTCATGAACCACGCCTACCGGACCGGCCGTCCGCAGTACTGGTATTTCGTGCTGCTGTCATTGCCGCTCGTTGGCTCTATTGCCTACGTCTGTTTCGAACTTCTGCCGGAGGCCGGCCAGTCCCGGCGCGGGCGCGAGGTGAAGCGCGGCATCACCGATATCCTCGCGCCTGACCGGGACTTTCACCGCCTGCATGACGAAGCCAAGTCCCGCGACACGGTCGATACCAAGCAGTCCCTTGCCCAAGAGTGCGAACGCAAGGGCATGTGGGAGGAAGCCGAACGGCTCTATGAGGCCGCCGCCCAGGGTATGTATGCCGAAGACACGTCGCTCCTCATTGGACTGGCGCGGTCGCAGATCAACGGGGGCGACGCGCGGCGCGCCATGGCAACGCTCGACAGGCTGCGCGCGGCGCATCCCGATTTGGACGATCAGGACGCGCATTTGATTTACGCCCGATGCCTCGAAACATTTGGACGCATCGCTGATGCCGAAGCGGAATACAGCCACTTGTCGGGCTATTATGTCGGGCTCGAAGCACGTATCCGATACGCCCAATTCTTAGAGAGCAATGGCAACGCGGCCAAGGCGCGTGAACTCTTTGAACAGGTCGTGCGCGCATCAACGGCTCGCGCAATCGTGCTGACGGAGGCGGATCGCATTTGGCTTAACGTCGCGCGAGACAATCTGTAACGGGCTCTTTGAGGGCGCGCGCGAAACTCCAAAACGGGCCGTAGCCAGCCCGTTTTATTTTTTTGAGTCATAGGAATGTGGTGCAATGTGGTGCCGATTATGCGGCCGCCTCTTCGTCGTGATCGACGACCAGTGTGCCGCCGACAAGATCGAACATCACTTCGCGGCCCGCGTCTTCCGCGGCAGCTAGCGCCGCAACCAATTCGTCCGAAACGGGTGCAACTTTCAACTCAGTGACTTCTTCTTCGGACGCTTCGACGTCTTGCATGGTGGCGAGGCCTTCCGCGCGCGCTTCGTCCGCTGTCGCGCCGACGCCCCAGATCGAGTCATCGGTATATGCAGCAAATTTCATGGAACAAGCTCCCTCGAACAGACGCCGCCGATGCAGCGCATTGTAAGGCTGCATTAGGCCATGATTCGTGGGACAGGCGGATGGGGGCTCGCGAATTTTTGCGCTGGGTGGGCGCTGGGCCACGGTGGAAGCGGTCCGTGAGTTGTAGAGGCGGGGTGAGTATTTCGTGGGTTCTGATTTGGAGATCGACGCGCCAGCAGCGCCGCGTGGATTTCCACCGGCGATTTAAAAAACGGATGTGGAGCGCGCTGGCACCAGGTGCCTGCCGATCCTGAGATGAGCGGGCGCCTTGGCGCGCTCCACGACAGCTGTTCTGCCGGCCGCATCCGAATGGGAGGCTCCTTACTCCTCCTGCCGGCGGGTCCGGATGTTCCAGTTATGAGCTGGACAGCACCGGATACGGTTCGCTACGCGAAAAAACTCGGGCACGTTACGCCCTTGTATGTGCTGATCGCGCACGCTGCCCCCACCCCCAGATCGAGACGCTCTCGAGACTGTCCGCCGCTAACCGAGGCGAGGTGAGA
>JANOKZ010000045.1:0-5845 GCA_031419515.1 Hyphomicrobium sp.
CGCCGAAGCCGGTACTTCGAGGCCGAGCTCAGACGACTATCCCCATGGTACGCTTCGATTATCGGAAGCGCTGCCGTCGCCTAAATTGGAATAGGACAAGTACAGAGTATGACCAAAGCGGGCGGCGCACGTCGTGTCGTAGTCACCGGGCTCGGGGTTGTGACACCGATCGGTACAACGGTTCCGGAATTTTGGAGCAGCTTGAAAGCTGGCAATAATGGCGTGTCCGAACTCGGCGGTTTTCCGCTTGAAGATTTGAAGATCCTCATCGCCGCCCAGATCAAAGACTTCGATCAAAAGGCCCGCCTCAAGCACTTCAAGCGCGACCGCCTCATCACCATGGCCGACCGCTATTCGTGGTTTGCCGCCGCTGCCGCCGACGAAGCCGTGACGATGGCCGGCCTCGAAGTGCCGTTCGCCAACCCATACCGCGCAGCCTGCATCATCGGCTCGGGCGCTGGCGGTCTTGTCACCTTCGAGAAAGCCTATCGCGACCTCTTCATCGAGAACAAACGCGCCACCCACCCGCTGACGCTGCTGCGCATCATCGGCTCGTCCGCCGCCGCCCACGTCGGTATCGAGTTCAACGTCAAGGGGCCAACGTTTGCGACCTGCTCGGCGTGCTCGACGGCGTCCCACGCAATAGGCCTGGCGCGCGACTATATCCGCGACGGCGTTGTTGATGTCGCGATCGCGGGCGCGTCCGAATCCGTCATTACTTACGGCACCATGAAGGCCTGGCAGGCGCTGCACGTACTGTCGCCCGAAGGCTGCTTCCCGTTCGCCAAGAAGCGCAACGGTACCGTGCTGGCTGAAGGCGCCGGAATTCTCGTTCTCGAGAGCCTGGAACACGCCCAGGCGCGCGGCGCCACAATCCTCGCCGAACTCTCAGGCTTCGGCATGGCGTCCGACAGTCAGGATATGGTCAAGCCGACAGTTGAAGGCCCCAGCGTTGCCATGCAGATGGCGCTCGATGATGCGGGCATTGGTCCCGGTCAGATCGACTACCTCAACGCCCACGGCACCGCGACGACCGACAACGACATCAACGAAACCAAGGCCATCAAGAACGTGTTCGGCGAACACGCGGCCAAGCTCGCGATTTCGTCGACCAAGTCGATGCACGGTCATGCGCTCGGCGCGGGTGGCGGTATCGAAGCGGTCGCATGCATCAAGGCCATGCAAGAAAACTGGGTGCCGCCGACGATCGGCCTCGATGAGCCGGGCGAGGGCTGTGACCTCGATTACGTCCCGAACGTTGGCCGCGATAAAAAAGTGACCTACACCATGTCGAACAGCTTCGCGTTCGGTGGCCTCAATGCCGTGCTGGTGTTTGGCCCGCCGCCCGCTTAAGCACTCCCGCTTGTGCAATGGTCGCGCCTCAAGCCGTCGAGCCGCCTGAAAATACTTGGACCCAAGTCCCTGTATCGTGTGGGCATTTCATGGAAATGTCGTAAATCGCTTGAACCTTGTCCATTGAGATGAGAAGGTGCCTCTTCGCCGCTCATTAGCTGACTGGGTCGGCTGACTGGCGATGCGAAGTCTTTGGCGGTGCGTTTTGTGGGGCTGACATGCGCGAAGTCGTCATTTGTGCGGGCGGAGTTAGTGTACGCGCCCGGCTTCTCGATACGCCAACAGCGGCGATGATTTGGGCTGCTTTGCCCATTCACGCCTCCGCCCAGACATGGGGCGCGGAAGTCTATTTTCAAACCGATATTTCGGCGGGCAGAGAGCCTGACGCGCGCGAATGCATCAAGCCCGGCGAAATCGCTTTCTGGCCGGATGGCGACGCCATCGCAATCGGTTTCGGACCGACGCCCAAGTCGCGGACCAAATGCGAGATTCGTTTAGCCAGCGCCTGCAACGTCTGGGCCGAGGCGCTCGACGACGTTAAGCAGTTCAAGGCCGTGCATCCGGGCGAAGCGATTAGTATTGTTGAGGCGGGTTGAGGGGTAGGGGGTTATGACGCCTAAAAAGGCGCCCGTCAGTTACTTGCTCGTGGGTATTGATCGCCAGCAATCTTCGATGTCGCGGCTGTAGGTGTCGATGCCCAAATTGGCGTCATTCCAGCGTCCCTCTGCTGCATCTTGTAGTGCGTGTTTCATATTCAGACCAGTGTGGCGACAGTCCAAGACGGCCAATGCGTTCTCTGGGCCGTTTGGGGACGAATTGTAGTCAGTCACGTCGTTTTCCATTCCCTGCCAGTTATCTAGAAGTCCGGCTCTTCGAGCATTGTTCGAAAGTGAGCGTGCTAGAGTCAGGTTGTGTTCGCTGATCGCTTTTCGAGCGTCATTCTCAATCGCTCGAAACGACTTAATCCCGTCGTGAATGCGCGCAGTAAATTCCTTCAGCGCAGTCTCTAAGCAGTTCGTGTTTTTGTCTTTACAGTTCTGTTCCGCCTGCGCGCTTGCGATGCTGACCATCAAGATTGCCAATGCGCCGAAGTTTACCCGCCTCATTTGTTCGAGCCTTCCCATTAAAAATGCGCATCCTACTGATCGCAACGCCAGTTGTCTGCACAGACTTCCTCCACTTCGCATAGGCCGTGATGGCGGATCAACGTCGCATTCTCGGCAATAGTCGTGGCAAATGCCTGATCGGATACGTTGTTTCTGTTGATCTTTAAGTCGTCAATTTTTGCAGTAAACGCGGCGCACCCTCACCACTCGCCCTCCTGAGCCTTCGCTGCCAAATCGGGGTAGCGCGCGATGACCCGCAGCAACGCGAGCACATTGTCGTCCGGCTCGCGGCCTTGTTCCCAATTTTGCAGCGAACGGAGATTGAGGCAGTATCGCCGCGCGAATTCCTGTTGCGATAGGTGCAGCCGCTCGCGGATGGCCCGCACGTCGACCGGCTCGCCGCCAGAGCGCGTGGCAGAAATTCCTGCGGCGGCAAGCGCTGACACGATCACGCGCGAGCCATTCGGGATCGACACGCGCGCTTCCCCGGTTTCGATCATGGCTTCGACGGCACGTTTGGCGATGAGCGGCTTTACGCCGTAATGGGAGAGCGCGTGAACCGCATCGATGGATTTCACACCGCTGACCTTGCCTGCCGGGCGCAGAATCGCTTCAACGGGTGAACCGGAGGCGGCGCGGGGTATGGCCCGGACCGGCCCCAGTCGTGCGAAGCGCGCCTTCAATTTCGATTGCGTCATAGCCAAGCCTTTCCAGAACAACCTGAGCGATCAGTCTGAGATTTGTAACGCCGACCTTGTTCACCGCTTCGGCCTGCACGTGCGTGCCTTTGAGCAGCAGAACCGTTCCGCATTCTTCGACCTCGGCCATCACTTTCAAGACGCCGGCCGGCGTCGAAATTATAATGGTGACAACGGGATCATCAGTCTCATCGGCGACGATTTCAAAACTGAGTTGATCCGCCGCCCATTTTATGTTTTAAAGCATACGCTTTAAGCGTATGTTTGTCAAGGTGCCAACGCTTGCCGGATTTACCGGACGAAGTGCCAAAACCAAACTCGAAACAGTAAGCATTGAAATTTCGCGAGAATTTGGGACAGCGTGGGCGGAAGCTTGCGGCAACCAGTCCGCCTTCGCTAAAGCTACGGCGCGACTGCCTAGTTCGCTTCACGATAGAGATTGCCGGTTGCGTTCAGGACAGGAGCCACTGCGGCCACCGCATGGGCCTGTGCAGCGTCGCGCCGGCGCTGGATCATTGGCCTTCCGCTCGCCTCCGCAATGGTTCTTTTGTGGCCCACGAAGGCATCCGGTAGCGGGCACACGATCTGAACGGGCAAGCCATCTTCGCCAATGGCCATCGCGCTGAATGCTTCGCCGGTCAGTGCTTCTACTTCTGGAATGGGCGCGGCGGCAACGTCGCCTGCAATGCCGGTTGCGGGGCTGCAATCCTCTTGGCGTGGAGCGATCACGTCTACGATGAAGTTTTCGTCATTCACAGCGCTCATGCCGTAGAGCTTGCCAGTCTCGAATGATCTATCGACGCGCTTCAAGATTGATAACACCGTGCGCGCGCCACCGTCTTCCGCAAGGATTGTCAGCCGCTCCTTGGCATCCCAGCACAGATCAAGATCGGTGGTTGCGAGCAAGTCAGCCTGAAAAAACTCGCCCGCGGCGATTTCGTAGGCAAAGAGCGAGTGGGTCCCGATCACGCGCAATTGCCGTCCGAGAAGCCCTTCGGCGTCGAGGGCCCGAAGGATGCGTGCGGGGAGTTTTGGCACGCGGCCAAGCCGAAGCGCGCGGTTCACCGGGGCCATTTCTTCGAGCCGCGCCTGTAGTTTCTCCAGACGCGATTGCAACACTTCGCGAGCCTCGCAATATGTGGTGAAGAGAGTTGTGGTTTCAGGGCTGCGTGCTCCGCGTGACTGTTCGCCAATGTAGAAGTATTCGCGGCCCGCGATCTGCCGCCACCGCGCTGCATAGCGGTATGAGCGGATGTACTCGAGTTGCGCTGCGCGCTGAGCCTCGTAAACGTGGCCGATGTCGATAAGCTGCCGGGCTTGTTCGTTGGTCAGGGGCATAAACCCATTTTACCGGATCAAGTGTGAAAAAGACACTAAAAACGGTAAGCATTGATACGTATTGAATAATTCTCTTTTTCCTGGTCCTTTTTTCCCGTTTGGCTACGTCCTGCTTAGAAGGGCTTGCCGAGCCGTAGCTCGCGGCAACCAGTCCGCCTTCGCTAAAACTTCGGCGTGACAGCCTTCAAGATGATCCGGCGCTTCCGGCCGGCTCGAGGAACGAGAGTCGGAAGCGCCAAGAAAAAGTGGGCGAAGGCTGGTGGGCCCGCCAGGACTCGAACCTGGAACCAGACGGTTATGAGCCGTCAGCTCTAACCATTGAGCTACGGGCCCCCAATGGAACGGCCCTGATACCAGAGTTCGTTCGCCTTCGCGAGCCCGTCAGCCTTCGCCCTCCGGGCTAAGTCTTAACAAGCCAGAAATAAAGCTGGAAAGGCCTCCGGCCACTCAAGGTTTGCCTTCATTTGTCCGTCAAACATCAGTATCCGGCCATAGCTGATACTTGAGGAACCGAATATGACCCCCCTGATCAAACCCCTTGCCGTTGCCGCCATGTTTCTCGGCTTGACTGCCGCCCCCCTTGCTGCTGAGGAAAAACCTATGGAACGCACTGTGACGGTTTCGGCGTCGGGCACTGTCTCGGCCACGCCTGACGAAGCAACCATTGCATCGGGTGTAACAAGCGAAGCCAAGACGGCGCGCGAGGCCTTATCCAAAAATAGCGAGGCCATGAAGAAGGTCATCGCCGAGTTGAAGGGCAAAGGCATCGAGCCCAAGGATATTCAGACCACGCAATTCAATATCGAACCGGTCTACGTGTACCCGAAGGAAGGCCAGCCGCCGGTGCTCAACGGCTACCGCGCCCACAATATGGTCAGCGTCAAGGTGCGTAACCTCGACAAGCTCGGCGAAGTACTGGATCAGCTCGTGACCGCCGGATCGAACCAGATGAACGGCATCACGTTTGATGTGTCGAAAGCCGAGACGCTGAAGGACGATGCGCGCAAGGAAGCGATCACCAACGCGCTGCGCCGGGCGAAACTTTACGCCCAAGCGGCGGGCGCCGACGTCGGCGAGATCGTGCAAATTGCAGAAGGCGTCAACATCTCTGGCCCGCAGCCGGTGTTCTACGGCAAGACGCGCGCCATGGCGGCGAATGCGGAATCTGCTCCCGTCGAGCGCGGCTCCATGGACCTCGAAGCCCGCGTAACGGCGACGTGGAAGCTGAAGTAGAGCTTAAGCGGCGCGTGCCGTCGATGGCCGGATCGACTTCTTTATGGCACTTCCGTGTGCCCGCTCGGCGACTTTCAAGTCATAACGCGTCTGCAAATTGAGCCAGAACTCGGGGGT
>JANOKZ010000046.1:0-12895 GCA_031419515.1 Hyphomicrobium sp.
GATCGGATCGGGGAAGATGTATTTGTCGTAGCCATCGGCGCCTTCGATGTAATCGAACAGGCGGCCCTTACGCTCGCGGTCGTAGTAGACGGTAAGGCGGCCGACGTAATCGGTGTAGCGGACGTTTTCTATAGCCTCGAATTGCGTGTTGTCATCAACGAGGAACGCCAAGCGGCGACGCAGGTAGTTGAAGAGCTGAAGCTGGTTTTCCGTCGTGGCAATGCGCTGTCCGATTTGATGCATCGTAACGGTTCCAGAGCGGCTTTCACCGTTCGGCTGGCTCTTCAAGCGTTCGACAACGGGAAGCACCAGACTCTCTTCAAATGCCGCCTTGATCATGGGCGCGTAATACCGGTCGATCGCGGATTTGCGCACGTTTTCGATGCCTATGCGCTCAAGAGCAAAGCGGCAGAATGCTTCCGAAGGGCCTTTCGACTCATCGACAAACACGGTGCGCAGCCGGCGTTTCACCAACTGCACGTGAGCTGCTTCGGCAATCGTTTCAGGGTCGTAGTGGCCTTTAACCGCGGCCATCATTGTTTCGAGAATTTCGTCGGTGACGCCAGCACGAGCAATTGTTTCGAGGTCCACGGTCAGGAAGGGCGAACTGTCGAGAACGCCGCTTTCGCTCGAATCGACATGGAACTGGAACAGCGTTCCGTTCGTCAGGATGGCGAGTTTCGTTTCTGCAACCGCTTTGAAATAGCGCGCCAAGCGGGTGTGGCCGTCTGCCAAATCTTGACCGGCTGTTTGCACGTTGACGGCGATAACCGGAATACCGTCGCGCAGAATGGCGAAATCGGTGTTGCAGTCGGGGCTGACCGAATGTTTGGGATAGACTTCGTACGGGTTGGCGTAGTCGTAGCCAAGAAGCCCGAGGAACGGCAACACCAGATAAAGCTTGGTGCTTTCTTCGTTTGAGCAGGCGGTCATCAGGCTGACCGATCGCTTGGCGACCGCAAGCAGCCCTGCGCGTAGTTCGTTCGCTGTCGTCATGGTCTGTCTAAGTGCCCCCGCACCGGGCCTCGCTTGCATTGTCGCTAAGCGGCACCCAATTCCCCGAATCAGTTAGGCAAGTGTCTCACGGCCGGGCCACCGCGCGAAGAGGTTGATTTGTCAACTCTTTCTTAACCGTTGTATGGGCTTCGTCAGCCCAGCAGGCGGGCTTAACCTGTCCGGATGGTGGGCATTCCGAAGATTGAGTTGGGATTTAGATCGGCTCAATGATCAGTATGGCAGCGCTTTCCTCGCCTTCGAATTGAGCTATCGACTTCAGATTTCGGCGCAACAAGTTTTCGATTTTGTCCGTGGAACAGTTTCCAATTCGAAGCCAAACGACCTTTGGTGGAGCGCCAAGCAGAAAGCTCATCTGGTGATAATCGCCATCCTTGGTCACAATCACCAGTCCAATGCCCTTGGCATATTCCCACACGTCTTGGTCACTTGCGCGTTCCAGCCCCGCAGCCACCACATGTTTGGAATCCGGAAAAACATCTTTGAGGCGCGTGCATAAACTTCGGGACAGATTTTCATCGAACAGAAGCCTCACGCGCCAATTCCGCCTACCAACCGCCTTTCACGGTCGGCGGCGAAGGCCAGACAGGCGCGGATATCCTCACGCGACAATTCCGGAAAATCGCGCAGTATTTCATCCTCGCTCATACCGCCAGCAAGGTAGTCGAGCACGTCATAGACCGTGATTCTGAGGCCGCGAATGCAGGGTTTGCCGCTGCGCTTGCCAGGTTCGATTGTTATAATTTTCGAGTAATCCATTTGGGTAGTGTTCCGCCAAATGTGTGTTCGGTCAAGTCCCGACTGGTGAACAACCTTTACCTGCCATCGTGGGCCTCGCGCTACGCCGTCAACGCCTTGAGTTCGCCCTCAATCGCTCTGCCCATCTCAGTCGTTCCAACCTGTTTCATGCCGGTCTGCATGATGTCGCCCGTCCTTAGGCCCTTTTCCAAAACACGGGCGATGGCGCTGTCGATGAGATCAGCTTCCTTCGGCATGTCGCAGGAATAGCGCAGTGCCATCGCAAACGATGCGATCGTTGCAATCGGATTGGCGAGACCGTTGCCGGCAATGTCGGGCGCCGAGCCGTGAACAGGTTCGTAAAGCGCCTTGCGCTTGCCGGTTTTGGCGTCAGGTGACCCAAGTGACGCCGACGGCAACATGCCGAGCGATCCCGTCATCATGGCTGCTTCGTCCGAGAGGATGT
This sequence comes from Hyphomicrobium sp., assembly GCA_031419515.1. Lineage (GTDB taxonomy): Bacteria > Pseudomonadota > Alphaproteobacteria > Rhizobiales > Hyphomicrobiaceae > Hyphomicrobium_B. The sequence continues at coordinate 2,219 of JANOKZ010000046.1, forward strand.
CGCCAAACAGATTGTCCGTGACGATGACGTCGAACTGCTTAGGGTTGCGGATGAGTTGCATAGCGCAGTTGTCGGCGAGGATATGTTCGAGCGTCACGTCGGGCGCGTAGGACTTGTGAACTTCGGTCACAACCTGGTTCCACAACACGCCGGTTTTCATGACGTTGCGCTTTTCGGCCGAATGAACTTTCTTGCCGCGTTTGCGGGCGAGGTCGAAGGCAACCTTGGCAATGCGCTCGATTTCGCGCGAGGTATAAAGCTGGGTATCGACCGCGCGCCGCTCGCCGTTCTCAAGGGTGACGATTTCCTTCGGCTCGCCGAAATAAACCCCGCCTGTCAGTTCGCGCACGATCATGATGTCGAGACCCTCGACCAGCTCGCGCTTCAGACTGGATGCGTCCGCGAGTGCAGGATAGCAAATGGCGGGACGAAGATTGGCGAAGAGATCCAGATCCTTGCGCAGGCGCAACAATCCAGCCTCGGGGCGGTGCTGATAGGGCACCTTGTCCCACTTCGGCCCGCCAACCGCGCCGAAAATGACCGCGTCTGCCTTAAAAGCTTTGGCCATGGCTGCGTCCGCGATGGCGACGCCGTGCGCGTCATAGGCCGACCCGCCAACCAAATCGCGATCAAGGACAAATTTTGCCGTATTGCTTTTGGCATTAAAAAACGCGATCAGGCGCTCGACTTCCGCCATGGTTTCGATGCCAATACCGTCGCCGGGGAGCAGGAGCAGGGAATGCGTGGCCATTGGAGTCCTTCGATCGATTGTGAGGGCAAGTTGCGGCGCGGTAGTGCTAGCCTCTTGCGCAGGGCCCGGCAAGCGAGGCGGGGCGTTCAAGGGCACTTTGGCGCAGAGGGCAGCATGAGCGGGTTGAAACGATGGGTCACGGCAGGTTTGGCGGCGCTGGCTGGCGCAACCGCTGTGGCCAGCCAAGAACCGATTGAGCTGTCTTTGCCGCTCGCCTGCGAGCCGCACAAGACCTGCTTCATTCAGAGTTACGTCGATCTCGACCCGGGCCCGGGCGCACGCGACTACGCGTGTGGCGGCGCAACTTACGAAAAACACAACGGCGTCGATTTTCGTCTCCTTTCGGCAGACGCGGCCAAGCAAGGGTTTGCCGTGCTGGCTTCCGCTGACGGCAAGGTCAAAGCAACCCGGGACGGCGTACAAGACATCTTCCTGCGCGAAGGCAAGCCTGAAGATGTAAAAAGCCGCGAGTGCGGAAACGGCGTCGTCATCGATCACGGCAATGGATGGGAAACGCAGTACTGCCATATGATGATGGGGTCGGTCTCAGTGACCAAAAGCCAAGCCGTCAAGCGCGGCGAGAAGCTCGGAAATGTCGGATTTTCCGGTATGGCCGATTTCGCTCATGTGCATTTCACGGTGCGGCTGAACGGCGAAGTTGTCGATCCCTTCCTGCCAGATGCCAAGGACGGCGCCTGTCAGCGCGACACCAAATCGGCAGGGCTTTGGCAGCCCGCTGCGATTGCGCCGTTCGCTTACCGGAATGGCGAAATCATCATGACCGGGTTCACGGGCGGCGCGCCAAATCTCGACGCTCTCGAAAAGGCCCACACGAGCGTGGAACCGCTCAATGCCCAAAGTCCGGCGTTGCTATTCTACGCGCGTTTTATCAATCTTCTCGCCGGAGACAGAATCCGTATCGTTGTCGATGGGCCGGGCGGAACGCTCGTCGAGCAACTCTCCGAACCACTTGAGCGAAACAAAGCAACTTACGTTTCTTATGCAGGCAAGAAGCGGCGCGAAGTCCCCTGGCAGCAGGGGCGCTATGAAGCCCGCGCCGAAATCGTACGCGACGGCGGGGTTATTGCTGCAGCGGTTGGAAAGCACGAAATGGGGCCCGTCAAAGCACCAGAGAAAGCGCCTTAAAACGGCAACGGGAACGCGAGCGTAAATCCGCCGGCCGCCGAGATGGTGCCGATCACGCCGAGGATGAAACTCAGAACGAGCAGCGCATTTCCACCCGCGATAATGGCAATCTGCAGGAGTGCTTGCCCATAATCAAAATAGGGTCCGCGTTTCAGTGCCTCGTCGCGTTCGGCTTCGAGTGCTTTGCCCTTGACGAAGAGTTCGTCGAGCCCTTCTTTTTTCTCAGGGTCGGCCGTCAGTTTTTCGGCCTGGGCGCGATAGCCAGAAATTTTCTCCGAGATCATCGTGCGCGCCGCTTCCGGCATGTTGGGATTGGAAGCGAGTGCGGCGTCGAGATCGTCGGCTTGGAGACGCAATCCTTGACGGCGAATGTTCTTGGCTTGGAAGAAGCCCCAAAGATTAGAGGCTTCGATGTTCTTGAACATGGCAGTGCTGGATGCGTTCCCGCCGCCGACGTTGCAGATGGCCAGGATGACGGCAAGAATGCCGATGTAAACGCCAATCAGTTTGTCGCGATCTCTGGAATTTTCTTTATGCGCATCGCGGCTCAGTGCGTCCAAGGCCATGCAAACACTCCGGCAGTAAAAATTACTCAGACAATCCGGTCGACGGGCGGGGCGGCGGCCGAGCGTGGCGGCAAAAGATCTTTGCGATCGATGGAGCGGCCGTCGGCGCCGAGGCGATAAATAATGGGAGCTCCGGTTTGGAGTTCGCGCTGGAGTATTTGATCGCCCGACAATCCTTCCAATACCATGATGAGCGCACGCAGAGAATTGCCGTGCGCGGCGACGATCACGTTCTTGCCCTTGACGATCTCGGGCCAGATCGCGGCTTCGTAATAGGGCCTGACACGCGCCAGCGTATCTTTGAGGCTTTCCCCGCCCGGCGGCGGCACGTCGAACGAACGGCGCCAGAGCAGAACTTGCTTTTCGCCCCACTTGGCTTTTGCTTCGTCTTTGTTGAGGCCCGAGAGCTCGCCGTAATCGCGTTCGTTCAAGGCAAGATCCTGCGTGATGGGCACAGAGGACTGATTGAGTTCGCCGAGCATGATGTCGAGAGTGTGCTGCGCGCGTTTCAGCCCGCTCGTGAAGGCTTGGTCGAATTTGATGCCTTCATGTTTTATCAACCGGCCGGCCACGCGCGCTTCGATCAAACCTTTTTCGGTGAGATCGGGGTTCTTCCAGCCGGTGAACAGGTTCAAGCGATTCCATTCGCTCTCACCGTGGCGAACAAGTACCAAAACATTATCTGTGAGAGCGTCTGTCATCTCGAAGCCGAACCACTGCTTTCTTTGGTTTCCGCGTGCTGCCGTCTCGTACCCTTCTGGCCGTCAGATACCCAACACGTCCGCCATCGAATAGAGCCCGGGTCCGCGGCCTTTTCCCCAGAGCGCTGCTTTAACCGCGCCACGTGCGAAAATTCCCCGGTCTGCGGCGAGGTGCGTCAGTTCGATGCGCTCGCCGTTGCCGGCAAATATGACGGTGTGATCGCCAACGACGCTGCCGCCGCGCAGCGTTGCGAAGCCGATATCTCCGTCGCGGCGCGGGCCGGTGTGTCCATCGCGGACCCGGACAGACTTGTCAGCGAGTTTAACGCCACGGCCGTCAGCGGCGGCTTCACCTAGCATAAGTGCCGTGCCGGATGGGGCATCGACCTTCAGCTTGTGATGCATTTCGACGATCTCGATGTCGAAGTCTTCGCCCAAAGCGGCGGCGACCTTGCGTGTCAACGCAGCGAGTAGATTGACGCCAAGGCTCATGTTGCCAGCTTTGATGATGACTGCGCCGGCTGCGGCCGTTTTGATTGCCGCTTCGCTTGCTGCGTCGAAGCCTGTGGTGCCGATGACGTGGATTTTGCCGTGCTTTGCCGCGAGCGCCGCGAAGACGGCCGTCGCCTTGGGGCTGGTGAAATCGAGGATCGCATCAGAGGCGCCAATTACAGCCGCTGCGTCATCGCTGACTTTGACACCAAGCGGCTCCAAGCCCGCCAGTGTGCCGATGTCGCTTCCGCAGAGCGCGGAGCCCGGCACCTCTGTTGCGCCCGAGACAACGCAGCCGGATGTCGCCGCAATGGCGCGGACCAGTTCCCGGCCCATACGTCCGGCGGCGCCCATAACGGCGATCTTCATAGCGGCTCCCGTTCAGCAGGCTGTCGCAAAGCGTGCCGGGGGTATAGCAACCACCCCAGGGTAACGGAAGTGGCGCAGCGGCAATTTCCAGGCGTGGTGAACAGGCCTTTGACGGCCCTTTGACGATCAGGCCGGTTTTGCACCGCGCACAAGAGATTCGCGGATCAGTTTCTTGGCTTCGTCCGCGTGGCCCCAGTGGTCGATCTTGACCCATTTGCCGGGTTCCAGATCTTTGTAGTGGGCAAAAAAGTGCTCGATCTGATCGAGCAGAATCTGCGGCAGATCGGTGTAGGTTTTGACGTTGTCATAGCGCTTGGTCAGCTTTGCGCTCGGTACAGCGATAATTTTTTCGTCTCCGCCGCCATCGTCCTCCATGACGAGAACGCCAACCGGACGGCAATTGATCACACCGCCCGGTACGATCGCACGCGTATTGCAGACGAGCACGTCAATCGGGTCGCCATCTGCCGACAACGTGTGCGGCACAAACCCGTAGTTCCCAGGGTATCTCATCGGCGTGTAGAGGAAGCGATCGACGAACAGCGCACCCGACGCCTTGTCCATCTCGTATTTGATGGGTTCGCCGCCGACCGGCACTTCGATAATGACGTTGATGTCGTCGGGCGGGTTGGTGCCGGTCTTGATGGCGTCAATGCGCATGGCTTCAATCCTATCGTCCTGCGGGGGAAAGGGTCACGAATTCACACGAGCGATCCGGCTGCAGCAATGCGGCTTAAGTGCAATTCATGACGCGGGTGGTGGTTAGTGCCAGCCGAAGGCGATCTTGCCGAGTTTCGCGGCGCCGAAGTTTTCGGTCATGCGTGCAATCGGCCGGCCGCCACGCCGGTAATAAAAATCGGCGGCAATGACGTTATCTTCGAGCGCCCAAACGACAAGACCTTCGAGATCGCGGCGGTCGAGTTCGCTGCGGCAGGCTTCAAAGAGATGTTCGCCCAATCCAAGTCCCTGGAACACCGGCGCCAGATAGATCTCGTAAATCTCACCTTTGTAAGGGCCCTGCCGGCGTGCCGCCCCGAAATTGGCGTAACCGGCAATCTGACCAGCAGCTTCGACCACCAAGAGATGCGCCTCTGTCTTGATGGCTTTGCTCCAGTTTGCTTTGCCGCGCCGCTGGATGAGGCATTCGAGGTGCTGGTGGGGGATGATGCCGCGATAGGCTTGGCGCCACGATTCGGCGAATATCTCGGCCAGCCTTTCGCTGTCCGATTGCTTGGCACGACGCACAACGGCTTTGGTCCCTGCTCCAATCATGGCGCCACTATAGCGCCCCGTGTGGCGATGTCAGGAACATATGAAGTCTTGGCAAAAATAAAGACGCGCCCGTGGTTACCCGCGAGCGCGTCAAGCTTTTTAAGCAATTTTCAGATTACGCGAGCCGTAACTCAGCGCGACCTTACCAAGATGGGTTGAGGCCCAGTCTTAGCCAACCTTCTTGATCTGTTCGAACGACTTGGCCGTGGCCGAACCGACGGTTTCGAAGGACTGCTTGGCAACTTTCGTCGACAATTCGAAGATTTCCTTCGACTGTGCGCCGGCGTTTGCAAACTGCTGCTGCCAGAAGTTTGCCTGGAGGCGGGCAAGCTCAGGGAAGGTCTTCGCCTTAGCGATGGCCTGGGCAGCGTCGAAAGCCGCTTCGGTGTTCGCAAGCGTGTTGGCGAGCATCTTTTCGCCGATCGACTTGGCGCCGGCCTGTGCCGTCAAAACGACGTCTTCCATGACCTTGGCGTTGTCTTTGGTCACGGTCGCCATCTTGTTGTAGGCGTCGCGCGACTTGGCAACTGCGTCTTCAGCGAATGCCGACATGTTCTCAGGGATCTTGGCGTCTTTGCCAGACGTGAACATGTCTTGTGCCTGGCGGGTGAAGTCCTGGACCTGGCGGGTGAAAGCGTCGCTCATTTTGGGCTCCTGATGGGTTTGGCGGTCAAAATTTGAATGTCGGTAGTGCTGGGGGCGTTTTGTTGGTGAAAAGGTATGTAGGGGATCTTATTGTGCATTGCAACATTTATTTGTGATGCAGGACAGTAATTTTCCGCTGGCTTTTGGTTAATAGTGATTTAACGGAGCCAAATGCACTCTTCTACCTGCCGGTCTCATGTGCAACAAATCTCGCACTTGCAGCATCCATACGAGTTGAACGTGCTCACACAAGTGCCGGAAATGCTTCGCGATACCCTGTCGCTGCCGGATCGAACATGATGTCGGAGGGGGTCAGCTTGCGGGCGAGTGCGATGCCTTCGAGCGAACGGCAGCGCGACAAAGCGACATACGTTTGTCCGTGCGCGAACGTGCCTCTCCCGAGGTCAATGTAGACCTTGTCGAGCGTTAAGCCCTGGGCCTTGTGGATGGTCAGAGCCCAAGCCAGGCGCAAGGGAAACTGCTTGAATGTACCCGCAACACTTTCGACGATCTTCTCGGCCGCTTGATCGAAGGCGTAGCGGCGGTGCTCCCAGGACGCCTGCTCGACCTCGTATTCGCGCCCGCCACATTCGATCCACACCTGTTTGTCGGTGAACCTGGAAATGCGCGCGATCGTGCCGTTGACCCAGCGCCTGTCCGGGTCATTGCGCAGCATCATGACTTTGGCGCCGAGCTTGAGCTGAAGCTGGGCGTCGGCGGGATGGGCGCTTTCGCTGAAATCACCAGAGACGCCGGCCTCGTAGCGCATCGCCGTTCCGGGCAGGGCTTCCAGATATGCCGTATTGATGCGCCGGGCGGCGGCGTTCGTTGGCGTGAGAATGACGTAGGGCTCGCCTTCGCTCAAAGTGCGAATGGGGTGAACGCGCGTGTTCAGCAAAGAGAGGTCATCTTCCGAAACGTCGCCATCGCGGATGCGGTTGAGAACCGTGATGAGTTCGGTATCGCTTTGCCGGAACACGTGGCTGAGTTCGATGCGAACCGTCCCTGCGCCTTCTCGTAATGCAGGCATCGAAAAGAAAAACGGTCCGCCGTGATTTTCAGCGAGATAGGCGGCTACTTCGGCTTCCTGCACGACCGGCGGCAATTGATGAAGGTCGCCGAACATGACGAGCCTCACCCCGCCAAACGGTTCGCGCGGACGCCCGCGATTGAGGCGCAGACTGTAGTCGATGGCCCACATCAGGTCCGAGCGCACCATCGACACTTCATCGATGACGAGCAGCTGAAGTTTGCGCATGAGCCGCCCATTGCGGCTGCGGCGGATATCTTCGCTCTGGATCAGGCGCGGCGGAAAGCCGAAAAACGAGTGGATGGTTTGCCCGCCGACATTGATCGCGGCAAGGCCGGTGGGCGCTAGCACGGCCATGTCGGCTGCGCCATTGTCCCTCAACGCGCGCAACAGTGTTGATTTTCCGGTACCCGCGCGCCCTGTAACGAACAGGTGCCCTTCGGCTGTTCGTATGAAGTCGAGCGCGGAAACGAATTCCGGCGTTGGCGTAATGCCGTCGGGCCATACGATAGATGGGGCGGCCGCATGCGCTGTTTCGCGCCGTTCCAATGTCGTCTCGGTCTTGGGATCGATTTGCACACCGCAGCTGTAGTCAAGGCGCAGAAACTTGTCACGCGCCAATGGCCACCTTTTGAGTCCGGCCGCTCAGGTCGCTTGTGGAGTTCGCGGTTCGCTCTAGCCCAGCTCAGTGGCGGCCCAGATTAGTGCCGGCCAAGTATGGCGCGCATAGCGGCAACTTCAACTTCGCCCGTTCCGGCCGGCAGCTGAATGGTCTCGTGGGTCGATAAGGTCAAAAACGGTACGGCCGCTTGGTAGCCGTCGTCGTCGTACCGTGTCTCGATGCGGATGTTGGCGATATCGACAAACGGCACTTCGGTCAGTTTTCTGGCGAGCAGTCCCGTTCTCTCAATGATGACAATCTTGCTCGTCCTATCGAAAATGACATTTGTCACATCGCCCTGATCGAAAATACTGATGACAAAAGCGATGGTTGCAATGATTAGAAGGGCAATCAGGTAAATTTGGATCATGACGCTAAAGCTTGCCAGCGCACGCGGGTCGACCACCAGCAGCGCAAGAACCGGGGCCGAGAGGCCGATCAAGACCGGCAAGAGAAGTTGCAACCGCCCGAAGCGCGGCTTGCCGTTCATCCCAAACTGCTCTTGTGCGTTTGCCGAAGCCGTCATGGTCAATATCCGTTTTCAAATGCGGGCCGAATATTTCCCGCCGGTCGCGCGATTATGACGCGTCCGGATTTATAATTCGTGAACGAGGAGTTAATCCTGCGTGGAACTTACGCGGCACCCGCTTCGCGGTCGGATTCGCGCTTGCGTTCCTGCTTCTTGCGCTCGTTCGGATCGAGCCAGCGTTTGCGCAGGCGGATGGATTCCGGCGTGATCTCGACCAGCTCTTCGTCCGTGATGTAGCTCATGGCCTTTTCAAGCGTGAGACGCATGGGAGGAGTCAGGATCAAGGCTTCGTCCTTGCCGGATGCGCGCACGTTGGTCAGCTTCTTGCCCTGCACCACGTTGACGATGAGGTCGTTGTCGCGCGAGTGCTCGCCGACGATCATGCCTTCATAGACGCGCGCCTGGGCGCCGATCATGAAGGAGCCGCGATCTTGCAAGTTAAAGATCGAGTAAGCTGTCGCTTCGCCCGTTCCGTTGGAAATCAGAACGCCAGTGCGGCGCCCTTGGATTTCACCCTTGAACGGCGCGTAGGCGTTGAACAAGCGGTTCATCACGGCGGTGCCGCGCGTATCCGACAGCAATTCCGATTGATACCCGAGGAGGCCGCGCGTCGGGACGAGAAAGACCATACGCGTGCGTCCGCCGCCCGAAGGGCGCATTTCCATGAGGTCGCCGCGGCGCTCGGAAAGTTTCTGCACGACGATGCCGGTGTGGGCATCATCCACGTCGATGATGGTTTCTTCGATGGGCTCTAAACGCTGACCGGTCGCTTCGTCAGTCTTGAACACGACCTTGGGCCGCGACACGGTAATTTCAAAGCCCTCGCGGCGCATGTTCTCGATCAGAATGGCCAATTGCAATTCGCCACGGCCCGAAACCGTGAAAGCGTCGTTGTCATCGCCTGCGGATACCTTGATCGCAATGTTGCGCTCGGCTTCGCGCAACAGGCGGTCGCGAATGACCCGGCTTTGCACCTTGTTGCCTTCTTGGCCGGCAAACGGCCCGTCATTGATGCGGAATGTCATCGACAGCGTGGGCGGATCGACTGGCTGCGCGATAAGAGGGATCTCGACGCTCAGGTCGCACAAAGTGTCGGCGACCGTCGCTTCGGTCATACCGGCGATGGCAACGATTTCGCCAGCGTGCGCTTCTTCAACCGGCACGCGCTCAAGTCCGCGGAAAGCCAAAACTTTCGTTGCGCGAAAATTTTCGACCAGCGTGCCGTCGTGGCGGATAGCTTTCATCGCCATATTCGCCTTGATCGTGCCCGATGTGATGCGCCCCGTCAGAATGCGCCCGAGGAAGGGATCGGCCTCAAGAGTGGTCGCCAGGATGCGTACCGGGCCATCGTCTACGGCGGGCGGGGGCACATGCGCGACCACGAGATCGAACAAAGGGCCTAAATCCTTCTGCGGGCCCTCGGGCGCCAAGGCCATCCAGCCGTTGCGGCCGGACCCATAGAGAATGGGAAAATCGAGCTGTTCGTCGGTGGCGTCGAGGTTGGCGAAGAGATCGAAAATTTCGTTCAGAACGTCGAGGTGGCGTTCGTCCGGGCGGTCGATTTTGTTGATGGCAACGATGGGGCGCAGGCCGCGCTTCAGGGCTTTTGAGACGACGAACTTGGTCTGCGGCAGCGGGCCTTCAGACGCGTCGACGAGAACGATAACGCCGTCCACCATGTTCAAGATGCGCTCAACTTCGCCGCCAAAGTCGGCGTGTCCGGGCGTATCGACGATGTTGATGCGGATGTCTTTCCACACGACGCTCGTGCACTTCGCCAAAATCGTAATGCCGCGCTCGCGTTCCAGGTCGTTGCTGTCCATCGCCCGCTCGGCGACTTTCTGGTTCTCGCGGAACGCGCCGGACTGCTTGAGGAGTTCATCGACGAGGGTCGTTTTGCCATGGTCGACGTGCGCGATGATCGCGATGTTCCGGAGTTGCATAGTTCGCCTGAAGGTTAACGTGCCCGTCAACACGTCTGTGTTGTGCGGCGCAATATCTGCCCGCGACGTAGCACAGAGCCGCCAGTGAGACTAGCCGCTAGCATGCTTCTTGCGAGGGGCGCGTCAATACAGCCCCTAATCCTGGCTGATGTCTCACACTGAAACGCTTGCCCGAGGCCTTAAATGTTTGAACGCAACAGAATCGATAACAGCCTGCAGCTGGCCGCAGTTCCAGCGGAAGTCACGCTGGACGACGGCCGGCTGGTCAAGGGCAAGTTCCTGATCACGGCAACCCGGTCAATTTTCGAGGTTTTGAACGGTGAAGGGCACTTTCTGGAATTCGAGACATACGACGGCGAGCGCACGCTCGTTGCCCGGTCGATGTTAAAGTCCGTTAAAATCGTCTCTGTGCCGTCGGGCTCAAATTTGAAGTCCCGTGTCCGCGACAGTGACAACTTTGAACCGCACATGATCCTAGGCGTGTCGTCCGACGCACGGTGGGAAGAGATCCGCTCTGCCTATCTAAAATTGTCGAAAACGTATCACCCGGATCGATTTGCAACTGTGGAGCT
>JANOKZ010000047.1:0-5724 GCA_031419515.1 Hyphomicrobium sp.
CTTGCCTCCAACACGCAGCATGATCCAAACCGCAATGTCCCAAGACGTCCTCACGCGCTCCGTCACGCCCGATGACCTCCCTGCCATTTCCAAACTACATGCGCACGTCTTCGGCCCGGGCCGCTTTGTGCGCTCAGCCTACCGGATACGCGAGGGCAAGGGATTATTGTCGAGATTCTGCCGTGTTGCCGACTTGGGCGGCCGGTTGATCGCGACGCTGCGTATTACCGAAGTCATCATTGGCGGCACAAATGGTGCGGCACTTCTCGGTCCGCTGGCTGTTGATCCTGAGTTTGCAGGGCAAGGCTATGGCCGCAAGGTCGTCTCCGAAGCGCTTGAGACCATGAAAACGGGCGGCCTTAAGCTCGTGGTACTCGTCGGCGATGAATCCTACTACGGACGTCTAGGTTTCCAGCCGGTTCCACTGGGCCAAATCCTGTTTTCAGCGCCCGTCAATCCCGGCCGCATTCTGGCTGCGGAACTCGAACCCGGCGCGCTCGCCAACTATCGCGGCTTGATTTCTGCCGCACCTAAGGCCGGCGCGGGCAAGGGCTGATCGGCGTTGACGGCGGCACAGCGTGCGAAATTCAACGTGCACGAAACCTTGTCGCTTTGGTAGGTTTCCGGGCCGATCTTGACGACTGCCCGGCCCACAAAAAGTACTTCGTCGATCTTCGGGCGCACCTCGATGGTATCGGCCGTGCCCCGGATCAAATGTTTCTCGACATTCAATTCGGCGTTGCCGCGCGCGATCGTCTCGCCGCTCGTCTCGTCTGCGAACTGTTCGTCCGCCGCAAGCGTCAGTCCGCTCGGAACACCGGCCAAACTCACGAACGAACCACTGCCAAGGGCGAAGAGTGCCAACACAATACACTGATCGATCCGGCGCATGTCCAACCGCACTCCCATAAGCCTATATCAGCTTAGGGTTAGTCCGGGCCCATGGCACCAAAGCGGAGGGTCTGTGGCGAATCCTTGGCCTTCATCCGAAGACGGCCCAATCGACAGCCCCGGCCTGCACCCAATTAGCTCTGAAACGGGTCCTTCATGAGGATCGTGTCGTCGCGTTCGGGACTGGTCGATAGAAGGGTTACGGGGCACTCGATGAGTTCTTCAACACGGCGCACGTACTTCACGGCTTGTGCCGGCAATTGGGCCCAGCTGCGGGCGCCGCGCGTCGACTGCGACCAGCCTTCGAAGTCTTCCCAGATAGGCTCGATGCGTTCCTGTGCATTGAAGCCGGCTGGCAATCTGTTGATGCGCTCACCATCGAGCTTGTAGCCGACGCAAATCCGGATGGTCTCAAAGCCGTCCAGAACGTCGAGCTTCGTCAGTGCGATGCCGTCGATACCGGAGACTTTGGCGACCTGGCGTACCAGAACCGCATCAAACCATCCACACCGTCTTTTGCGGCCCGTAACAGTACCGAATTCGTGGCCCCGCTCGCCAATCCGCTCGCCGATTGCGTCGTGCAACTCCGTTGGGAACGGCCCCGCACCAACGCGCGTCGTATAGGCTTTGGCAATACCAAGCACGTAACCAACGGCGCGCGGTCCCATGCCGGAGCCGGTTGCCGCTTGTGCTGCAACCGTATTTGAGGACGTCACGAACGGATAGGTGCCGTGGTCGATATCGAGAAGTGCGCCTTGTGCGCCTTCAAACAGGATGCGCTTACCCTTGCGGTGCGCTTCATCCAACAGTTCCCAAGTCACATCCATGTAGGCGAGGATTTTCGGCGCAACGTCCGTCAGCTCGGCCATGAGTAAGTCTTTTGAAATCTCAGGCTGCCCGAGGCCGCGTCGCAGCGCATTGTGATGCACCAGGATCCGGTCAACCTTAGGTCCAAGAGTCTCAAGTGTCTTGAGGTCCTGCACGCGGATCGCACGGCGGCCGACTTTGTCTTCGTAAGCGGGTCCGATTCCGCGCCCCGTGGTGCCGATTTTGCCAGCGCCCGCTGCCGCTTCCCGCAGCTGGTCGAGTTCGCGATGGAGCGGTAAAATGAGTGTCGCGTTTTCTGCAACTCTCAGGTTGTCGCGCGAAATGGCAACGCCCTGCCCCCTGAGCTTTTCGATTTCCGCGCACAGCGCCCAGGGGTCAACCACAACGCCATTGCCGATGACCGCAAGTTTGCCGGGCCGCACAACGCCCGAAGGAAGGAGCGACAGCTTATAAGTGTTGGGGCCGATTACGAGGGTATGACCGGCGTTATGCCCGCCTTGGAAACGCACAACGACGTCCGCGCGCTCCGAAAGCCAATCGACTATTTTACCTTTGCCTTCATCGCCCCACTGGGCGCCGACCACTACGACGTTGGCCATGCTCCAACCCCTGCTCGTGAAGAAGCCCCGGCATTGGCCAGGGCCCATCAAATCCTATTGGTCGGTTATAGCCTAGAATCGCCCCTAGCAAGCGCAACCACGCGGGCCAGACGTCACGCGAGCACCTTTGACGCACGGGGAGTTCGACCCGGAGACCGCGCAAATACACGTGATATCGGCCCTGTTCGGCCGGGCGCGCCCTTACTGGCCGTAGACGATTGATTTCGCGGCCGGCCACGTGGTGCGGTAGCCGTAATCAAAGACCTTCTCCTCGTCAGGTTCCAGCTTTGATTCGAAGGTCATGACTCCGCGCTTGTCTTCAACGTTGGTCTTGGTCGGCTGTAGCTTTCCAGCATATTCGACCTTGATGTCTTGGTTCAAAGATGCCGGCATCTGATCCATCACCACCAGATTGATAGCGCGTTCGTGCATATTCTTGACTGTTACGCGATAGCTGCGCAGATCCGTCCGGGACGTTGAAATCAGACCCGTCTCGCCGCGCTTCTCTTCAATGATCGCATGGCGCACTTTGACTTGATCGTCGAGACCGAAGCCAAGATCATGTTCCTCGCCCGGCGAAAGCAGCGGGATGCTGCTCGTCCCAACGAAAGTTCCATCGCGAAAGAGATAGACTTGGCCCGGAAGCAGCGGCGTGCCTTTGGCAAGCGTCAGCTTAGCGTAGAGATAGGCCTTGGGATCCACCTTGGGAACCGTCCGGCAAAAGAGCGCGGGCTCAATCTGCTCGCTCGCGAGTACAACGCGTTTGGCTTCACCCGTGCCCGCAACCACTACGCGTCCGGGCACCGCAAACATCGCCTCAAATGGCGCGATCGTGACGGCGGCTTGGCGTTCTTCGATTGGTTCGGGCGGGGGCGGCGCGGCAGCGGCGCCGGCGACGGGCGCCGCTAGGCTATCCTGAGCCACTTCCGGTGCCGCTTGCTCACGTGACATATCCATTCGTTTTGCGCGCGGCGCGGCGGCCGTCGGAACCGGTTTGAACTCTTGTTCAAAATCGACGGTCATCGGCGACAAATCCGGCGCTGCGGCTCCTGCTGACGGCCGCGCTGTTGAAAGCTGCATCGCCACGCCATCCCAATTCTCCCCAGACTTCTGAGAAATGGACGCGCGCCGCACGATTTCGAGCTTCGATGGCGCCGTTTTGGAGCCGGTCTGCAAACGGGCATCATAAAGCGGCGTCCATCCGGCACTCGCCACTTGGTAGCGTATCGTCAGGTCGGCCTCGAGAGGCGAGGCAGCCTCGACGTGAACTTTGACCTCGGTCTGATCGGTCTTAGCAGGAACCAAGCTCGACAACTTATTCTCCAGATCCTCGATTTTGTGGTCCAAAGCGCGGATTTTTGCTTGGGCTTCAATTTGGGCCCGGCTTGCGTCGGCCGTGCCTTGCGCAATAATGGACAGCACGCGCTGCCAGTCTTCGGCTCCTCCGCCTTGCCCTGCGCCGGGCGCAGGGCGGACTGGAAGCTGCGCCAAATTACCGATCAAGGCTTTCTGCGTTTCGGCAGCAAGAACTTGCGCCTCAATTCCCGTCTTCTGGTCACGCAGCGCTTCGATATCCTCTTCGAGCTTCTTGCGTTCGATATCCGCCGCCTGCGACTCCGCCCGAGCCAGATACGTCCTGCGCGTATCGACAGAACCGATATCGAGCTTTCCTGTTGCCTTGCCTTCGACCCGTATGGAACCCGGAACCGCACTCGCCGGTATATCGGTAATCGTAATCGTATGCTCGCCCTTCTCAAGCTTCACTTTGCCCGCGCGCGTTACCTCGGCACCGGAGAGAAACACCGTCACGGAATCCACACGGGATGTCGCCGTTAATTCGAAGGCTTCGCTGGAGCCTGAGAAAAAAAGCAATGCAGTCGCAGTGAGGATGATACGCATAGCAGCTGAACTTTCCTTGAGAATTGTGACTTGTGATATCAGCAAACGAAGCCGATGCAATTGAGACGGCTAGGATTTCGCATACCTTTGGATAATGACCGGTTTTTTATTGCTTCTTAAGCCCTTGACAGGGCGCCGGATTAACCACAGCGGTAAAAAATCACGCTGCTCTACCGGCCTTGACCTCGTCATAAGCCCAATGGAGCCATTGCGTCAGAAGTGCCAAATCGCGCGCCTCAATGGTCGCGCCGCACCAGATCCTGAGGCCAGCCGGCGCGCCGCGATAGGCGTTGATATCGTAGGCCACGCCTTCGCTATCAAGCACATCGACTAAGGCCTGAACGAACTCCAGCTTGTCTTTCTCGCTGCGAGAAGCAAATTCATCGTCTGCAAATCGCAAACAGACTGACGTATTCGAGCGCGTCTCAGGCGCAGCCGCCAGAACCTCGATCCACGGCGTGCGCTCGACCCAATCGTAGATGATGGCCGCGTTGCCATCGGCGCGCGCTATCAAGGCGCGAAGTCCGCCAACCTTCTCGACCCATCTCAACGCATCGGCATAATCTTCAACGCACAGCATGGAGGGCGTGTTAATGGTCACGCCTTCGAAAGCATCGCGCAAAATGCCGTCCGGACCCTTCAGGCGCAGAATTTTTGGAATAGGCCAGGAGGGCTGATAGGTTTCGAGGCGTTCGAACGCGCGCGGCGACAGGATCAGCATGCCATGGGCTGCTTCTCCGCCCAATGCTTTCTGCCAGGAGAAGCTGAGAACGTCTATTTTCGAAAGGTCGATATCCTGGGCAAAAATCGCCGAGGTCGCATCGCAGAACGTGAGGCCCTGGCGGTTTGCCGGTATCCACTCCGCATCCGGCACGCGCACGCCGCTCGTCGTTCCGTTCCACGTGAAGATCACGTCGCGCGAGAAGTCGGCCTTCGACAAATCCGGTAGCTTTCCCCAATCGGCTTCAAACGTACGCAGATCGGCAAGCTTCAAGTGTTCGAGCGCATCCTTAAGCCAGATGCGGCCAAAAATTTCCCACGCGAAAACATCGGCGCCGCGCGGCCCGAGCAGGTTCCACATCGCCATCTCGAAAGCGCCGGTATCTGAGCCTGCAACGATAGCAACTTCGTAGCCCGGCGGCAGCGCCAGAATTTCCTTCGTCTTCTCTATGACCGCTTTGAGCCGCGCCTTGCCTTCGGCGGAACGATGCGAGCGGCCAACGTAAGCATCAGCCAGCGCCGCCGGCGTCCACCCAGGCCGCTTGCTGCATGGGCCCGACGAGAATTGTGGATTTGCCGGCCGATCGCTGGGCTGCTTTGTGCGTGTCATCGGGATGTCCGCATTGAAGTTCGTTCGCTACGCATTGCGATACGTGCGCGTGTCTAAGGTGCATGGCCGCGCGGGTCAAGAAAGGTGTCTGCAATTTACCAGAAAACGGAAAATGGGCAGACCCCTGCGGACCTGCCCATGATGTGAGGAGTGAGTTGATTGCGCTTAGTTCACGTT
>JANOKZ010000048.1:0-5076 GCA_031419515.1 Hyphomicrobium sp.
CGGCTTATTCGGCAACAGCGGTGCGATAATCTTCCACTCGGCGTCTGAAAGTTCGTAGCGTGCCATATCAAGCTCCCCCATTTGGGATCTTGAATCACTGTTCGCGCGATTTGCAAAGTCAGTTTATGAGTTTGTGACCTAATGAAATATTCGATTGCCGTTGACGCAGCGAGTATGTCCGCTAGCAGATTCTCGGGCCTATGCGGCATAGACGAGCTGCCGCTGAGCTTCGATTTCACGCAGGAGGTTAAGGGTTCCTCACTGAGGCGGCCGTAACAAGATCTACGGGGCGCGAAAAGATGGCCTCGAGTGCTTCCTGAAGCCCGAAGTAATTGTCGAACGCTTTCGCACGTGCGGGCTCGGGAAATGAAACCACGAAATCAAGATCGCTCGTGTCGCTGTCAAAGTTTCCTGTGGCGGCCGATCCAAAGATATCGAGCCGGGCCACGCCAAATCGGCGGCAGGCTTGTTCAACTTCAATTCGTTTTGCGTTCACAATCGGCGACATGGTGCACTCCACCGCCTGAGAATACACCAAAACCGCCAGAGCCGCAAAAGTCATTGTTTTGAATGGATGAAGTACGGCCTACGCCGCCCCCTCAGCCGGCGGCGCGACACGGCCGGGCCTGCGGAACAAGCGCCCGAGCCAGAGCACCAGGACAAGCAGCAGTGCTCCGAGCATGAAGACGCCTACCGGGTGCTTGTCGAAGATGAGCCAGGGATTGACGCGGCCCTCCAACGCAAGAGCTGCGTCCTGCGCAAACACGCGCGGCGAAAACCCGCTTTGCGTCTCAAGCATCATGCCAACGGCCGCTCCCTGGTCGGAGCTTGAGATGATCGCGTCACGCACGCGGGGCAATGCCAACACCTGCATCTTGCTCGGGCTCGTTGCAACGGCGCGCAACACGCGCTCGCGCGGGTCTTGCGCCAACCCTTCAAGGTAGCTCGCAAGTGTCGTCAATTCCGTTTCAGACAGGTTTTTCGCCAGCACGTTCAAGTCTGAGGATGAGAGCCCAAACAAAATCTCGCGGGCGCCGCCCGGTACGGCTGCCATGCGGGTGATAGCCGCGCGATCCTGCAGCGAAAGTACGCGGGCAAGAGATTGGTGTGTGAACGCGTCCGGCTTGGCGCGGCGGTGAATAGCGTACTCAACCACGGCGTCGAGATTGTCTCCTGCAACGGCCGTCCAACCGAGTGCGGCCGCGACCGAGCGCGTCTCGCGGGCGATTTCGACGCCCTTTTCCGGCATAATGTGTATGGCTTCGTTCAGCGTGCCGTCCGTCAGCCGGCGCGTGACGCTCGCTTCGCCTTCTTCGGCAACGAGCAGTGATACGATCTCATCGACGCGCGCGAGGCGGTCGGGTTTGACGCTGTCAAGGAAGCCGCGAAACGCTGCATCGCTATCGGCAAGACGCAGCACCATGGCGTGGGCGCGTTTGAAGTTTTGCCAGATCTCAGCGATGTGCTCTGCGGAGGCAGTGGCGATCTCTTTGACGTGCTCGCCAATCTGGCTGGAGATTTCGGTCGCAACCTCTTCTTGCACCTTCTCTTTCGTCGCCTTGGCCTTCATCTCTGCGGCGATGATGGGCAGAACGCCGTTGCGCAATTCCCAAATGTCCTTGGCGATTAGCACGAGGCCGATACCGCCGACGGCAACAGAGACGAGGCGGGAGAGCACGCTACCGGCGATGCGCTGGCCGACACGGGTTGCGAGATTGGCGAGCTGGCGGCGCACGATGAGGATCGTGGCACCGGCAATGCCTTCGCCTGACTGTTTGAGCACGGCGCCTGCCGTCGGTTCGCCCGCACCTTTGCTGGGATCGACGTTCAGGTCTTTGCCCGCGTCGCCCGCGACAGCGGTTGCAATTGCCGACCCATAGCGCGGGCCAACGAACGCCTTGAGACAGTCGAGCACGGGCGCGGCACTGTCCGCGGTTGCGGCCTCCATCGCCTTGCCGATATCTTTGGCGACATCACCGGCAAGATTTTCGAGGGCCCCTTTGACGGCTTCGGACCTGTAGACCCGCTCGGCAACGTCGGTCGCAATTCTTTGCGAGACTTCCGTGTTGCCGAGTGACTTGATGAGATCGGCCCAGCTGGTTTCGTTCTTGACTTCCTCGACCGCGATATCGACGCGCTTGTCGATGATCTCGTCGAGGCTGTTCTGGCGCCAAGCCTCGCCAACCAAACCCTTATATTCGATGCGGCCTATGCTCGCTTTGAGGGCATCGGCAGAAATAGTTGCCAACGCCGTCTTAAGTCCCGCTTCGTCCTGGGCCGCGCAGTCCTCGTAAGTGGCACGGGAGAGTTCAGCTGCCGCGAATGCGGGGAGGGCGTTTTGGAACGCTAGAGCTAAGCTGCAAACAAGCGAGACGCTGGAGCGGAATAATCGTGCCAATGGGTGTGCCTCCTGGCACGGGCCGGTACTTTCGGTACTTGGGTCAGGCGCAGCGCGCCCGCATTAACTTCAACCCTACGAACATAGCGTTCAAAATGCGTAATTATAGTGTCGCCGGTGCCCGCCCGGCGCGGAACAGAGTTGCGCAGTACCCTGAAACTGGGTGGCGCGATGCTCTCCAAACGCTTACGGCAAACGCCATCCGTCGCCTTCCCCTGAAGGTCGGAAAGCGGCATTCGACTTACGGATTAGGTACGGCGCTCTGTCGAGCCGCTTAATGCTGCAGTGCAGCATCCATAACAGTCTGATTTCATGGGTTTTGCGAAAATTGTTGCAGTGCGGCATTGAACCTCAGTTTTCCAATTTGCAACATCAGAAAATTAAAACAGGTGGCATTTTCATGGGCTTCGGCTTACAACCGCAGCATGGGTCTTAAGATATATGGGCTTCAGGAAGCGCCGAACTGCGGCAGCGCGACAAAGTTGCGTTGGCATTGTTAACCGCAGCGTCGTATTGGTGTTCGCGTAGTGTAGCAACGAGTGCAACGTAACGTATGAAAAATATTCGGAAATTTCAGGCGCCTCGTGGGAGTCTTTTGATTCCAGGCGGCCCCACAGGCGTATTGCTGATCCACTCGTTGGGCGGCTCACCTCTCGAACTTAAATTCGTCGCCTCGTCGCTCGCGCGGCAGGGCTACACTGTCTATTGCCCCATCGTGCCCGGCTTGACGTTCGGCACTGATGTGTCGGGTATGTCGACTTGGTGCGACTGGTATGCGGCGGCAGAAGCGGCGTTCGAAGAACTTAAATCTCACTGCGAGCACGTGATTGTCGGCGGCGCGTCCGCTGGTGCAACACTAAGCCTGCGCTTGGCCGCACTGCGCGGCGACGACGTTGCTGGCACCTTGCTTTACGCGCCAACTCTTGCCGTGAACGGCTGGGCCATCCCGCGTGCCATCAAGTTGTTCCATCTCATCAGCGACAAGTGGACCGCGCGGTTGTTCTCGTTCCGCACGCCAGCTCCCTACGGGATCAAAGACGAGCGCGTTCGCAATTTCGCACTTGAAGCCATGAAAGGTGAAGGCGCTTCGCCCGCTGACATTACTGTTCGCGATGGCGGAACAGTCTATGAGTTCTTCCGCTTGGTTCGCAACGTGCGCCCACTGTTGGGCCGCGTTAACCAGCATACGCTCATCTTCCATCCGCGTCACGACGATCAGAGCGATTTGAAAAATACGCAAATTCTGCAGCGCAAGCTATCCGGCGCGGTCGAGACCTGCGTGCTGGAAGACAGCTATCACCTCGTCACGCTGGATAAGCAGCGCAACTACGTGGCTGAGCGTTCGATTGAATTCGTCGAGCGCTTGATGAGCCGGATTGCCAGCCGTCAGACCCAAGCGAAGCCCGTTACCTCACGGCCTCACCTGCAGGGCGCTGCGGAGTAACGGCCGCCGGCGCGATCTTCTTCACGGTGCCCTTTGTTTTGGCCACGTCTTTTTTGACCACGTCTTTCGCCTGAGGCGCAACTTGCGCGGGTTTGGGTGCGCCAACTCTAGCGGCGCCAGCGGCCGGTTTTTTCGCTTCATTGGCGTCAGTCCAGGGCAGTTCTTCGCCAGCTGCAGCGGGTTTTGCGGCTCCCTTAGCAGCGGGTGCTGCGGCGGCGGCGCCGGTCTTGGCGGCATTGCCTGGAGCCTGTGTAGCGTTGGCTGCGCACGATGGGAGATCGGCTGGCGCGCGCGTCCAAGTTAAAGTCCGGCCCATCAGCTTCATGACGAGATAGCCGGTCACTTTCAGAGTGTCGGGGCCATCGAGCTTCATGGCGACGCTGTAGGACTTGCCTTCCTTGGGATCGTAGATCCAGCCTGTATCCCACTCGCCGTCACCCATACTGGCGAGACCGCCCAGAATCTGCAGCCCGCAAATAGGCCGGGTCTTCTGGCTTTGGTTAGGATTGTGCCGGTCGATGAGCGGCTTGCCCTCGGCGTTGACTGTTTCCTTCAGCCAATAGATCTTGCCGCAAAGCTTGTTTTCGCATTGTTCGATGCGTACCGCGCCTTTGCCGGTGTCGTCATACCAAATGCCGGCTTCCTTTGGCGCGCCGCCGCCAGCTGAGACAGATCCAGCAACCCCGAGCACTGAGATCAGAACCAGAACAGCCTGTTGCATGCGAACGCATCTTTTCATGGGAAGCCCTTTGTCACGTTTCTGCTGTCGGTTTCTTAGTGCCAACTGTTACGGGAGCGTATCAACTTGTCGCTACTTATGCCTCGAAAACGGCAAAACATTGGTGTTTCATTATCATAGCCGGACGATACAGGCGTCGTGCGGCGATAAGGCAAGATACAATAATCGAGGCGAGTCACTAGATCTGGGATTAATGATTTAGAGGTTAGTGAAGTTCATGTCTCCCCGATGCTGGTGTTTTGCGCTATGTGTAGCCAGTATTGACTGCATTTCGTTGTCGCGCCGGATATGCTTTCAAGCACAGCGCGCAGATGCTTCGTGCCGCTAAACGAACCCTTAGATTGGTTAAACTGTCCAGATGATCCTGACGCTTGCAATTCGAAATCTGCTCCATGATCGCGTGCGCCTCGCGGTGACGCTGATCGGTATTTTGTTTTCGATCGTGCTCGTCGCTGTTCAGCTCGGGCTGTATCTCGGCGCCAGCCGCATGATTAC
>JANOKZ010000049.1:0-3119 GCA_031419515.1 Hyphomicrobium sp.
GGTCGATATCCTGATGACCAACTTCCATCTGCCGCGCTCGACACTGTTCATGCTGGTTTCCGCATTCGCCGGCCTTGGCACCATGCGCGCGGCGTATGGCCATGCGATAGCGAACGGCTATCGCTTCTATTCATATGGCGATGCGAGCTTGTTGTTTCCGCAGGGGCTCATTCCGAAATCACGAAGAAATCCCCCTCCCCTTGACGGGGAGGGGTTAGGGGTGGGGTGAAGACAAGAGCGGATATGCGAAGAACCTAGTGCGATGAGCGCCAAAAGCTCTCTCACGTTGACCCTTACGTCATTCACTGTAACAACCCGTGCCGAAATCGTTGTTATCGAGCAACCCATGACCATTCCGCCCGCATCGTCTCCCCACCCCCAACCCGTCCCCGTCAAGGGGAGGGGAGACGTGCCCCAAGCCGTGGAAGAGACGTTTGGTTTCAAACTCATCAAACAATCCGGCCGCGCCCGTCTCGGAGAAATAGTGACGCCGCGCGGCGTGATCCGCACGCCAGCCTTCATGCCGGTCGGCACGGTCGCAACTGTGAAGGCACTCTACCCGGATCAAGTGCGCGACGCGGGCGCCGACATCCTGCTCGGCAACACCTATCACTTGATGCTGCGCCCAGGTGCTGAACGCATCGCCAAGCTCGGTGGCTTGCACAAATTCATGCGCTGGGACAAACCGATCCTCACCGACTCGGGCGGCTTTCAAGTCATGAGTCTTTCGAAAATCCGCAAGATCACGGAAGAGGGCGCCGCCTTTCAATCGCACATCGACGGCTCGCGCCACATGCTCACTCCCGAACGCTCCATCGAAGTGCAGTGCTTGCTTGGCGCCGACATTCAAATGCAGTTCGACGAATGTATCGAGCTTCCAGCAGAACGCCGCGAAGTCGAGCGTGCCATGGAACTGAGCCTGCGCTGGGCCGAGCGATCCAAACGCGCCTTTGACGCCCAGGTTGCAAGCGGCGGCGCAACCAGAGGACAAGCCCTGTTCGGCATCGTGCAAGGCGGCATCGATATTCCGTTGAGATTGCGCTCCGCAGAAGCCCTCGTTGCCATGGACCTTCCGGGCTACGCAGTCGGCGGGCTCGCGGTTGGCGAAGGCCACGAGATCATGATCGCAACGCTCTCTGAGACGCTTCCTGCCTTGCCTCAGGAAAAACCGCGCTATCTCATGGGCGTTGGCACGCCGCTCGATTTGATCGAAAGCGTGGCGCGCGGCGTCGATATGTTCGATTGCGTCATGCCAACGCGCAACGGCCGTCACGGCTATGCGTTCACCTGGAACGGCCTGCTCAACATGAAAAACGCCAAGCACGCCGAGGACATGAGTCCGATCGACTGTCTTAGCCGGTGCCCTGCGGCACAAGACTATTCCCGCGCTTACGTGCATCACTTGATGAAATCGGGAGAAATTCTCGGCGCTATGATCTTGTCGTGGATCAATACGGTCTTCTATCAGCAGCTCATGGACGAAATGCGCCAGGCTATCGCCGAAGACCGCTTTGATGCGTGGAAAGCCGCCGTCGTGCCGCGCATCACGGCGCGTGTGTAGCTCACATCACTTGCGTCCCCGGGCGAGCAACGCTGCGGAGCGAAGTTGCGCAGACCCGGGGTCTTCACCTGTCTGCTGCTGGTGAAGACCCCGGTTCAGCCTCGCAAAGCCTGCGGCTTTGTAGCTGACCGGGGACGCAAGCGGAGAGAGCGGAGCGCTTAACGCTTCATTGGCGACGTCACCCGTTCGCGATGCACGAGAAATATCCCCGAGGCAATGACGAAGCTCGAGCCGAGCAGAGTCCACGTGTCCGGCACATCGCCGAACACGGCGTAGCCGAGCCCGACCATACTCAAGAGCTGAAAATACAGAAACGGCGACACGCTGGACGCTGGCGCCAGTCCATACGCGTGGATAAGCAAATAATGCCCAAATCCGCCGAACGCGCCGAGGCTCAAGAGCATCAGCCACGGAACGAGACCTTCCGGCCAGACCCAGCCGGCGATTGCAAACGGCGCGACCAGGATCGATCCGGCGAGCAACGCATAGAACAGCGTGACGAATGGCGAGTCGAAGGGCGCGAGCTTGCGCGTCACAAGCATGAAACCGGCGTACGACAGCATGGACAGGAACGAGATGCCAAACGCCCAATGCACGTCGGCAAATCCGGGGCGCACGACAATCAGGATGCCTAGAAATCCCGTTACGATCGCGAGTGCACGCCGCCATCCAACCCACTCGCCGAGAATCGGCCCCGCAAGTGCTGCAACAACAAGAGGTGCCAAGAACGCAATCGACACAGTTTGGTCTAGCCGCAAATACTGGACGGCCAGAAAATTGAATGCGGTCGTTCCCAGCAACAGGAATGAGCGCAACGTCTGAAGGCCAAGCTTCTCCGTTTTCAGCAAGCCCGGAATGGCCCTCGGTCCGAAGATGACCGTCATCAAAAGCATCTGACCCAAGAAGCGCAGCCAGACAATTTGTGCCGTTCCGAGGTCCGTGTGCGCGGCGATATATTTGGCGCTTGCGTCGAGGCATGAAAAGAGAGTTACGGCCCCGCACATCAGCGCAACGGCTTTCATGCGATGGGGCATGACACGAGCAGGAGCGCCAATTGGGTCGCGTGCTGGCGCGGGTGCGGCGTCGTCGGCCATGCGGCGGGAAAACCTGATCTGGAGCCTGATCGGGAGAATGAATCAATGTGGTGGCGGCTTAAGTGCCCTTGCCGCCGTCATACAGCAGTTCGCCCCCCACGGCGCCCGCTAAAGCGTGTTCTGGTGCGCAAGTCAGTCATGAGGGAAATGCATGTTCGGCCCGCTGTGCCGTAATTCGTTGCCGTTATTTGTTTCCCCAGGCGTTACTCAGACGGGCCGCCCCGGGACCGGCCCAATCTGAAGTACGAACAGGCTTTATTTCCAGCAATTTAGGTGCGTGACCTTTTGCCGGACGGGGGACGGGAAAGCCGTGCTTGCGTGCGGGGCAAAAGGCAGGTAATCGCAACCCCTTGGGGGCCCGTAGCTCAGCGGTAGAGCATCTGACTTTTAATCAGAGGGTCGTTGGTTCGATCCCAACCGGGCTCACCATTCTTTTCAGTGACTTAGCTTTAGGCTGCAAGCGC
>JANOKZ010000050.1:0-2526 GCA_031419515.1 Hyphomicrobium sp.
TCGGTTTTGGAGACCGACGCTCTACCAATTGAGCTACACCCCTACGAGCGCCTCAAACACAGCGCTTGAGAAGGCTCTTTACGTTCCAGGGTCCGTCTCCTTAGACCAAGTCAGTTGCTTTGTCACTTGGGGTTTGCAGCGGCTTTGTCAACCGGGGCATTTGACTTCGGGTGGACTAGCGAATGGGTTCAATCACCACGGCCGTCCCGTAGGCGAGAACTTCAGTGACGGCGGCTGCGATTTCATTGGCGTCATAGCGGAAGCCAAGAATGGCGTTTGCTCCCATATCCTGCGCATTCTTGATCAAAATATCGAAGGCTTCCTGCCGGGTTTGTTCAGCAAGCTTTGTGTAGACTGTGATATTCCCGCCGAAGAAAATCTGAATGGCGGCGCCTAGATTGCCGACAACCGAGCGCGAGCGCACGGTCAGCCCCTTGACCATGCCGAGATTGCGCACGATCCGATGGCCTTCGATTTCATTGATAGTGACGACGAGCATGGTGGTTTCCTTTGGTCTCTCAAGGGCGGCAACAGCATATATGGGCGCGTGCCCGTCATTTATCCAAGTTGTTGCGATCTATAAAGCGCGAGCTGTTGCAGTGCATGCGCGTCGGCGTCCTCTCGTGCGTGACGGCCTTTGCCGCTGAGTAACGGCCACTGGTTGAATGTAATGAAGCCATCGAGTTTGTCACGCACGGCTGCCATCGTCGGCAATCGCCCCTGGTCGAGCTGGTCTTCCACGTAGGTCAACCACATTTCGGACATCCGGTTTTTGGTCCGCGCTTCGCCTTCAGCCAAATAGTTGTTTCCGATGACAACATCGCGCTGTGTTGGGCCGCGCTTGCCGGCGAAATAGGTGAGGCCCAAATCGGGCTGTTCCGCATCGCAGCGTTCCAGAACCAGTTGCGGCGCCGTCATGTTGGCCGCCGCCCAAAGTAACTTATTCTCCATGCCCATGAAGAATTCGCGCGCGGTCTGGCTGCTGCCATCATAGTCGGCACATAGAGTGCAAAGCCGAAGCACTTCGCGATACGAGTTGCGGATCGAGGTGCGAATTTCACGCGCGATCTCCCGGAATTCGTCGAGGACATCCGGTTCGCCTTCATTCTTTAGGCGCTCCTTGTCTACATAGAAGCCCTTGGTCAGGATCTGCACCAAGCGTTCCGTCGCCCAGACGCGGAACATAGTGCCGAGTTTCGACTCAACCCGATAACCGACTGAAATCATGACGTTGAGGGCATAGAGCTTCGTCGGCTTGGTGGACGATATGTGCATTATTTGCACATTTCCCACTTCGGGAAGTTCGCCTTCTTTGAAAACATTGGCGATATGCCGCCCAACCACAGTCCGGTCGATGCCAAACATTTCCGCCATTTGGGCCTGCGTCGCCCAGAACGTGTCGCCCTCATAGCGAAGATCGACATTGATGCCATTATCCGTCGCGTAGATTAGGGCGCGGTGGCCGGTGTCGTCTTCGACGAGGCGGAGTTTTTCACCACCTAAATCTGTCTCGGGAGGCTTTTCCTTGCCAAGTTGGCCCAAACGTTCGACCGCCTCGTCAACGCTATTGGAAGCGGCTGGCATATTTTGTCCTGGTTTTGATTTCGCCATTGGTCAGCTCGTCCCTCGCGCGTTCAAATAGGCACTTTCGGTTCCGGCGCAGACTAGGTTTTGCCTAAAAGGAGCAAGCTGCCGCGTACGTCGAGCATTCCAATGACGAAGAGAGTGAGGGAGGCGATGCCGGCCAAGATTGCAAGCAAATGAACAACGGAGGTAATGCAAGCCAGACGAGCAGTCGCAGGACCAGGTTCGGTATAAGGGTGCTGCCACGTGCGAACTTGGGAAGAGGCAAGATTGGCGTGGTTGAGGTTGGTAAAATAGGCGAGGAGGAGCCCGGTGAGACCTGTGGCGACACCCCCAACGAACCAGAGTAACGATGAAGCAACTGCAGCAAGCTGGGCAATGGTGACTTTGTCCTTGGCGGCAAGGGTGCCCAGGAATGCGAGGAGAGCAACAGCTGTACCGCCGTTGACGAAGACTACTGTTTTGAGGGCCGTTTCGCCAGATTTTATTGCCGCGACATTGTTCTCCTTTCCAAACTCGTTCAGCTCATCGTGGACGCGCTCAGCGGCGCGCCGGTTGAGATCTTCTGTCATTTAATGGCCACTCGGAAATAGAGAAGTTGTTTCTCTAAAAGGTAGTCTATGATGTTGGAGCGGATGAAGGGAATCGAACCCTCGTATGAAGCTTGGAAGGCTTCCGTTCTACCATTGAACTACATCCGCATTTTACTTTGATCGTGGCGACTTCCCCGCTGGGAGCCGGCCGCCAGGAGACAGCGCACAGAGCCACCAGGCCTCAATTGGGAGGGCTGGGACTCGAGCGCCGTAAACACCACGCGTCGCCCCGCCCGTCAAGCCGCCGGGCGTTTCAGCGGTAAACCATCCAGCCCCCGGCCAATTTTCTTCAAGCCTGCATCGACAAGCTTGCGCCATTTTGGCCCGCGGCTCCGGGCGTCGTCGATGG
>JANOKZ010000051.1:0-9161 GCA_031419515.1 Hyphomicrobium sp.
TCGAACTTGAACAGGCGCTCCGATTAACAGAACTGTCCGCTCAAGGCGAGTGGTTTAAATCGTCTCGCCCCATCCGGCCCTTGCGGGCTTACGTAAATTTGGAGGCCACGCCCGGAATTGAACCGGGGTGCGCGGATTTGCAGTCCGCTACGTAACCACTCCGCCACGTGGCCTCATTTATCTCGTCAAGTTTGGCGACACGCCAAGATAAGCGCGCTTTCGTCATGACCGGTCAAGCTCATCGCCCGGCCGGGCAGACAGGCCGTCTAACATAGTCATGGAAGTGGTTACAAGATGTTGATGAGGCCAAAGACCGCGTTGCGACGGCATTCCTGTCGCCCTGACGAGGCAGGTTGCGTATATATGCGCCTCAGCTCCGGGATTTGGCACATAAACCGGGGGACTCAAGGGAGATCAAGACAATGGCCGATAGCGCCCTGCAGCGCAAAAACATGGTCGAAAGCCAGGTGCGTCCAAGTGACGTGACCGACCGGCGCATCATGGCGGCCATGCAGGACATTCCGCGCGAACGCTTCGTGCCGGAGGGGCAGAGATCGCTGGCTTACATGGACGAGGCAATTCCGTTTGGAGGGGGCCGCGGGCTCTTGGCGCCGCGAATCTTTGCGCGGCTTGTGCAACTCGGAAATATCGGCGCTAACGACAGAGTTTTGGACGTGGGGTGCCTGACCGGATATTCGGCGGCGGTGCTTGGGCACCTCGCGGGCCATATTACCGCGCTTGAAAGCGATGCCGGACTGGCGCTTACCGCACGGATTGAACTCGCGGCCAAAACGGCGGCGAATGTTGACGTTGTGACCGGTGCGCTGGCGGCTGGGCACGCAGCTGGGGCGCCATACGACGTGATTATTGTCGAAGGTGCCACAGAACGCATGCCCGAAGCCCTGACAGACCAGCTGGCACCCGGCGGCAGGCTTGTTGCGATTGAGGCGAGCGGGCGCCGCTTGGGTCAAGCGGTCATCATCACAAAATCCGCGAGCGGCTTGACCAAGCGCGTTGCGTTTGAAGCTTCAGGTTTCCTCCTGCCGGGGTTCGAGAAACCGGCCGCCTTCACGTTCTGAGGACGCCCAAACCTTAACGCGGGCGGGCGTGATTTACGTTTCGTTTATCGAATCAGCAGCCAATCCTGACCTTGAGATATCTCGGGTTTTTAGGGTTGTGGAAGCTGATGATGGTGGAGTTTTCGCGTCGATCGCTCAGAAGCCGAAAGTGGTGCGCGCAAATTGATGCGGCGGCCTTCGCGGCCCTATTCGCGCTTGTGCCGCATCAGCCGGTTGCAGCCGAAAGTCTGCGCGAAGCCTTGGCCGCAGCCTACCATAGCAATCCCAAGCTCGATGCCGAGCGCGCCAAGCTGCGGGCGACCGACGAAGACGTTGCGCGCGCGGAAAGCGGGTATCGCCCGATTGTTGAGGGTTCGGCCGAAATTGGCCATCAGCGGGCATCTTCCGAGCCGCGCAGCGCCACAGCCGGGGATTCGAACCCTTGGGGTTATACGCTCTCTGTCCGCCAGCCCGTGTTTCAGGGATATCGAACTCAAAATGGCGTCGCGGAAGCAGAAGCGACGGTCAAGGCCGGCCGGGAAAACCTGAGACTGGTCGAGAGTACCGTACTGCTTGAGGCCGTAAGGGCCTACATGGACGTCGTGACTGCGGCGTCGATCGTGCGCATTCGCAATAGCAACGTCGCGGTTCTGGCCCAAGAGTTGGAAGCCGCAAACACGCGGCGCAGCGTCAAGGAAGTTACCAAAACCGACGTGGCTCAGGCGCAAGCACGCCATGCGCGCGCCGTTGCCTCCGCCGATCTCTCCAACGCGGATCTAAAAAGGGCAGCAGCCGACTACGAGCGCGTTATCGGACATGCTCCGGGCGGGACGGGAATACCGCCCATGAAACTCAAATTTCTTCCCAGATCGTTAGAAGAAGCTTGGAGCATTGCCGAGCGTCAAAGCCCAAATCTTGCCTCGGCACTCTACCGCGAAGAAGCAGCACGCTTCGCCGTCGATAAGGTGCGAGGGGAACTCCTGCCCGAGGTCAATGTCGAGGCCAGTTACGGCCATCGCGAAAATCCAAACTCGGCATTTGATCGGCAGGATTCGGCCAGCATCAGCGGACGCGTCAGCGTTCCCCTATATGATGGCGGCGAGATCCGCGCGCGTGTGCGCCAAGCGAAACATACCCAAGTCTCGCGTGTGCAGGAGATCGAACAAGCGCGCACCGAAACAGTGGCTCAGGTGACGTCCGCTTGGTCAGCACTCTCGGGCCAGCGGGCCAAGCTCAAATCGGACGCAATTCAGGTCGAGGCCAACCGCATTGCCCTTGAGGGGACCCGCGAAGAGGAAAAGGTTGGCCAGCGCACGCTGCTCGACGTTTTGAACGCCGAACAGGAATATCTCGACGCTCAGATCGAGCACGCCAATTCTCGGCGCGAAGTCGTAGTGGCCGGTTATCAGCTCCTGGCAGCGATGGGAACGTTAACGGCGGAAGATATTTTGCTCACGTCGACTATTTATGATCCTGAACAGCATTTGCTGGATGCCCGTGAAAACTGGTTTGGCATCGACATCACTCGTGCGGATGGCCGCCGCCAAGCTTTTCAGGCGGATGATCGCGACGTCGATGTGACCGACATCGTGGAATAGACGGGGTTGTCTTTAGGACCCGCCACCCGCACTCCCTCCATTAACGAAATTCGTGTGTGAATTCAGCCACCCTCGATGGCCAATTTCGTCCGCCATGTTGCTGCGCACTCGCGGTTTAATGATTTGTTAGCGTAATATCATGTAGACAGGCGATTCCTGCGGACCAAGAAAACTAGCGAATCAAGCTAGCCCAAATTTATCGGGAAAGTCCGTGGGGTCGGGGGTCGGCTCGACAGCAGATTTGTGGTCGGGCTACAGAGCGGATTATAAAATGACGTTGGGGGTTTCAGGCAGACTGAGACGTGGCTGGGCGGTATTGGCAAAGCGGGTCGCAGCACCCCTCTTGCTCAGTGCCGTATTTGTGTTTGCGCCAGGGCCTGCGCGATCTGAAAACTTGCTCGACGCGCTCGCGGCCGCATATCGCTACAATCCGCAGCTAGACGCCGAGCGTGCGCGCCTGAGGGCCACCGACGAAGGTGTGGCTCAGGCCATGTCGAACTTCCGGCCGCAGATCGATCTTAGGGCCGATGCTGGTCATCAGAACGTTCAAACCAAGCCGGGTTCATTCAACGAGGGCGGAACCAATCCGCGAGGATATTCGCTCGAATTGGTTCAACCGCTTTTTCGCGGCTTCCGCTCAACGAATGCCGTGAATGAGGCGGAGGCAGCAGTTCGTGCTGGCCGTGAGACGCTGCGCAGAATCGAGCAGGAAGTTCTGCAAGATGCTGTCGAGGCCTATGCCGACGTTGTCAGAGATCAAGCTATCGTCAGGTTGCGTGAGAGCAGCCTGCAATTTTTGAATCAAGAGTTGCAAGCGACGCGGGACCGCTTTGCTGTTGGTGAAGTTACGCGGACCGATGTGGCCCAGGCTGAAGCACGGCGGGCACAGGCGTTAAGCCAGTTAGATCTTGCTCGGGCAAATCTCAAGGCCAGCCGGGCCCGCTATGAGCAGGTTGTTGGCAATGCGCCTCAAAAATTGAGCGAGCCAAACTTGAGTTCGAAGTTCCTGCCGCGCAGCCTTGTCGAAGCGATTGGCATCAGTTCGCGCGAGAATCCCGTTGTGGTGGCTGCGCTCTATAATGAGCAAGCTGCCCGTTTTAGGGTTGATTTAATCCGGGGAGAATTGCTCCCTGAGGCACAACTCGAGGCCACGTGGTCGGAGCGCTTTGATTCAAACACTCAGATCGATGAATCGGAGACGGGCGTGGTTCGTGGTGTCGTTCGTGTGCCTATTTACGAAACGGGTGAAGTCTACGCCCGCGTTCGCGCCGCCAAGCACACGCACATCTCGCGCATTCAGGAGATCGAGCAGAACCGCGCATTGGCCCAAGCCCAGGTTGCCCAAGCTTGGGCCCAGCTGCAAGGCGCCAAAGCGCAGTTGATATCCGACAAAGCACAGATCGAAGCGAACCAGACCGCTCTTAACGGTGTGCGCGAGGAAGAGAAAGTCGGCCAGCGTCAGCTGCTCGATATCCTGAACGCCCAGCTGGAATTGATCCAGTCGCAGGAGCAACTTGAAGGAACGAAGCGCAACATCGTCGTCTTCACCTATCAGGTTATCGGCGCGATCGGCCGCTTGAATGTCGCCGAACTCGGAGCGGTCGGCACGGTCTACGATCCTGAGCCACACGCCAACGAAGTGCGCCGCAAGTGGATCGGTACCGATATCACCCACGACGATGCCCGGCGCGGCCACGCGGTTGACGAGTGGAATACGCACGTTGAGCGTGCCCCCACGAAATGAGACGGTTTCGGGGCCCTTGCACTTGCCGAGCGAGGCAATCGGCGCCCCTATTTTTGCAAAACGAATTGAATTCGCCTTGAGAGCGCCGCGACGGGGAGATAATTCCTTGTGGTAAACGCTTTGTGTGGCCCCGCAACACTGCAGGATGGGTTTATACTCACAACCGGCGTGGGGGCTGAAACAGGCGCCGGCGGTGCGGCCAGCGGCGGTTGGCGTATCGAGTTCGTTTAATCTTGAGAACCCGGGCGTGAAGCCGAGGCCGGGATCGCAAAATAGGTGCGGTATGACGCAACTTGAACAAGCCGGTGAACCAAGCATGGAGGACATTCTCGCCTCCATTCGAAAGATCATCGCAGAGGATCCGCCGGGTTCGAGAGCCCTGCCGGAGGTACGCGCAGAACCCGCCGCGCCGTCTGTTACCAATCGAATTTTTCAGCGCATGGGCGAAGCCGTGCGCAGCGAACAGGCTAAACCTGCCGCCACTCCTGCCGCCATCAGCGAACCCTATTTGCGTTCCTCGATGCCTTCGCTTTCGAGCCTGCCAAGCGGTGCACCGGCCGCAGAAGCGGCCAAGCCCTTCGACATCGATGCACAAATGGCAGAGGTTCTGAGCAAGACGCGCGGGGGTGCGCCGCGGCGCGATGTAGAACCGTCATTCGGACCAACATTGCCCGAAGTTCAAGCAGCACTCGATAGTTTGTCGCTCGCTTCAAATGTGCCAGCCACTCCAGCGCCACTTTCGCGGCCCGGCTTTACCGTGGCACGCGATGGCTTTGTTCCCGATGCGCCAAATAATTCGCCGATCAACGCGCAAGTGAATACGCAAATGAATGCACCAGCGAAATCTTCACTCAACGATCCGTTCGAATTTTCGCTCGGGCCATCTCCATTCGCAGCACGTTCTGGCCCGCAACAGTTACTCGCTACGGGGATGCCTGAGGTGCGCGATACGCGTTTCCAGGATTTTGGCACGTTGGTCCCGTCCCGTCCGTTTGCCGGTGAGTTTGCCGGAGAGTCTGTGGCGGCCGAAACGCCTGTCGGCGCCCAGTTCGCCGTCAACGCAGACGAACCCAATTTCGAAGAACCCAATGTCATTGGTGCCAATGCGGCAGGAGTTGCTGAAAACCCGGCCACGTCGGAACTCGAAAGCACCGAGACGAAGCCAGCTGAAACAGCTGCGAGCGACACGCAGTCGCCCGAGGCCATTGCAGCTCAGTTGACGGATTTTGATGCCGCAATCAGGTCGCCGTCCGATGTCGCGCCGACCGATGTCGCGCCGAGTGGGGCCACGCCTACCGCGGCGTTGGTGAGCGTCGATATGGTATTGGCTGAACTCAAATCCAAATTGGATCTAGCCGGAGCACACGAAACCGGAGCAGCCGCACGAGTTGGCGAACCAGAGCCGGTGCCAGATCCGGTGCCAGATCCGGTGAATGTTGCGGCGCCCGTTGAAGTGGAAATGCCCGAACCCGAGTCCGTGCCCGCGCCGCAGGTCATGTCGGCGCCCGGGCCCGAGAGCGTCACTCTTGCGGCGTCCACGTCGGCGGCGTCAACGACCGAAGGAGTTGACACTGAAGTGATGGTGGCGCGCATCATCCAAACGCCATCCGGGGATATCGTCGATATCGAAGAGCCAGCACCCATCGAGGCTCCCGCGACGATGCAGGAGATGGTGATTGCAGAACCCATCTCTGAAGGCACGCGCGCATCGTCAACGTCGCATTCGCCCTCGCCATTCCATGCCATGCAAAGTTCGGGGATGCACAGTTCGGGGATGCAAAGTGTTGCCATGCCGGGATCGCGCAGCATGGAAGACACGGTTGCAGAATTGTTGCGCCCGATGCTGCGCAACTGGCTTGCAGAGAACATGCCGAAGATCGTCGAGCGCGCGTTGCGCAAGGAAATCGATGACAGTCTTCATTCCGAGCACAAGACAGCGGCCGAATAATCAGCGCTCCCGTTTGAAATTTATTCCGTTGGAATTCAGTTGGAGCGCCCAAAAAAATATTGGGCGCTCCTATTTTTTGTCATGAGAAAACCGGCAATTTGCCGCGCCCGCCACACGAGCGCCAACTATTGGCGATATTGCAACACCAAGCGCGAAAAATACTTTTTCACCGGCCGGGGGTGAAAACGTAGTTCGCGCCTTCTTCAGACCATGACAACCAGCGTCGCAAACGCGAAATGTCCAATACTGAGATAAGACGAACCGATCGGGGCAAGACAACGGGGTGCCGGCGCGGTTCTGCGGTTTTTAAATCGTACGCAGAAGAGGAAGCGTCATGACAACAATCAATGGGGTTTACCACCACAACGTAGAAGACATTCTGGCCTCGATCCGGACTAGCATTGCGGATGAAGCCGGCGCCACGCGCTTGGTATCGGGCGAAATCCATATGCCAACGCACCACCCTTTTCTGGCACGCCGCGATGCGCCGCCGTCTGCAGATGAGGCGGCGGAATTCGAACTGCCCGCCATCTTCAAGCCTGGGCACCACGCCGCCGTTGAGAGGCCGAAACTTTTTGGGCGTCTTAGTGAAGCATTGAAAACGAATGCGCCGCACGACGTTGGCAGGGCGCGCACGGTTATTCCGTTCGATCCCTCTGCTGCGAATGGGGCTTCGAACGGAGCAGCGAACGGGGCCACAAGCGGGCGCATGATCGAACCGCCTGCAGCGTTGCAAATGGCGGCCGCCTCAAGCGAACCTAATCATTACAGACCACGGCCGGAACCTGCCAAGCAAGACGTCGAAGAGGTTGCACGCGTGATGCCGTCGTTCTTCGACACGCGTATCAACAAGCTCGGCGAGATGACGCGCGATGTCTATAAGCCGAGGGCACCAGAACCCGCGCCGCCGCCGCCGCCGGCTTCCGCGCCCGTTTATCGCCAGCCGCCAACGTTGCCACAAGGCAATTTGGCCCAGCAGCACGCACACAGTGCCGT
The DNA here is from genome assembly GCA_031419515.1 of Hyphomicrobium sp. Lineage (GTDB taxonomy): Bacteria > Pseudomonadota > Alphaproteobacteria > Rhizobiales > Hyphomicrobiaceae > Hyphomicrobium_B. The sequence continues at coordinate 7,345 of JANOKZ010000051.1, forward strand.
CGACGATGCCGCGGCGCAGTTGCTGAGACCCATGCTGCGCCAGTGGTTGCAGGAAAACATGCCGAAAATCGTCGAAAAGGCGCTTTTGAGCGAAGCGCAAGGCGATTTTTCACCCTCGAACCCCAACGATCCCAACAAGCCCCAACGCTAGTTAGGCCGCGATGAGGTTGACAGCACGGGAAGGAGCGCCTTACGACCTGATGTCATCCAGGTTCATAAGCGATCTTCATTCCCATGCTCGAAAAGACATTCCAGCCGGCCGACATTGAGCCGCGCATTGCCGCCGAATGGGAAAAGGCGGACGCCTTCAAGGCGGGGCGCGGCGCGGCCGGGGGAGCGAACGCGCCGTACGCGATCGTTATTCCGCCGCCGAACGTGACGGGCTCGCTCCATATGGGGCACGCCTTGAACAACACGTTGCAAGACGTGCTGGTGCGCTTCGAGCGCATGCGCGGGCGCGACGTGCTGTGGCAGCCGGGAACGGATCACGCCGGCATCGCGACGCAGATGGTGGTCGAGCGCAGGCTTGCCGCCGACAAGCAGCCGTCGCGGCGCGAACTGGGGCGCGAAGAGTTCCTGCGCCGCGTTTGGGACTGGAAAGACGAGAGCGGCGGCACGATCGTCAATCAGCTGAAGCGGCTTGGCGCGTCGTGCGATTGGTCGCGCGAGCGGTTTACGATGGGCGAACGCGGTGACGCTGATGATCCAATGGTTCAGGCGGTCACGAAAGTTTTCGTTGAACTTTATAACACAGTCCTGCCAGACGGCACGCGGCTAATCTACAAAGACAAGCGCCTCGTCAACTGGGATCCGAAGTTCCAAACCGCGATTTCCGATCTCGAAGTCGTGCAGATGGAAAAGCGCGGCACGTTCAGCTGGGCCATGCCGGAGGCGTGCAACCAAAAAGAGGGCGATCCGGAAAAGCCGTTTGATGAGGCGGCGCTGGCGAAGGTTCTGGCCAAGGACCCGAGCGGGCATATGTATTTTTTCCGCTATCCGCTGACTAAGAAGGTCAAAGGGTATGACAAGGATTACATCGTCGTAGCAACCACGCGGCCGGAAACGATGCTCGGCGATACGGGCGTCGCTGTGCATCCCGAGGACGAGCGCTATGCGGCGCTGATTGCGGCCAAGGCGACGGTGAAGTTGCCGCTGGTCGGCAGAGAAATTCCGATTGTCGCGGATGAATATTCCGACCCGGCGAAGGGCACGGGCGCGGTGAAGATTACGCCGGCCCACGACTTCAACGATTTTGAGGTGGGCAAGCGGCAGAACCTCGCGCAGATCAATATTTTGGATGCGTTCGGCAAGTTGAACAACGAAGCGCCCGAAGTCTATCGTGGCATGGACCGCTTTGAGGCGCGCAAGAAAGTTATCGCCGAAATCAATGCGCTCGGCCTTCTTGAAAAGATCGAGCCGACGACGCATACGGTGCCGCATGGCGACCGCTCGGGCGTCGTGATCGAGCCGTGGCTGACGGACCAATGGTACGTCAACGCCGCCGAGATGGCGAAAGAGGCGATCAAAGCCGTCGACAGCGGCAGAACCGAATTCATCCCGGCCAACTGGAAAAAAACTTACGACGAGTGGATGCACAACATTCAGCCCTGGTGCATCTCGCGCCAGCTTTGGTGGGGACATCAGATACCCGCGTGGTATGGACCGGATGGTAAGTACTTCGTTGCAGAAAGCGAGGAGAACGCTCGGAAGCAAGCACGAGACTTCTATGGCGCACTTGCAAAGTCGCAACCCAAGAATGAGAAATTCAAGTCGTGGGCCGAGACGATTTCGTTAACACGCGACGAAGACGTCCTCGA
>JANOKZ010000052.1:0-3964 GCA_031419515.1 Hyphomicrobium sp.
CGACTTGCTTCTTGCCGTCGTCGATGAGGCCGCGCAGATCTTTCGGGTTTAAGCCCTGTACGGTGCGTGCGAGCAGCTTGACTGTGCCGATCATCTTGATGGCATCTCCGCCGGTTGCCGCACCATTCGCCGCAGCGGCGCCTCCACCGAGCGCAATTTGGCGCTTGGCGTCGGCGAGTTGCTTCTCAAGAGACTTGCGTTCTTCGACGAGTGCCTTCAAGCGCTCGACCAAATCTTCGGGCCGCGTGCGCAAAATGCTTGCGGCTTCGCGTACGCGCGAATCCTGTTCCGCGAGGTAAGCGCGCGCGCCTTCGCCCGTCAGTGCTTCGAGACGGCGCACGCCTGCTGCACTCGCGCTCTCGCCGATAACTTTGATCAAACCGATGTCGCCCGTGCGCCTGACGTGCGTGCCGCCGCAGAGTTCAACCGACCAAGCCTTGTTGGCGCCCGGCCGCACGGAGCCCATCGCCACGACGCGGACTTCGTCTCCGTATTTTTCGCCAAACAGCGCCATCGCACCCGACGCGCGTGCTTCCTCGAGGCCCATCAGCCGCGTTTCGACGGCTGTGTTTTCCAACAGCACGGCGTTGGCCATATCCTCGACCGCCTTGACGTCGTCCGCGCTCATCGGTTTGGTGTGCGAAAAGTCGAAACGCAAGCGATCCGGCGATACGAGCGAACCCTTTTGCGCAACGTGCGTTCCGAGCACCTGACGCAACGCTTCATGCAGCAAGTGCGTTGCCGAATGGTTGGACCGCGTTGCCGTGCGGGCTGCGTGATCGACGACGAGTTCGACCGCTTCGCCAGTTTTGAACTCGCCTTTCTCGACTTGGCCGAGATGCACGAACAAATCGCCGAGCTTCTTTTGCGTATCCGTGACGCGGAACAGCGCGCCCTTAGCGCCCTTGATGACGCCAACGTCGCCAACTTGACCGCCCGACTCGCCATAAAACGGCGTTTGATTGAGAACGAGTGCGCCTTCGTCGCCGGCCTTGAGTTCGCCCGCATCCTTGCCGCCCTTGACGAGGGCCGAGATTGCGCCTTCCGCCGTCTCTGTGTCGTAGCCGAGGAATTCCGTCGCGCCGGTCTTGTCCTTGATTTCAAACCAAAGGGTTTCGGTCGCGGCATCGCCCGAGCCTTTCCAAGCCGCCCGCGCCGCATCTTTTTGCTTTTTCATCGCAGCTTGGAACGCCGCATTATCGACGCTGATGCCGCGCGGACGCAGCGCGTCTTCGGTGAGATCGAGCGGAAAGCCAAAGGTGTCGTAGAGTTTGAACGCCACGTCGCCCGGGAACACCGCGCCCTTCGTGAGGCGGGCGGATTCCTCGCCGAGCAGCTTCAACCCGTTCTCAAGCGTTTTCTTGAAGCGGGTTTCTTCAAGCTGGAGCGTTTCTGTAATCAGCGCTTGCCCGCGCATGAGTTCCGGGAATGCCTCGCCCATTTCTTTGACGAGGGCCGGCACAAGCCGGTACATCAGCGGTTCAGTGCATCCCAATTGATGCGCGTAACGCATGGCGCGGCGCATGATACGGCGCAGCACGTAGCCGCGCCCTTCGTTTGACGGCAGCACGCCGTCGGCGATGAGGAAGCTTGTCGCGCGCAAGTGATCGGCGATGACGCGGCGCGCGGGAACAACATCAACTGTCTTGCTGTTCTCCCCCGCCCCGAGCTTGCGGCACTCTTCGCGGATGCTCAAAATGAGGTTTTCAAAAAGATCGATCTCGTAGTTGTTGTGCTTGCCTTGAAGCACGGCGGCGACGCGTTCGAGGCCCATGCCGGTATCTATGGAAGGCTTCGGCAAGGCGACGCGATCTCCGGGGCCACGCTGCTCGTATTGCATAAAAACGAGATTCCAGATCTCGATGAAGCGATCGCCATCGGCGTCGGCCGAGCCCGGAGGACCGCCCGGGATCTTGTCGCCGTGATCGTAGAAAATTTCCGAGCACGGCCCGCACGGCCCCGTGTCGCCCATGGCCCAGAAGTTGTCGGACGTCGCGATGCGGATGATGCGGTCGTCGCTCAATCCGGCGATCCTTTTCCACAAGCCGTGTGCAACATCGTCATCGTGGTAGACCGTTACCATGAGACGCTTCTTGTCGAGGCCGAAGTCCTTGGTGATCAGGGTCCAGGCAAGTTCGATGGCGCGGTCCTTGAAATAATCGCCAAACGAAAAGTTGCCGAGCATCTCGAAGAACGTGTGGTGGCGCGCGGTGTAGCCGACGTTGTCGAGGTCATTGTGTTTGCCCCCCGCCCGCACGCACTTTTGGCTTGAGGCGGCGCGCGGAATGGCCCGCGTCTCCTGGCCGGTGAAGACGTTCTTGAACTGCACCATGCCGGCGTTCGTGAACATCAGCGTTGGGTCGTTGCGCGGGACAAGCGGCGAGGACGCCACAACCTCGTGGCCGTTCTTTTTGAAGTAATCCAGAAATGAGGAGCGTAATTCGCTGACGCCGGCCATGCTGGGTGCTTTCGGGCAAAAATGAATCTGTTTCGCGCGACTTGTAGCGGCGCTCATTCTCGCTGTCCACAAAGGCGGCAGCGGTCCAATTGCAGCACCCAAAACGCGCCGCTAAACAAAACGAGGCGGGCCCATAAAGCCCGCCCCTTTGAGGCTCCACTTTGTTGCAGGCTATCCTGCGGTCGCGAAACCTCGCCGTCCGTGTTGCCTATTGCCTATTGCCTATTGCCCGGTGTCAGACCCAGAGGGTCAGACACCTCTTGCTGCCTATTGCCTACTGCCCGGTGTCAGACCCAGAAGGTCAGACACCTCTTACTGCCTACTTCCGGCCCTTCGCTTTTTTCGGCGCTTCGCTCTCGTCGGGCAAGACGCCGTCCGCATCGGGTTCTTCGCCATCGTCTTCGCTCGGGTCGGGATTGGCCAGCATCTTCTCGACGATAAGCCCGGCGTTGGCGCGGATGGCGCGCTCGAGTTCGGCGGCGACTTTCGGGTTTTCCTTGAGGAACGTCTTTGCATTCTCCCGGCCCTGGCCGATGCGTTCGCCGTTGTAAGAAATCCAAGAGCCTGACTTCTCGACGATCCCAGCTTTGACGCCGAGATCGACGAGTTCGCCGGTTTTCGAAATGCCCTCGCCATACATGATGTCGAACTCGACCTGCTTGAAGGGCGGGGCCACCTTGTTTTTGACGACCTTGACGCGCGTCTGGTTGCCAACCACCTCTTCCTGTGACTTGATCTGGCCGATGCGGCGGATATCCAAGCGCACGGAGGCGTAAAACTTCAGCGCATTACCGCCCGTCGTCGTTTCTGGATTGCCGAACATGACGCCGATTTTCATGCGGATCTGGTTGATGAAGATGACCATTGTCCCAGATTTTGAAATCGAGCCTGTCAGCTTGCGCAATGCCTGACTCATCAAACGCGCCTGAAGGCCGGGCAAACTATCGCCCATGTCGCCTTCGAGTTCGGCCTTGGGAGTGAGGGCCGCGACACTATCGATGACAAGCACGTCAACCGCGCCTGAGCGCACCAGCGTGTCGGCGATTTCAAGCGCCTGTTCACCCGTGTCGGGCTGCGAAATCAGAAGATCCTCGATTTTGACGCCGAGCTTGCGGGCGTAGCCGGGATCAAGCGCATGTTCCGCGTCGATGAACGCGCACGTGCCGCCCTTCTTCTGGGCTTCAGCCACGACCTGCAAAGCGAGCGTCGTCTTGCCTGAGCTTTCCGGGCCATAGATTTCGACGACACGGCCCTTGGGCAGACCGCCGATACCGAGCGCGATATCGAGCCCTAGCGACCCCGTCGAGATCGACTCGATGTCGACCTTGTCGTTGGCACCAAGGCGCATGATCGACCCCTTGCCGAAGGTCTTGTCGATCTGCGCTAAAGCCTGGTCGAGCGCTTGCTTCTTGTCCATCTTTCCCCCTTCGAACACTGTCAACTCTGACCGGTCCATGATTCTGCCCTCTTAGCTATGGCAAGTGCCGCGTTTCAGCAATTAACCGA
>JANOKZ010000053.1:0-5443 GCA_031419515.1 Hyphomicrobium sp.
GCGCGGGTCCTCCGTCGGCAAGTTGGTTGGCGACGCCCGGAAACACCATTGCCGAATGTGCCCCTTCGATTTTGGTGAAGACCAGCCGGAGCCTGCCCGCCACAAGTAGCACTCCAAGCATCGCAACCAAGATCCCGAACACCAGCCAAGCCTTGCGTGCAAGCTTCGGTAGTTGGTCACCGAGGACGTGCACAAACACGAAATTCGAAGCTCCGGCCGCTAGCACTAGGACACCGAAAAGAACATACACCAACATCATGGCGCCAGGCACCCAAAGTGCAGAACGCTCGCCGTCACAACAACCAACAGCAGCGACAGCGGCAGAAACACCTTCCAGCCGAGCCGCATGAGTTGGTCATACCTGTAGCGCGGTACGAACGCCTTCACCATGGCGAACATGAAGAACACGAACACGCACTTTCCAATGAACCAGAAAATGCCCGGCACCCAGTTGAGCGGCGCGACGTCGAGCGGCGGCAGCCAGCCGCCCAAGAACAAGATCGTCGTCATCGCGCACATAGTAGTGATCGCGACGTACTCGCCCAGCATATAAAGCAGATACGGTGTCGAGGAATATTCGACCATGAAGCCCGCCACCAACTCTGACTCAGCTTCCGGCAGATCGAACGGCGGACGGTTGGTCTCAGCTAACGCCGAAATAAAGAACACCACGAACATCGGGAACAACGCGAGCCAATGCCAATCGAGCAGCGATGGCGTCAAACCAAGGCCGGTCCCAATCCCATCCTTTTGCGCATTCACGACCGCTGTCAGATTGAGCGATCCAACACACAACAGCACGCAGATGATGACGAACCCGATAGACACTTCATACGAAACCATCTGCGCAGCCGAGCGCAGCGCACCCATGAACGGATATTTCGAGTTCGATGCCCATCCGCCCATGATGACGCCGTAAACGCCAAGCGACGAGATGGCGAGGATGTAGAGAACGCCGACGTTCAAGTCGGAGATCACCCACTTACCCCAAGCGTTTTCGTTGACCGGGATCACGGCCCACGTCGCCAATGCAAACGTCGCCGTCGCGAGCGGCGCCAACAGAAACACGATCTTGTCGGACCCCGCCGGGATCAGCGGCTCCTTGAAAACAAACTTCAGCAAATCGGCAAACGATTGCAGCAAGCCGAACGGCCCAACCACGTTCGGGCCCCGGCGCAACTGCACCGCAGCCCACACCTTGCGATCCATGAGCAACAGAAACGCGATGATGACCAACAACGACACGAGCAACAGCAGCGAGAAGCCAATAAGCCCAAGCACGTTCCAGCCGGTGTCATTCATGAATGTCCAAAACGTATCGAGCATCGTGGGCTACTCCGCCGCCTCCCGTTTACCGTCGGCCGCATTCGCCCGAAGCGCGCTCAAGCCCGCCATGACGGCCGACGCCCGCGCAATTGGATTGGTCATATAGAAATCCGAAATTGCGTTGACGAACGGCTCCGGTCCAAACCCACCCTTGAGCTTGGCTAACGTTTCAAGCCCCGCGACTGCGCGCGTCTCAACGCCATCAAGTGCGGCAAGTTGCGGCGCCGCCTTGTACATCTCGGCCCGCAACGCGTTCAAGTTATCATACGGCAACGTCTGACCGGCCAACGCTGAGAGCGCGCGAATAATCGTCCAATCTTCTTTCGCCTCGCCCGGTGCAAAAGCAGCTTTCACCGTCTGTTGCGCGCGCCCTTCCGTATTCACATACGTCACGCTCTTTTCCGTGTAGGCGGCGCCCGGCAAAATGACGTCCGCGCGCATCGCGCCCGCGTCGCCGTGGCTGCCCTGATAGATCGTGAACGCGCCGCCCAACCGGCCCAGTTCTATCTCATCCGCGCCAAGGAGATACACAACCTCCATATCCGCTTTTAGCATGCCTTCGAGATCGCGCCCGCCAGCGGCTGGCACAAATCCAAGATCCAGTCCCGCAACGCGCGCAGCAGCCGTGTGCAGTACGTTGAACCCGTTCCAATTGACGGGCTTCCCGTTGCATGCGGCCATAGCGATGCGCGCGGCAGTCGCAAGGATAGCCAACCCATCGCCGCGCGCAAACGCACCTTCGCCAACGATGACCATTGGGTGCAGTGACGTCCCCAGTGCCGCCGCGAACGGGTGGCGAATGCTGGCGACTTCCGCCAAATGCTCAGGCGTGGTGCCGAGATGTTCATACGGGTACGTGAGATCCGCAGCCGGTCCAACCACGCCCACCTTTAATCCGCCGCGCCGCCAGCGCTTCCTGATGCGCGCGTTCAGCACCGGCGCTTCAATGCGCGGGTTCGAGCCAATGATGAGAATGACGTCTGCCTGCTCGATGCCTTCGATGGTTGTATTGAAAAGATAGCTGGCGCGGCCAAGTTTGGGATCGAGCTTGTCGCCCTTCTGCCGGCAGTCGAGATTGGCGCTACCCAGTCGCGAGAACAAATCCTTGAGCGCAAACATTTCCTCCGCGCCTGCAAGATCGCTGGCGATCGCGCCAATCTTCTCAGGCTTGGCGGATTTCAATTTCTGCGCCACGAGTGCCAACGCTTCGTCCCAGCTTGCGGGCTCCAAACGTCCGTTCTTGCGGATATAAGGCTGATCCAAGCGTTGCGTTTTCAAGCCATCCGCCACGTGGCGCGTCTTGTCGGAAATCCATTCTTCGTTCACGGCATCGTTGTTGCGCGGCAGGATGCGCATGACGGCCGTCCCGCGCGTATCGATAGAAATGGCCGAGCCAACGGCGTCCATCACGTCAATCGATTCCGTCGTCGTCATCTCCCACGGACGCGCGCTGAAGGCCCACGGCCGGTGCGTCAACGCGCCGACTGGGCAAAGATCAACCGCATTGGCGCTCAGCTCCGACATGATGCCGTTTTCGAGATACGTCGTGATCTCGGCATCCTCGCCGCGCGAGATAAGGCCCAACTCCTCGACGCCGGCCACTTCCGTCATGAAGCGCACACAGCGCGTGCAGTGAATGCAGCGCGTCATCACCGTCTTGATGAGTGGCCCTATGTTCTTTTCCTCGACCGCGCGTTTGTTTTCCTGATAGCGCGATCCGCCCATGCCAAACGCCATCGCCTGATCTTGCAAGTCGCATTCGCCGCCCTGATCGCAAATCGGGCAATCGAGCGGATGATTGATAAGCAGGAATTCCATCACGCCTTCGCGCGCCTTTTTGACGAGCGGGCTTTTGGTCGAGACGACCTTGGGAGACCCGTCCTTGTTCGGCGGCAAGTCAGCGACGCCCATGGCGCAGGACGCGATGGGCTTTGGCGAACCTTGCACATCCACGAGGCACATGCGGCAGTTACCGGCAATCGACAAGCGCTCGTGATAGCAAAAGCGCGGAATCTCGGCGCCCGCCTGCTCGCACGCCTGCATCAAGGTCAAGTGATCCTCGACCTCGATTTCCTTGCCGTCGACGATGAGTTTTTTGGTCATGTTTACTCCGCGGCCTCCCGCGAATGTTTTTGTCTGTACTGATCGATCCTTGCTTCAATCACGGGCCGGAAATTCTTAATCAAACCCTGCACCGGCCACGCCGCCGCATCACCAAGTGCGCAGATCGTGTGACCTTCGACTTGCTTCGTCACTTCAAACAGCAAATCGATTTCGCGCTTTTCGGCTTCGCCGCGCTCCATGCGTTCCAAGACGCGCCACATCCAGCCTGTGCCTTCGCGGCACGGCGTGCACTGGCCGCAGCTCTCATGTTTGTAAAAGTAAGCAATGCGCCGGATCGCAGCGATAATATCCGTCGACTTATCCATCACGATGACGGCCGCAGTGCCGAGACCGGAACCGAGCTTGCCCAGCGCATCGAAATCCATCGTCACATCGGTCGCCTGCTCCGCCGTGATACAGCGCACCGAAGAGCCGCCCGGAATGACCGCGAGGAGATTATCCCATCCGCCCGTCACGCCGCCGCAGTGCTTCTCGATGAGTTCCCGCATAGGGATGCCCATCTCTTCTTCGACGACGCACGGATGCTCGACGTGTCCTGAAATCTGAAACAATTTGGTGCCGGTGTTGTTTGGAAGCCCTAAATCCGCGAACCACGTCGCGCCGCGCCGGAGAATTTCACCAACAACCGAGATGCTCTCGACGTTATTGATTGTCGTCGGTGCACCCCACAAGCCCACGTTCGCCGGGAACGGAGGCTTCAAGCGCGGCTGGCCTTTCTTGCCTTCCAAACTTTCAAGGAGCGCCGTTTCTTCGCCGCAAATGTAAGCGCCGGCGCCATGATGGACAAAAATCTCTATGTCCCAGCCGTGCACGTTGCCCTTGCCGATGAGCCGCGCGTCATAGGCTTCGTCAATCGCCCGCTGCAAAGCTTCGCGCTCGCGCATAAACTCGCCGCGCACGTAAATGTAACAAGTATGCGCGCGCATCGCGCTCGAAGCGAGCAGCGCGCCTTCGACGAGCAGATGCGGATCGTGGCGCAGGATCTCGCGGTCCTTGCAGGAACCCGGTTCCGACTCGTCCGCGTTGATGACGAGATAACTCGGCCGCGGGTCATTCTTCGGCATGAACGACCATTTGAGCCCTGTGGGGAACCCCGCGCCGCCGCGCCCGCGCAAGCCAGACTTCTTCACTTCATCGATGATCCAGTCGTGGCCCTTGTCGATGAAGAACTTGGTGCCGTCCCACGCGCCGCGCGAGATGGCCCCCTTCAGCCCCGCGTCATGGAAGCCGTAGAGATTGCGGAAAATCCGGTCGCGATCTTGGAGCATTAGTCTCTCCTGTCGCCACGCGCGCTTAGCCTCTCCCCTTGGGGAGAGGCCGGCGCGGCGATTGGTGATTCGAGTGCGAAGACCGATTCGGCCGCGCCGGGTGAGGGGGCTGGCTGTTGCCCAAGTTGAAGATAGATCATCTCTAAAACACCATCGAGGTTCTCAAAAACATCCGTGTTTGAACATCGCACCAGCCGCACGCCATGTGCTTCGAGAAATGCCGTGCGTTCTACGTCGTCAGCAATCTCTGTCGCCTCTGAGTGCGTCGCCCCGTCCACCTCGACAGCAAGCCGCGCGTCGTAACAAAAGAAATCGAGGATGTAGTTTCCAAACGGGACCTGCCGCTTGAATTTCCAGCCATCCATCTGGCGATTGCGAAGCTCAGACCACAAAAAGCCTTCCGCCGAAGTCTCAGCTCGGCGAAGTCCTCTGGCCAAACTCACAAGTCCGCTACGCATGAGTGCCCACCTTTTCGATGCGCGAAGAATAGCCTCTCCCCGTCCATGCGAAGCATGGCTCCGCCATGAAGTGGAGAAGCCGACGCGGCCAATAATCTTCAGCATTGAACACTGACGCAAATTCCGCGCCGGGTGAGGGGCGGACAATTTACCTATTTGCCGACAGCCCACCCCCTCACCCCAACCCTCTCCCCAAGGGGAGAGGGGGCGCAAACTCCGAAAAATGCGATCGCGGTCGTGGAGCATCAGCTGGATTCCCCTTTCGCC
>JANOKZ010000054.1:0-5849 GCA_031419515.1 Hyphomicrobium sp.
AGCGGCACCAAGATGATCCACTTGGGTAAGAATTCCTCGAGCCGCATTATCTCCAAGGGTATTGCGGCTGGCCATTCGCAAAACACGTATCGCGGCCTCGTCTCGGCGCACCGCAAGGCAACCGGCGTCAGGAACTTCACGAACTGCGACAGCTTGCTGATTGGCGACAAGTGCGGGGCGCACACCGTGCCCTACATCGAAGCCAAGAATTCATCGGCGCACTTCGAGCATGAAGCCACGACGTCGAAGATCTCGGACGATACGCTCTTCTATTGCCAGCAGCGCGGGCTTTCCAAGGAAGAAGCCATCGCGCTTGTCGTCAACGGCTTCGTGCGCGACGTGCTGCAGCAATTGCCGATGGAGTTCATGGCGGAGACGCAAAAGCTGATCGGGATTAGTTTGGAAGGGTCGGTCGGATGATCGCGCACTCCGAAATATCCACCACCCGTCATCCCGTGTCTGCGGCGCACCGTAAGAACGCTGCACCGCGCACGGGATGACGGGTGGCGTGAGGTTGGCCGAAACGCAGAAGCTGATCGGGAAAAGGGTGTCTGACCCTCCGGGTCTGACACCGGGAAAGAACGGCGCAATGGTGTGAGACCCGTAGGGTCAGACACCAACAAAGACAGTAATGAAAAAGGTACGCTAGAATGCTCGAAATTAAAAACCTGCAAGTGAAGCTCGCGGATGAGGACAAGGCGATTCTTAAGGGCCTCTCCCTCAAGGTACCCAAGGGCGAAGTGCACGCCATCATGGGCCCGAACGGGTATGGAAAATCGACACTTGCCTACGTTCTTGCAGGCCGCGCCGGTTACGAAGTGACCGACGGCGATATCCTGTGGAACGGTGAGTCGATCCTCGAGATGGAAGCAGACGAGCGCGCCGCAAAGGGCGTGTTCCTGGCGTTCCAGTATCCGATGGAAATCCCGGGCGTCGCCGGTCTCACGTTCTTGCGCACCGCGCTTAACGCTCTGAAAAAGAAGCGCGGGGAGGCCGAACTGAATGTGGCCGCCTTCATGAAGCTCATCAAGGAAAAGGGTGCCAAGCTCAATATCGACGTCGAGATGCTGAAGCGCCCCGTCAACGTCGGCTTTTCGGGCGGCGAGAAAAAGCGCTCGGAAATCCTGCAAATGGCGCTTTTAGAACCCACGCTTTGCGTGCTGGACGAAACGGATTCTGGCCTCGATATCGATGCGCTGCGCATCGTCTCGGAAGGCGTCAACGCGTTGCGCGATAAGAACCGCGCGTTCCTTGTCATCACCCACTATCAGCGGCTTTTGAACTACATCGTGCCGGACAAAGTACACGTGCTGGCGAATGGCAAGATACAGAAAACGGGCGGCAAGGAATTGGCACTCGAACTCGAAAAATCGGGTTACGCCGATTACACCGGCAAGGCAGCATAGGGAGATTGGTGTCTGACCCTCCGGGTCTGACGCCGGATTGAAATAGCGACGATGCATCGGTGTCGGACCCGGAGGGTCAGACACCATTGCGCTGGCCGCGCTGACCCAACCTACAAGTGAGATGCAAGGCAAATGAACGTAGCAATCATGAAAACCAAGGCCGAGCTGGCGCTTTCGGAAGCGTTTGCAGCGGCAGCGCCCCGGTTGCCGGGCAACGCTGGCGTGACAGCCGCACGCGCGGACGCCATCGGCCGGTTTAGCGCCATCGGCCTGCCGCACCGTCGTATTGAAGAATGGAAATACACCGATCTGCGCAACAGCCTGAAAGAAGCCTTCCGGCCAGCGCTTGAGAACGATGTGGCGGGCAAGACGACGGTTGCCGAATTGATCGTCGCACTTGGACCGCTGACAGATGTCGATGTGCACCGCATCGCTTTCGTCAACGGCCACTGCTGTGCCGCGCTCTCCGATCTGCAAGGCGCGGCTGGCATTGAGGTGAAACCGTTGGCGGGTGCCCTTGAAGCGGCGCCAGACAAAATTGCCAACGGCCTCGTTGCGATCGACGGCGGCGAGCGCGATTCGACGATGACACTGAACACAGCTTTCGTGACAGACGGCGCGGTTGTCGATGTTGCGGCGGGGGCGCGTCTTGAAAAGCCGTTGCTCATCGTCTTCGTGCGGTCTGGAAAAGATGCGCTTGCGACAACCGTGCGTAACGTCATCACAATTGGTAAGGGTGCAACCGCGACGATCATCGAAGCGCACGTAGCCGTTCCGGGGTCGACGCATGACAGTCAGGTCAACGCCCTAACCGAGATGAGCGTTGGAGATGGCGCGACGGTTGCGCATTTCAAGGTTGCGGCCGATCACGGCAAGGCAGTGCATCTCTCCAACTGGAATATTGCGCTCGGGCGCGACACGAACTATCGCGGTTTCCAGTACACATCGGGTCAAGGGCTCGCGCGCAATCAGATCTTCGCCACCTACAAGGGCGAGGGCGGCAAGCTTGATCTTTCGGGCGCATTTCTCGCGCGCGGCTCCGAGCACGTCGATACAACGCTTGTGGTCGATCACGCGGTGCCTCATTGCGAAAGCCGCGAACTCTTCAAGGGCGTTCTCGACGGCCACTCGCGCGGCATCTTCCAGGGCAAGGTGATCGTACGCCCCGGCGCGCAAAAGACCGACGGCAAGCAGATGGCGCAAGCCCTCATGCTATCGCCAGACGCGGAATTCGATTCGAAACCCGAACTCGAGATTTATGCCGATGACGTCGTATGCGGTCACGGTACGACGTCGGCGGAACTGGACGAAGACCTGCTCTTCTATTGCATGTCGCGCGGGATCCCGGAAAATGAGGCGCGGGCACTGTTGATCGAGTCGTTCATCGGCGAAGCCTTCGACAAGGTGGAACACGAAAGTCTGCGGTTGGCGTTTCAGACGATGGCCAAGACCTGGCTCGGTGCGGTCTGAGGCGAGATGATCGAAGGAGCCCCATCCATGGGCAGCGAAGCAAGAGCGATGGCAAAGTCAGGACCGGCGTCTGCTGCTGCGGGCTATGACGTCGAACGCATCCGCGCGGATTTCCCTATCCTCTATCGCGAAGTGCACGGCAAGCCGCTTGTTATCTCGACAGCGGGGCGTCGGCGCAAAAGCCGCGCTCGGTGATCGAAGCCATGGATCATGCCTACCGCTTCGAGTACGCCAATGTGCATCGCGGTCTGCACCATCTCTCTAATGCGGCGACGGAAAACTTTGAAGCCGCGCGTGAGACAGTGCGCCGGTTTTTGAATGCCGCCAGCGTCGATGAGGTCGTGTTCACGCGCAATGCGACGAGCGCCATCAATCTCGTTGCCAATGTGCTCGGGCAAAAAGAGATAGGCGAGGGCGACGAGATTGTGCTCTCGATCATGGAGCACCACGCCAATATTGTGCCCTGGCATTTTCTGCGCGAGCGCCAAGGCGCGGTGTTGAAGTGGTTGCCCATGAGCGATCGCGGCGAGTTGCTGGTTGGCGAACTCGACCGGATGATCACTAAGAAGACCAAGATCGTTGCCATCACGCACATGTCGAATGTGCTCGGCACCGTCAATCCGGTCAAAGACATCATCCGCATTGCGCACGCAAAAGGCGTTCCTGTGCTCGTCGATGGCAGTCAGGCCGCCGTGCATATGCCGGTTGACGTGCGCGACCTTGACGCCGATTTCTATGTCTTCACCGGCCACAAAACCTATGGCCCGACGGGTATAGGCGTGCTCTACGCCAAGAAGCATCATCTCGACGCTCTACCGCCCTACGAGGGTGGCGGCGATATGATCGAAACCGTTGCCGTTGATCGCGTGACCTACAACAAGACGCCGCACAAATTCGAAGCCGGTACGCCCGCGATCGTCGAAGCCATCGGCCTTGGCGCGGCCTTGAACTACATGATGCAAGTGGGACGCGATAAGATCGCACGCCATGAAGCGGATCTTGCGGCGTATGCCCAAGAGAGATTGGCGGGCCTGCCGTGGTTGAAGCTGCATGGAACCGCACCTGGCAAGGGCGCGATCTTCTCATTTACTGTTGACGGACTTCATCCCCACGACGTCTCGACGATCATCGACCGCTCGGGCGTCGCGATCAGGGCCGGCCACCATTGCGCGCAGCCGTTGATGGAACGCCTTGGCGTCACGGCCACATGCCGCGCCTCATTCGCGATGTACAATACCCGTGCCGAGGTGGACGCCTTGGCGACGGCGCTCGTCAAAGCACACGACCTATTTGCGTAAAGGAATTGGTTTGATGGACAGCAAAACTGAAGGCAAAGCGAAAGAGGCGGAAGCGTTGAAAGACGCCGTCGCCGCACTCGACACGCCCGCGGAAACGCCGGTGGCTGAAGTCAAGGCTGCAGCCACTAATCCTTTGCCGCCGGAAGAAATCGACCGGCTGACGACCGACATCGTTGCGGCTTTGAAGACCGTCTACGACCCGGAAATTCCGGCTGATATTTATGAGCTAGGGCTCATCTACAAGGTCGATGTCGATGACGACCGCAATGTCGATGTCGAGATGACCCTGACCTCGCCGGGTTGCCCTGTGGCTGGCGAAATGCCGGGCTGGGTCGAAGCAGCCGTCAGCACGGTTGCTGGCGTCAACAATGTCAAAGTTACACTGACTTTTGATCCGCCGTGGGACAAAAGCCGAATGTCGGACGAAGCCAAGCTTGCCGTAAACATGTTTTAAAGTTAGGCCTCGTAAACTGCCGTGGCATTCCCATATAGTCGAGTGGATGAACAGAACAGGTTGAAAACGATGCCCTCACTGCGCATGATGCCCAATGTTATGACCCTGACGGACGCGGCAGCGTCGCGCGTCACGAGCCTGATGTCGGCGAAGCCCGGCGTCAAAGGCTTGAAAATCGGTATTAAGAAGGGCGGCTGCGCGGGCATGGAATATACGATGAACTGGGCAGACGAGATCGGCAAGTTCGACGAAGTGATCGAAGACCGGGGCGCGGTGGTTATCATCGAACCGGCCGCCGTGATGTACCTGCTCGGCACCGAGATGGATTTCAAGACCGATAAGCTCGCCTCGCAATTCGTGTTCAACAACCCGAACCAGAAGGGCGCGTGCGGTTGCGGCGAGAGCGTTGAGCTTCAACCCGCTATGCCCGAGGGCTTTGGCCCCGCCTCGCACTAATTCCATCGCTACGGGCGGAGCACG
Source organism: Hyphomicrobium sp. (assembly GCA_031419515.1). GTDB lineage: Bacteria > Pseudomonadota > Alphaproteobacteria > Rhizobiales > Hyphomicrobiaceae > Hyphomicrobium_B. The sequence goes on from JANOKZ010000054.1 coordinate 5,109, forward strand.
CCCTAATGACCGCAAGCGATAGTATCGTTGAACTCCTGAAAGAGGTCTTGGCGCCGCTCGGAGCCGTCACGGTGCGGCGCATGTTTGGCGGCGCAATAGTCTACATCGACGGCGTCGCCATTGCTCTCATTGATGACGATGCCGTCTACCTCAAGGCCGATGACACAACCAAAGCCATGTTCGAAGCCGAAGGGCAGGGGCCTTTCGTTTATGAGGGGCAGACGCGGCCGGTCACCATGTCGTATTGGCGTGTTCCAGAACGTCTTTATGACGAACCTGACGAGATGGCCGAATGGGCACGCGCCGCCCTTCAGGCCGCACGTCGTGCTGCGGTGAAGAAAACGAAATCCAGGCCGGTACCCAAAGTGGCTACGCCCAAGCCCGCCGCAACAAAAACGCCGGCCGCCAAGAAGCCGGCGTCAAAAAAGTCTGTTGCCAAATCGAAGCGCACCTGAGTGCCGCGGATTACCGCCCGCCCGGCGTCTTCGATGGACGTGGCGGTTTGCGCATGAAGGCTGGCATACTGTCGGCAAAGCCAACCCGGCCGCCCGGTTGCTGCTGGTGTGGCTTTGGCTCGGCGCTGCGCGGCTGATCCTTGCGCGGCTCGCGCTTGTCAGGCTTCGCCGGAGTATCGGCCCAGCTGTCGGGACGTTTTTCGCGCTCTTGGCGGCGCGGCCGTTGCTCGCCCCGCGGGGGCTCGCCGGATTGGGGATAGTTTGCGCGTGGTTAGGCGGGTTGTGG
>JANOKZ010000055.1:0-2885 GCA_031419515.1 Hyphomicrobium sp.
GATTCCGGCGAACGTAATGCCGGCGGCTGTCAGCATCATCAGGCGATGGACGTTGCCGTCGTGATGCTGGAGTTGGGACTTTGGTTCGGACTGTCGTTGCATTTGTAGCTCCTGAGCGTGGGCAGCATTAACACACGCAAAGATTGAATAATTTTTTACCACCGGGCGTTGATCCGAGAGGCGAGAATAACAGAAAATAACGCAAAATCATCGTTATATCGCCAAACTTAGCAATCTAGTATTTATTTGTGCGCACCCATTGTATTTTTGTTCACCATATATTATCAACCTTAACGTGCAGTTGATAGCTGCATAAGCGGCCTTGGACGAGGCCGCGCATCTGCCGCCATTCCTCATGTTCAATGCTGAGTTTTTGCCAATGACCAATCTTGTTATTCGTTCCAGGGCGTCCGATCCCGGCTTGAAAAAAGCAGCCTCTGTCATTGAGCAGGCCGCGTGGAACGACCTCGGATACTTGAACTACACGCGCGCGCACTACGAGCTTTATGCCAGCTTGCTTGCTTGAGGAGTACGCGGATTATCAGCTGTGCTTGGTCGATGAAGAGCGCGGCTACCCGGTGGCTGTCGCCAATTGCGTACCGCTGGCATGCGATCCGGCTGAAGGGTTGCCGCCGGAGGGCTGGGATTGGTTGGTTGAAGAGGCGGCCAGCCGCAAAAGCCGCAAAAATCCGAACATGCTTGGTGCACTGGCCATTTCGGTCCCGGTGCGTTACCGCTCCAAAGGCTACGCGCGCATCATGATCCGCGCGCTTCTCGACTTGGCGGACAAGCGGGGCCTTCGCGGCCTTGTGGCGCCAGTTCGACCTTCGGCAAAAGCACGCCACCCGCGCGTCGCCATTGCCGACTACATCACATGGACCGACGAGCGCGGCCGGCCCTACGATCCCTGGCTGCGCAGTCACCTCGCGGCCGGGGGCAAACTGATCGGGCCGTGCGAACGCTCGATGGTGGTCGAGGAGCATGTCGGATTCTGGGAGACCTGGTCGAGCCAAGCGTTTGAGACAACGGGCGACTACGAGCTCGAAGGTGCGCTCGTGCCGGTCAAAATCGATCTGGAGCACCAGCGCGGCCGCTACGAAGAACCCAACGTCTGGGTAGCCTACGCGGCGGGGACTGGGCTTTGACGAGTGCGGCATTTGGCTAAGAAGCGCCCGCTCGCGTCGCGCTCGCGTTTGGTTGTGAGCTGACGGCGGGCTTCGCACGCTGCTTCCCGTTCCTTATGGCGGTCGCGGATGACTTTCGCCTGCGGTCGCCTGCCCTGCGCTCGTTTCGCGGCGCGGATTTCTTCGCGGATCTCCCATTCCTCGGCGAGTTCGTTGGCGCGCGCCAGAAGGGTCAAATATTGGCGGCGCACAACGCGGCCCAACCATTTTTTCGGGTGCTTGGGTCTTGGCAGATCTTTACGGGTTCTGTCGGGTTTTGTCATGGAGGCCTATGCTTTCTTTTTGCGCGTGACGAGGCACGCAGCCTGCGCTTCCGGCCGCACCCGAAGTGCGCCGGTTGGAAAAAGTGAAAAGAAGCGGACCGGCTTTGAGGCCGCGCTTGGTATTCAAAAAAGTGCGTCCTCGAAACCGGTCCGCGGCACTTGGAGTGTCAAGTCTCTGACGCCGTCACTTTCGCCAGCAGGCTGCACTGCACGTAGGCTTCTCACCCTACGCGGACGGCGGTTGCTTTAAGCACGCATCCCGTACGTTACGGGTGCGTGCAGTCCAATGCCTCCGCTTCGCGGCACCAGCGTCCCGGCGCCGCCTTTTCGTGAAGCGGATGAGGGGAAGTATCGCTCATTTTGAGCGCGCGGGGATGGGTTGGCTTGAGATTTTTGCCAAGGTTGGTTGATGGGAAAATGAAACCGGCAATCGGCAATCGGCAATCGGCATTAGGCAATCGGGTTAAGGATGAGGGAGCGGGCCCTATTCGACGTACTTGCGGATCGAATCTCGATCAAGGTCCTTGGCGGGTACCAATTGATAGTGTCGCTCTTCGACAACCTTCACTTCGTCGCCTTGGAGTGCGAGTTCAAAAAGCGCAATCACCCGGTCGTCCATGAACTGGGCCGCGACGGGCCTACAAAGCATTCCTTCGAACTTTTGAGCGGCGAAGCGAAAGTCTTGGCTGGTTTGAACGACGCCAATCTGGTCTTTGCCGCCTTTGGCTTGGACTGGAATTACGTAGTGACAGCCGCGCTTATCCAATCCGATGTAAAGCTCATCGATTTCGATCTGTCCGATGCCTTCGACCGTCGTACGGAGATGATTTTGAAGGCTGTAAGTGGTCAGCCCCAGAAAAATATCGATGAGCCGATTGTAACGAACGATCGCAAGAAGTGCTTGCTCGTCGTCGAGCCGGTAAGCCCTGATGACTTCTGGAGTTGCATCGGGAATCCCAATGCAGATCAAGCTGGGATTGGGAACGATCCTCGTTGCCTTGACGAGTTTAAACCGGTATTGCGAGCGACCGGCACCTTCTATGATCCATTCTTTGCCTTTAGGCTGCGTCTCTATGATTTTATCGGGTAATGCAGTGCGAAATCGAAACGAGTATATGACGTCGCCAAGATTATCCGGGAGCTCGATGGCAAGTTGCTCTGCGGTTTCCTTCAATTCGGTGCGCGCAAAAACGAACTCGCCAACTCCCTTCTTCCAATGTGCGAAGAAAATTTTCTCGATCAATTGCCTATAACGGTTGTTTAACTTGGGTACGTTAGCCATTAACGGCTCGCAGAAGTTGATATTGTTCCTCGGTTTCGTGTTGCTTGCGTTTCTTTGCACCGCTCTTTCTATCTCGACGCCCGTTGGGCGCCGAAATCCCAAAATGTTTTGCTGCCGAAGACATGTCGAAAGCCAACAGTACGGCGTCGCCAAGCG
>JANOKZ010000056.1:0-3236 GCA_031419515.1 Hyphomicrobium sp.
TCTCGCCATTCTGCGGCGGCTTGCACTTAACATCGTCCGCCATGACAAGGCCAAAGGGTCGCTGGCCGGAAAATTGCGAAAAGCCGCCTGGAACGACGCTCATCTCATCGCCCTCCTCAGCCAAATGCGATAGCCCTGCCCCCAAGGGGGAGGGGGATAAGAGTGGCCTGGATACAATCAAATTGTAGGTTAGTGATCGGCGCCGTTGGGGGCTGATCTACTTCACTGTGATCTTGATTGTGGGGGAGACGACCGGCGGGTTGTGCGGCACATGGTTGTGGTCGCCGAGCACGAGCTGCAGCGTGTGTTCGCCGGGCTTCAACTCAACTGCCGTTTCGGTCTGGCCCTTGCCGAAGTGAACATGGTTGGCGTCGGCGGGGATCGCTGACTTCGTGTCGGCGAGTGTTTGATTAATGATCAAATGATGATGGCCGCTGTTGGCTTTCTCGGTGCCGGCTGGCGCCACGTCCATGCCTTCGATGCCGAACTTCACCGCAACCGGGCTTGAAACCGTTGCACCGTCCGCAGGCTCGATGATGAACACTTTGGCGCCAGCGGGCGACGGTGTGCCGGCGGCCTCTTCGGCCAAGACAGTGAAGGGTGCGCTGATGACGAAGACGGTGGCGGCAATGGACGTGAAGATATCGCGGCGGATCATGGGTGGTGTCCTTATCGGTGATTTCGCGGGTGGCTGAGTTATAACAGGCAGCGCGCGGCAGTGAACCAGACAGAAGCATCTGGTGTGCGCATAATTCCCTTGACCCGCGGCTGAAGTGTGGCCTTCAAGGCGTGTAACAAGCGACGCCGACCGACCGGGGACATTGAGAAAATGGCTACCGAATTAGTACTGCGCATTGATCGCGTTGGTGCGCAAGGCGACGGCGTGGCTGATGGCGACTCTGGTCCCGTATTTGTGCCGCTGACGCTGAGCGGAGAGTTGGTCCGGGCAGATGTCAGCGGCGAACGCGGACGACTCTTGTCCATACTTGAGGCGAGCCGGGATCGTATTGCGCCGGTGTGCCGCCACTTCGGTGTTTGCGGGGGATGCGCGCTTCAGCATATGGCAGCAGCCGTCTACTCGGCTTGGAAGCAAGCGCAAGTCGTGGCCGCGTTTCGCTCGCGCGGGATTGATGCGGAAGTCTCCGAAGTGGTTGCATGTGCGGGCAAGCGAAGGCGCGCGGTGTTCTCAGCCAAGCGCACGAACAGCGGCGTGGTTTTAGGATTTCATGGAGCCGGATCGCATGAGTTGGTCGATCTGGCGATGTGCCCTGTTGTTGATGAGAGGATCGTCGCGGCACTTCCCGCCTTGCGCGATCTCGTCTCGCCGCTCGTGTCGCGGCGCGGGGAGTTGAGAGCCACGACAACATGGACCGAAGCCGGGCTCGATATCGCGCTCGAAGAGTCCGGGCAAACGTTAACGCCGGAAATCAGGGCGCATATTGCAAAGGTTGCAAGTCAAGAGCGTTTCGCGCGTGTCAGCATTTCCGATGATTTGGCGTACAAGGCGCTGGCGCCGTTCCTGACGATGGGGGCTGCTGAAGTCGTGCTGCCGCCGGGCGTGTTCTTGCAGGCCGTTGCGGAAGCGGAAGTTGCGATGGCGGAGCTGGTCGTGGCCGCCGTTGGCAAAGCGAAGAAGGTGATTGATCTGTTTTCGGGTGTGGGCGCGTTTACGTTTCGGTTGGCGCGACAGTCAAAAGTCTTTGCAGCCGACAGTGACAAGGTGGCAATCGCGGCACTTGTTGCGGCAGCACGGAAGACACGGGGGCTGAAGCCGATTGAAGCGATTGCGCGCGATCTTTTTCGCGAGCCGTTATCAGGGACCGAGTTGAATGCTTATGATGCGATTTGTTTTGATCCGCCGCGCAGCGGGGCGGAAGCACAGGCCAAGATGATCGCGCGCTCGAAAGTGAAAACGGTTGTGGCGGTCTCTTGCAGTCCGGCGACGCTCGCACGCGATGTGCGGATCTTGATTGATGGCGGGTATAAGCTCGAGTCCGTGACGCCGGTCGATCAGTTTTTGTATTCGCCGCATATCGAAGTGGTGGCGGTGTTGAGGCGGTGAAGGCGCGATTGTAATTGGTGTCTGACCCATCGTGTCGAAGACACGCCTTCGGCATGACGGGTCTGACACCATGAAGACCGGTGCATAGGTGTCAGACCCGGAGGGTCAGACACCATCTCCACGCAGCAATCTTTCCACATATACCGGTACGACTTCGGTTGCGGGGCCATAGATGGCTTCGGAAAAAAGACTGGCGCCGTTGGAGGGTTCGAGATTGAGTTCGACTGTGTGGGCGCCGTGTTCGCGTGCGGCGGCGACAAATCCAGCCGCCGGGTAGACGTTGCCGCTTGTGCCGATCGAGATGAAGAGACCGCATTGGCCGAGTAATTTCGCGATGCGCTCCATGTGATACGGCGTCTCGCCGAACCACACGACGTCGGGGCGCATTGAGCCCGTGCTTGCGCAGGACGGACAAACAATCGCGCGCGAGAGGTCTTCGCGCCAGACTTGGCGTACGTCGCAATGGGCGCAGAAGATTTTCCACACCTCGCCGTGCATGTGGATCAGGTTTTGCGATCCGGCGGCTTCGTGGAGTGCGTCGACGTTTTGCGTAACGATGGTGACGCCGGAGTGTTCGCGCTCAAGGCGGGCGAGCGCGATGTGCGCGGCGTTTGGTTTGCATTCCGCGTGTGCACGGCGGCGCATGTTGTAGAAATCGTGCACCAGACCGGGATTGGCTTTGAAGCCTTCGGGCGTGGCGACATCGCGCCAATCGTATTTGGCCCAGATGCCGTTGGGGTCGCGAAACGTCGATAAGCCGCTTTCGGCGGATAAGCCCGCGCCGGTGAGGATAAGAATGTTTTCGTATCGGGGCATGATTTGGTGCGCTACAGGCCGGTGAAATTCGTTCGTTGACGCTGCCTTTCTAGAGTTAACCTTAAGGCCTATTTCGGCCCTTGGCGCGGGCCCTTGAAATTGCTCGGCAATTAAAATTTTGCTTGCCGATTTTTCCCCGCCCATCGGGGAGCGCGCATAATGGCACTTGGAAGTTTGAGTAAGTGCGTCGATGAGTTTGGTATTTGGACTGGTGTTGAGTTTGGTGCTGTTGGCGGGTTCGAGCGAAGCGCGTGCCCTATTCCCCGCACTGCCCCCTATGGCGCAGGAACTGGTCGGCGAGAACGATGGCCATCATGGCTTCGCCGACGGGGACGGCGCGGATGCCGACGCAGGGGTC
>JANOKZ010000057.1:0-1578 GCA_031419515.1 Hyphomicrobium sp.
AGAAGTGTCGTGGCTCCGGCAAGCCCTGTCATCATCAGGAACGACCAGAAGGCGTAATCTGTCTTGCGCATCATCCTTGTACCTTTTGCTGACCGGCAACCCACCAGGGGTCTGGGTCGATGGGCCGCCCGTCTCTGCGAAATTCGACATAGAGAACAGGGGCATTCGTCTGCACCGATGATTGACCGGCTTTCACCGCGCCACTCATAGTGCCGATAGGCTCGGCAGCTAGGACGAACTGTCCTGGCTGTGCATCGATTTGTGACATTCCGGCCAGGAGTACATGATAGCCGTCGCCGGCATTGATGATCAAGAGCTGGCCGTAACTTCTGAACTCTCCGGCGTAAACAATCCATCCGTCGCATGGCGCAGTGACTTGAGCGCCGGAACGCGTTTCTATCACCATACCCTTAGAATTCGCACCATATTGCGTACGCTCGCCGAATGCGAGGACGCGGCGGCCTTGCGCGGGTAGTGGCAACTTGGCATGCGCCGCGGCAAATGGAATAGCTGGCTTTATCCTGCCTGGGCTCGCAGAGAGCATACCGGCCGACGAAGGCGCTAGTTCGAACATTTGCGGCTTAAAGCGCGGCGGCGGGGTCAATGCCGCGACTTTGGTGTCCGCTTGAAGGCTGGCGTCGGCCTCGGGAATTGCGGACGTCGTGTTTGCTGGAACTGGATCTGGCGCAGTCGCCGCAGTCGCGACGGGTGGCTCAGACGTAGATGCGGTTGCTGCCGGTACCGGCTCGGCCAGGGTTACCTTGCGCCGTTCTTCCTGGTAGCTGCCAAGTCCCGTGCGGTCGTTGACGGTTTTGTCCAGTTTCCCGATCAACTCGGAGAGATCGCCAACGTTTTTTGATATTTCTGCCGTGGCCGCTTTAACAGAGGCTAATTCCGCTTGCCGCTCTGCCAGCGTCAGCTTCTTGGCTTCCATGAGCCCGGCGAGTTTGCCGCGCGCCTCGTTCAAACGGGCTGTTTCTGATTTGAGCCGTTCTCCTTCGGAGCGGATATCGGTCATGACGCGCACCAGATCTTCAAGCCGCTCGGAGAGCGACAAGGCCTGATTTTTGAGTTCTGGAAACGCGGATGACAGCAACATGGCACTGCGCACCATTTGCAGAGCGTCTTCGCGCTTTGTAATGAGAACTGGCGGCGGATTGCGGCCCATGCGTTGCAGGGCGGCGAGCAGCTGGGAAATCTGGCCATGGCGCTGCATCAGCGAGCCACGCACCAGTTTTTCTTGGCTTTCGAGCTCGCTGAGCCGCCCCTCGATGGAGGTCAGCTGGCCTTCGCTCTTTTGAATGAGGGCCGCAGTCTCGAGCAATTGTGCGTTGAGCTTTTCGCGCTCTGTGTCGATATCGGTCACGTCGTCGAGCAGGTCTTTGGTTTTGCTCTTGGCCGCTTCGAGTTCCAAGCGTTTTCTTTCAAGCGCGCGCGCAGCCGCGTCTGGGCTCTCGGTCTCTTGGCTTTCAACAGGGCTTTCAACTGCCAATCCGTCCGGCGCATCGGGTGCTTGGGCCAAAACCAATGTCACCGACGTCACCAGCGCTACCAGCGCTACCACGCTGCACGCGCACG
>JANOKZ010000058.1:0-12530 GCA_031419515.1 Hyphomicrobium sp.
CTTGAGGTTTGACTTGATGACGCCGTGATACTGAAACGTCTCGCGCGTCGTCAGACGCAACGTGCCATTGGCGTAGGTTGAGGCAATGTCGTCGAGCGCGATCCATTGCTTGGCGGACATGAGACCGCCTGGGATGCGCAAGCGCAACATGAACGAAAACGCTTTCTCGAGCTTCTTCTTCGCGCGCTCGCCGCGCACGTCGCGGTCGTCCTGAATGTAGGAGCCATGGAACTTGATCAGCTGATGATCGTCCTCGGCAATGTTGCCGGTGACGACATCTTTCAGTCCCTCTGCCAGCGTGCCGCGCAGCTGCCGGCTGTTTTCCTTGATAATCTCGTTTCTGGCGCGCTTATCGTCGGTCATTTGATTAGGTCCGGTTTTTTGCTTAGGCGGCAATTGGCAATCGGCAATCGGAATAAGAACCTGTCCCGAGTGCCTATTGCCGAATGCCCATCAATACACGTCTCTCTGATAGCGCCCGGCTTTGGTCAGCTCTTTGAGCTTGACGCGCCCTGCGTCTTCGTCGCCCTTGGCGGCTTCAGTCAGAATTTTCAGGAGCGTTGCATCGACGTCCTTGGCCATGCCTTTTTCGTCGCCACAGACGTAGAGGTGAGCGCCGTCAGCGACCCACTTTTGAATGTCCGCGCGCCGTTCCCACAGCCGGTGCTGCACATAGATTTTCTCCGGCTGATCGCGAGAGAACGCAACGTCGATATTTGTCAAGGCGCCAGCCGCAATGTGGTCTTGCCAGTCGAGCTGATACAGAAAATCATTTGTGAAGTTGCGTTCGCCGAAAAACAACCAGCTCTTGCCCTTGGCGCCGAGTTCAACGCGCTCTTCGATGAACCCGCGATAGGGCGCGACGCCGGTGCCCGCGCCGATCATGATGATGGGCTTGTTGCCATCTTCGGGTAGGCGGAAGTGCCGGTTCGGCTTGACATAGATGCGGGCCATGTCGCCCATCTTGCGGCGATCCGCGAGATAGCTCGAGGCCACGCCTTTGCGTTTCTTGCCATGCGAATCCCAGCGCACGGCGCCGACCAGTAAATGCGCCTCACCCGGATGCGCCTTCAAACTGGAGGCAACCGAATAGAGCCGGCCTGGCAACGGGCGCAGCAGGCCGAGGAGCTGCTCGGCAGTCAGTTTTTCAGAAAACGTTTCGAACAGATCGACGAGCTGGCGGTCGGCTGCAAACATCGTGTAGGCGTCGCCATCGAGAAGTTTCTTGGCGTCCGCTCGGCCCGTCAGTTTCGCGAAGTTTTCAATGGCTGCCTTGGAGAGCGTGGTGACGTCATAACCCTTTTGAACCTTGAGCAGCAGCGCCGCGTCGGACCCAAGGCCCACTGCTCGCAACAGCTGATCGACGAGTTCCGGATCGTTTTCCGGCATCACACCGATCGCGTCACCCGGGAGATAGGTGAAACCCGGCTCTTGAAACGCGAGTTCAACGTGCCACGTCTCGCGCGTCGAGCCCGTGCCGTTCAAATTGACGAGTGCCGAAATTTCGGCTTCAAGCGGGTTCTCGACTGAGAACTGCGGCTCATCATCATCGGCCTGATAGCCGCCGCCCTTGAAGTCAACGTGCACAACGGTGGCACTGCTGGCGCCTGTGTCGGCCGGCGCTAGCTTGCCAAGCGCGCCATCGGTCCACGCCGTTGCCTGTTTGGCAAAATCCAAATCGCAATCAACCCGATCGGCCGCGCGCGTTGCACCCAGCGCTTCGAGGCGTGCATCAATCTTTTTGCCAACTTCGCAGAACTGAGCGTAAGCCGTGTCACCAAGCGCGAGCACGGCAAAGCGCAGGCCATCGAGCCGTGGCGCGGCATCGCTCATCAGAGCGTTGTAGAAATCAATGGCCCGGCTCGGCGGGTCGCCTTCGCCCCAGGTCGCCGCGTAGACAACGAGGTTTTTTGCCTTCGCGAGCAGCGCCAAATCTGCGTCCGCCATGTCATAAACCTTGGCGTCGAGGCCGTGCTTTTGGGCGACCTTCTTGGCTTTCAGAGCCAACGATTCACAGTTGCCGCTTTCGCTGGCATAGAGAATGGTCAACGGCAAGCGAGGTTTTGCGGCGGCGGCCGGCTGAGCAGCCCCGCCTTGCGCCGCTTCAAAGCCTGCAAAAAAACCGGCCAGCCAGCTGCGTTGCAGCGGCGTCGTCTTGGCCACCACCTTATTCAGAGCATCAATATCTTCCGGCGCGAACGGCGCGTTCTTAGGAAGCATCGGGATAGACGTCACTTAGATCTCCTTGCCAGCAGTCGCTGCTGTTGGGTTCGACCATGCAGGCCAAGCGATTCATCATTGAAGACTACCTCAACTCTTAGTGGCAACGCGTTGATTTGTCCGCATTCGACGGCTGGTAACAAAGACGCGGATAGGATCGCGTCACTCCTCATGTCATCGACCCAAAGCGTAGGCCAGGGCACTACGTCATTCTCTTCAACTTATCATACAGTAAAATAGAACCACATTCTACTAATTACCCATTAAAAATATATAATCAGTATATTTTTTCAGTTATGGCCTCTTATGGGACCTTGGTTGCTCATTTTGCGTCCCGCCTCGCTTGATCGATCCGCGCCAAACACGCTAAGCTCCATTCTCCGCTGATCAACCCGCGCAGGATGGCGGCCGGCATGGCGGCCACAAGATCGGACTCGTGCAAAATGGCTTGAGCCTTGAGCCCCCGTAATCAACTCCGTCCCGACACGCGAGTCGTTACAAAATAACACTTACAGTACAAGCGTTTCTCACACGCAGTCGTGAGCCAAGTTGAATTCTACGGATTATCGAACTGTGGTGTAATCGTTTTGAAAGCGGCCCGGTCTTGACAACTTCAGTCCTATCCGCAGATTGGCTGGGCACACCCAAGAATATCCCTGTCCCAATTACCCTTTCGCAAGGGGACGGGTCCTTAACGGGGCTTCGTCAAATTGTAAGGCAGCTTGAAAATCGATGGAGGAAACTATGAAGATCTGGTCGAAGCCTGAAGTTCGTGAGCAGGAAGTTGGACTCGAAGTAACGAGCTACCTCCCAGCCGAGATCGACGTCATCTAAACATGATGTCCTCGGACTCACAAACCCTGTGAGTTTCGGCGCGGCGGCTGATGTTCGCATCGGCCGCCGCCGCCATTTTACAATAGGCGTGAGCTGAACTCCGGTGCCGGCGCGCCGCCAACAGAAATCGTTCCATGATCATTAAGATACTCGGGGCTGCGGCAGGCGGCGGCTTTCCGCAGTGGAACTGCAACGGCATCCATTCCGCGAATGTGAGATCGGGCAAATCCGGATATCGCGCGCTGACGCAGTCCTCCCTCGCCATCTCAGCAGACGGCAAGAACTGGGTGCTCCTCAACGCATCCCCCGATTTGCGCCAGCAAATTGCCGATAATCCCGAACTTCATCCCGACAAGAATGGCCCGCTGCGCAACAGCCCAATCAAGGCCGTCATCGTTACAAACGCCGACGTCGATCACATTATTGGTCTCATCAATCTGCGTGAGCGCCAGCCGTTCGCGATCTACGGATCGGAACGCGTGCTTGCAACCCTCAACGCCAATTCAATCTTCAATGTGTGTGCGCCCGATGTGGTGCCCCGCATTGCTTTAGCTCTCGATAAGCCTGTCAGCCTCTCGGGTGCCGGAACCGAACTTGGAATCACAATCGAGCCGTTCGCCGTTCCGGGAAAAATCGCGCTATTTCTTGAGCAGGGCGGCGCTGGCGGGAATTATGGCAGCCGCGATGGCGACACCATCGGACTTGAAATCAAGGACGGCAAGACCGGCAAATCCTTCTTCTATATACCGGGTTGCGCCGAGGTCGATCCGCCGCTTGCCGCGCGTATAAAAGGCGCGGAACTCATCTTTTTCGACGGTACACTCTATGCTGACGACGAGATGTTGACCCAAGGCCTGCTGAACAAGACCGGCAAGCGCATGGGTCATATCTCGATGTCGGGGGCAGATGGCTCGGTTGCCGCCTTCGAACCGCTCAACGTGAAGCGCCGTATTTACGTACACATCAACAATTCAAATCCGGTCTTGGACGAAGGCTCGAAAGAGCGCAAACATGTGGAAACGGCTGGCTGGGAAGTCGGTTACGATGGTATGGAGGTGAGGCTATGAACCCCTTGAGCTTAGAGAAGAAAACGACCGAGCGGCGCGGCAATGAGCCCCCGCTAAGCGTCGCTGAATTCGAAGCAGAGATCCGCGCCGTCGGCCCCGAACGCTATCACGATCTGCATCATTTCCATCACATGCTGCATGGCGGCAAACTGAACAAGGGACAAGTACAAGCCTGGGCCCTGAACCGCTATTGCTATCAAGCGGCGGTACCACGCAAGGATGCCGCCTTCATCAGCCGCGTCCATGATCGCGAGCTACGCCGCGAGTGGACGCATCGCGTCCTCGATCACGATGGCCAGCCGCCTGACGAAGTTGGCGGCATCGAGCGCTGGCTTTTGCTGACGGACGGCCTCGGCCTTGAACGGGAATACGTCATCTCGCGCCGTGGCGCCCTGCCCGCGACTGTGTTTGCCGTTGAAGCTTATGTGACGTTCGTACGCGAACAGCCACTGACAATTGCCGTTGCCTCATCTTTGACGGAGCTCTTTGCGCCGAAGATCCACAAGGAACGCATCATCGGTATGCTTGAAGGCTACAAGTTCATCGACGACAGCGTGCTTGCCTATTTCAAGCGCCGCCTGACGCAAGCTCCGCGCGATGCCGATTTCGCGCTCCAATATGTCTTGAAGAACGCCAAGACGCGCGAAGAGCAGGAGGCCTGCGTCGATGCTGTCCGCTTCAAGTGCAATGTGCTTTGGGTTCAACTCGACGCCCTCTATAACGCTTATGTCGCCGGCCATATCCCGCCGGGCGCCTTCCGTCCGGAGACTTAAAGATGGCCGCTTCCCTGCAGCGCACCCGAACAATGATCAGTGCCGCTTCCAAACCTGGTCTACCGCACCATATTAGGTTGAGGCACGACGCGGGCCGTGGGCGCTGGCACGTTCTGGCGCCAGAGCGCGTGTTTGAACCAGATGCCATCGCTGTCGAAATCTTGAAGCGATGTGATGACCAGAAGACAGTGCAGAGTATCGCCGAAGAACTAGCGAGCGAGTACAACGCGCCAATTGAGAACATTCTCTCAGACGTCATCGCGATGCTGCAGGAATTGGCGGACAAAGGCGTCGTCAAGGCCTAAGGCCAACGTTAAAGACCGATGCAATGAAGGGTAGAGTCTGATGAATGAAATCGCGCCCCTTGAGCAATTCGCGGAAGCGCCCGTCGAGGCGGCGTGCAGCCGTGCGCCGATTGGTCTCTTGGCGGAACTGACGCATCGCTGCCCGCTGCAGTGCCCCTACTGCTCGAACCCGCTCGAACTCGATCGCGTCAATCAAGAAATGACGACCGCCGAGTGGCAGGACGTCATGCGTCAGGCAGCCGACCTCGGCATCCTGCAAATTCATTTGTCGGGCGGCGAGCCGACGGTTCGCAAGGATCTCGAAGATATCGTCGAGGTCGCGGCCAAGGCCGGTCTTTACACGAACCTCATTACGGCGGGTGTGACGCTCACGCGCGACCGCCTCAAGAAGCTGAAAGACCTAGGGCTCGATCACGTCCAGCTTTCGATCCAAGACGTCAACGAAGCCAACGCTGAGAAGATTTCCGCTTACAAGAACGGCCTCGCCAAGAAGCGCGAACTCGGCAAGTGGGTGCGCGAGTTCGATATGCCATTGACCATCAACGCACCGATCCACCGCCACAACATCGAGAACCTGCCAGCCATTATCGACTTTGCGGTAGAAATGGGCGCAGGCCGGCTCGAAGTCGCACACATCCAGTATTACGCCTGGGCGCTGAAGAACCGTGCAGCTCTCATGCCGACGCGCGCGCAGGTCTATAAGACCAGCGAGATTGTCGAAGAAGCCAAGGTGCGCCTCAAAGGCATTCTAGTTTTCGACTTCGTCGTACCGGACTATTACGCCAAGACTCCAAAGCCCTGCATGGGCGGCTGGGGCCGAGGCATCATGAACATCAATCCTTCGGGCAAAGTGCTTCCCTGCCATGCCGCCGAGAGTGTGCCCGGTCTCGAGTTCGACAACGTCAAGACAAAACGCTTGGCCGATATCTGGCTCAGGGGCAAAGCCTTCCAGATGTATCGCGGGACCAGCTGGATGAAGGAGCCCTGCAAGGGTTGCCCGCGCGCTGAGATCGATTTTGGCGGCTGCCGCTGTCAGGCCATGGCCTTCACTGGCGACGCAACAAACACGGACCCGGCTTGCAAGTTTTCGCCCCATCACGCGGCCTTTGTGGCAGCGGCCGAGGCCGAAAGCGGCGTCGCCAACCCGCCCAATTTCCTGTACCGCCGCTTGGGTGGCGCCAAGGGTGGGTCGGATGCCGAGTAACCGGTCAAACTGGGACACAACCCGGCACGGGGTTACCAATTCTTGACCCTGTTTCCCTATTCGGGGGCGGGGAAGGTGTTTTCCCAAGGTGCGGCATTTGGTTCAGCCGCCATTCATAAAAAAACTGCCAAAATTCTCCGGCTAGTTTAAAACTTGGCGCGCTTGACTACGCGCCAGGGCTGGCGAAACGGAGAGGAAACACAGAATGCGCAAGTTCGTTTTGGCGGTCGCAATGATCGCTGCAATGCCGGTCGCTGCTTCGGCCGCTGACGCCGAAGCCGGCAAGACCGTCTTCAATAAATGCAAGGCATGCCACCAGGTCGGCGAAGGCGCCAAGAACGCCGTCGGCCCTAACCTCAATGGTATCATCGGCCGCAAGTCCGGCACGATAGAGGGCTTCACTTATTCCGAAGCGATGAAAGCATCGGGCAAGACCTGGGATGAAGCAGCCCTCAAGGAATACCTCGCTGACCCGAAGAAGGCCATTCCCGGCAACAAGATGGTGTTCATGGGTCTGAAGGACGCTGCCGACCTCGACAACGTCATCGAATATCTCAAGACTGCGAAGTAATTTTCGCAACATCTTGCTTCAAGAATTCTGCGCCGCGAGGGTCAAGGTTCGCGGCGCTTTTCATTTGCGCCAGCCTTCGTTCTCCATTGCCACGACATCGCGCGCATCAATGGCCTCAACCAAGCCTTGCAAACTTTGGCCTTTGAGAACGATCTCCGGCGCAATTTCCATGAGTGGGATCAGCACAAAACCGCGCTCCGCAATGAGGGGATGCGGCACGGTTAGGTCAGGCTCGCTGATGACCTGATCTCGATACGTCAAGATATCGACGTCGATCAAACGCGGGCCCCACTTTTGTTTGCGCTCCCGACCCATGACGTTCTCCGCGTCTTGGCAGCGTTTGAGTAAATCGCGCGCGCTCAAATCCGTTTGAACCGTTACGCAGGCATTCACAAACCAATCTTGTTCAGCAATTCCCCACGGCGCTGAGCGATAATCGCGCGAGCGGGCAACGAGTTTGACGCGCCCATCCGACGTCAACAGTGCAACCGCTCGATCAATGTTTTTTGCCTTATCGCCCATGTTCGAGCCAAGCCCGATGGCTGCATCGAAATGGGGTGCGAGCTTAGTTGGCCGCTTTGACATTCGTGGTCACCGGCATCCGCTTAAACTCAATCGTACTTAATGTAGGAGAAGCGCAAATCGCTGGCCGGCGTGCCTTCGAGGCCTTTACCTTCTTTGCCCGGTTGCCAGTGCACGACCTCCTCGATTTTCTTGGCCAGTTCCAAGTCCTTCGACGTGATCCCTTTGGCCGAATGCGTCATAAGCCGCACTTCGACCCAAGCATAGGAGGCGGTAATGTCAGGGTGGTGCCAGGCGGCCTCCGCGAGGTGCCCGACGGTGTTGATCACCATCAAGGTCCCCTTCCAGCTCGACGTCTTGTAGGTGCGCCTAACCCAGCCATCTTCAAGGCGCCAGTCAGGCAAATTCGCCTTGAGCCAGGCGTTAACGTCTGCTTCTCCAATCCGTTTTTCGCGCTCGGCAGTCATCGGTTCCTCGCTTCGGCTAGCTGGACAATCTGTTGGAATGACCCTAACTCCGCTGTGATACAGAGTGCAAACCATTCCCGCCGCCCAAAAGGATCTAAGCCCCCGTGAACCAGAAGAGCTCGTCCCCCGCTGGTGTGCGCGTGACAGCTCCCGCTCGCCTGCATCTTGGATTTCTCGATCTCAACGGCTCGCTCGGACGGCGCTTCGGCAGCATCGGCTTGGCCGTAGACAAACCTGAAACGCGAATCCTGATTACGCGCACACAGGACTTTTCAGCCGCCGGTCCCGACAGCGACAGAGCGCTCAAGCTTCTGCAAAAATATACCGTTGCGCGCGCCACAAGCGCTTATTCGGCCGTCGTTGAGGAGGCTATACCCGCGCACGCTGGGCTTGGATCTGGAACGCAATTGGCACTTGCCATTGGCGCTGGAACCGCGCATCTCGAAGGTCACGCCTTGACCGCCTATGGCCTCGCGCAACTTGGCGAACGCGGCGCGCGCTCCGGCATCGGCCTTGCTGCATTCACTGGCGGCGGCTTCCTAGTCGATGGCGGCAAGGGCGAACGCGATACGGCGCCGCCCCTCACTGTACGTGCTGAATTTCCCTCTGACTGGCGCGTTCTGATGATTCTCGATCAAATGCGCGCCGGCGTATCGGGGGAGGCTGAGACGCAGGCCTTCAAAGCACTGCCACCCTTTCCAGACTCTGCGGCGGCCCATATTTGCCGCCTCGTTCTCATGAAGCTTATTCCGGGCGTCAAGGAAGCCGACCTTCCGGCGTTTGGTTCCGCAATCTCCGAAATCCAAGAGATCGTTGGCGGACACTTTGCCAATGCCCAAGGTGGCAGCCCCTGGTCCAGTGCCGCAGTTGGCCGGCTTGCAACCCGCATGCGCGACAAGGGCGCGACCGGCATTGGCCAAAGCTCCTGGGGGCCATCCGGTTTCGCGTTTGTCGCCAGCTTAGAAGCGGCAGAACGCCTCTATCATTCTTTAGTCGAAGAGGCTAAAGCGAACGGGCTTGAAATCATCATCGCCCAGGGTCGCAACTCGGGCGCCCGTATCGGTCCGGCTTAGTCACCACCAAATCACCAATAAAGACTCGGAGAATCAGAACGTTATGAGCGAAGCTACGCCCATTCTGCACATGCTCGACCCGCGCAAACACGTGAGCCCCTTCGACGTGAACATGGCGGCTGACGCCGGCTACAAGGTTATCGTCCCGTACACGAATGTCGAAGTCGCCGACGTGACACCCCTCATCCAGGACGCGATTTTCTCGAGGCCCCCGAACGACGGCGTCCGCACCGGCTTCTTCATGGGTGGCAAGGACGCGCTCATGGCACTCGACATGATGGACGCCGCCAAGAAGGCGATGGTGCCGCCGTTCGAGTGCTCGGTATTTGCTGATCCTGCCGGATCGTTCACCACGGCGGCCGCAATGGTAGCGTGCGTCGAGCGCCAGCTGAAACATAAATTCGGCCGTGGCTGGAAGGGTGTCAAAGTTGCTGTATTCGGCGCAACCGGCGTCGTCGGATTTGCCTCATCGATCATCGCGGCCCTTGAAGGCGCGGACGTTCAACTCGTCGCCCATCGCGGCGTCGATCGCGTCATCAAGAGTGCGGCAATTTCGAAGGAGCGCTTCGGCGTCGATCTCGAACCGGTTGCCGGGGAAACGGCGGATCAGAAACGCGATATCATTGCCAACGCGGAGGTTATCTTCGCGGCCGCTGCGGCCGGCGTGCAGGTAGTCTCCAAAGAGCACAAGGCACTCGCCAAGAACCTGATCGTCATCGCCGACGTCAACGCCGTGCCACCTGCGGGCGTTGAAGGCTTGGACTTATTCATGGACGGCGCACCGCTTTCCGGATGCAACGCGCTCGGTATTGGCGCGCTCGCCATCGGCGACATTAAGTACAAGTGCGAGTCGGGCCTCTTCAAGCAGATGCTGGCGTCGAACAAACCGCTGATGCTCGACTTCCGCCATGCCTACGCGATGTCAAAGCAGTTGACTGGGTTGGCGTAACATTTGTCCTCGATCGGCGGGGATCTCCCTCTCCCCGTTCCTGCACTTAACGGGGAGAGGTTTGGGGTGAGGGGCGGCAACACGTTCGAACAAGCGGCTGCCCCTCACCCTGACCCTCTCCCCGCGCAAGTGAAGCGCGTGGGGAGAGGGGACATTCGTTGACCGGCCAAACCATCCTGATCGCTGCATTTTCCGGGCGGGCTCTCGCACAGTCCGCCCGTCGCGCAGGATACCTGCCGCTCGTTGTCGATGCCTTTGGCGATATGGATACGCGCGCGGCGGCTGACCTGTACACAGGATTGCCGTCCGCAATCCGCCATGGCTTTAAAGCAAAAACCCTCTTTGCAGCACTCGACGGACTCGTCGATTGCGCACCCTCGCCGCCCGTTGGCATCATCCTCGGCTCAGGCTTCGAGGATCGCCCGAAGCTCATCGAAAGCTTAGACGCGCGTTACCGTCTCTTAGGCTCGAAAGCCGACATCGTGCGGCAGGTGAAAGATCCGGCTGAGTTTTTTCCCCTACTGCGGTCGATTGGTATTGCGCATCCGGAAACCGTATTGACGCCGCCCGAGAGTACACAAGGGTGGCTCGCTAAGCGCATGGGCGGCGCAGGTGGCGCCCACATCCGCGACCTGGAGAATTTCTCTAAATCTCCGGAGAAGCACTACTTTCAACGCCGCCTCGACGGCATTGCGATGTCTGTCTTCGCGGTCGCCAGCAAGGGCGGCGTCGCGCTCGAATTGTCGCGTCAGTGGACGGCACCCTCGCAACGCAAGCCCTACCGTTATGGCGGCGCAGTGATCGTCGAGTACAGCGAAACGGCGGCCGAAGAGGTCATGGTGTCAGCCGCCGCTACTCTCATAGAATTGCTGGACCCGGTAGGTCTCGTTTCCTTCGATTTTATTGTCCAGGATGACAGGGCTTACCTCCTCGAAATCAATCCGCGCCCCGGTGCAACACTCGACATCTTCGACGATGTCGGCGGCAATCTTTTCCGCGCCCACGTCGAAGCAGGCTTAGGCCGCGAACTCTGGCAGGAGCGCGATTTGCCAACCGCACAGTCGCGCGCCGCCGCAATCCTTTATGCTGATAGGTGTTCGATCATGGCTGGCGAAATCGACTGGCCCGACTGGACCGCTGACCGCCCTGCCCCCGGCACGCCCATTCCAGCTGAAGCCCCAATTGCAACCGTGTTTGCCGATGGTGCTAACGCCGATGAGGCCGAACGCCTCGCTAGGTCACGCCTATCAACGCTCGCCGACCTCGTTTACACAGCATCAGAAAAGTCTTGAAGGAGCAACGTCCCATGCAGGCCCCGACTCCGAGCGTTTCTAAGCTCGCCGCACAAATCGTCGACCAGATTGCAGCTGACGCGCTGAGCTTGCGCGTTGGCGTTTCGACCGGCAGTTCCGGCGAACGTCTTATCGATCTCGGCGCCGCGTCGCTTGGATGCCTGGAAGCCGGCCGCCGGCTTGGTGAAGTGTGCATGGGCGGACTCGGCACCGTGCAACTGACAACCTCGTCTCCACTTACCCAATGGCCGCTTGGCGTCGTTGTGCATTCGACCAACCCGGTTATCTCGTGCCTGGGCTCGCAGTATGCCGGATGGACCATCACGGACGAGGCTTCCGGTTTTTTTGCGCTTGGCTCAGGCCCAGCGCGCGCGCTCTCTCGCGTCGAGGACCTCTACAAGGAACTTGGCTATGCAGATAAGTCGGAGCAGGCGGCCCTCGTGATCGAAGGCGACAAGGCCCCGCCCGCCGCGGTCATTGCTAAAGTTGCCGAAGCTTGCGGCGTGAAACCTTCTGGTCTCTCAATTCTCTTCGCGCCGACCTGGAGTCTCGCTGGCACGGTACAGATTGCGGCCCGCGTGCTCGAAGTCGCAATCCACAAGGCGCACACGCTACACTTTCCCCTTGAGAACATCGTGGACGGCACGGGCACCTGCCCAATCGCACCGCCGTTCCCCGATTTCGTCAAGGCCATGGGGCGCACGAACGACGCCATTATCTATGGCGGACGCATCCATCTCTTCGTCAAAGGCTCGGACGCGGACGCGAAGAAGCTGGCCGACGGTCTGCCGTCTTCGGGCTCGTCTGCCTACGGTAAACCGTTCGCGGAAATCTTCTCGGAAGTGAACGGCGACTTCTACAAAATCGATCCGCTGTTGTTCTCGCCGGCTCAAGTGACAGTATCCAATATGGATACCGGCGCCTCCTTCCATGCCGGAAAATTGGCCCCAGAGATCGTCGATGCGAGCTTCAAATAATTAAGCGCGCCTTCGCGCCACCGGAGATTGCCTCATGCCGGATCACCCAGACAGCGTACGGCTCCCCTCCCCTCGACGGGGAGGTGTTGGGGGTGGGGTGAATGGCCGGGCGGATCGCCAGAGCACTTCCATCGACAGCCGAATTGAATTGCCACTTTCGACGGATCACACTTGGGATCGTGCCCCCAACCCCCAACACAACCCCCACAGGGCTTGGGGAAACAGCAGCCGCGCCGATTTAAGAAAAACCAAAAAGCAAAAAAAAAAAAAAAACAA
>JANOKZ010000059.1:0-5733 GCA_031419515.1 Hyphomicrobium sp.
GCCAAGGCTGCTCGCAGAAGCCTGAGAAACACCGCTGGAATGCCTCACACCCAAAGACCAAGAGACCAAAAACGTTCAATCGGACGACAGAGACGAAAAAAACAGTCTACGGTCGCCCCAAGTTCAACAGCCTGCTAGTGCAAAGCATTACGATCTTTCCTACAACGACTACAGCAAGGCCATCGATTCTCGACCCGAAGTACGCCAAAGCGCTGTCCAACCGCGGCGATCTCGAACGATTACTCGGGAACTGGCCACAGGCCCAGATGGATATGGATCGTGCGATAGAAATCGACCCGCGCGACGTACTTTCCGGCATCACTCGTGCAATCCTGTATTCAGTGCTCCACAGGCCGGACCCGGCCATCGCCGATCTGACGGCGGTCATCGAGGCCGAACCTCAAGATTGGTATGCCTACAATAGCCGCAGCGTCGTCAATGCGCGCCGCGGCAAAGATGAAGCTGCGATCGCCGACTTCGATGCTGCGTTAGAGCGCGCGTCGGCCGTCCGTTCAGTCCCTCACTGCAATCGCGGTTACACCCACGCACTCATGGGAAGAGATGATCTGGCGCTCCAAGACTTTGACGATGCGATCCGCGACAATCCAAGGAATCTTTTGGCTTATGTCGCCCGCAGTTTGCTCAAAGAACGGCAGGGCAAAAAGGAGGAAGCGATCGCGGATTTTTTGGCGGCTGACAAGCAAAGAACGCTTTCTCCTTCCGACGTCGAGCGCATGGCTGGAAACCTTTTCGCAGACGCGCTCCCGCCTCGGCGTTCTGCTTGGCGAACTTGGTCGCCTGCTCTTGAATTGCCTTGAACCCAGATGTCATCTGGCTGCTTGTTTGTAGGACCTGTAATCGCTGGCCTCTTCGCTGACCGAGCTCTACAATGAGTGGCCAGCATAAATCGATCATATCGTTTTCAAACATCGCGGACAACTCAATGAAAGACGCCGATCTCGTTCGAATGGCCAATCAGATCACAACCTTCTTCGAGGTTTATCCCAAGTCGGAGGCCCTGGATGGCATCGCAAAGCACATCCATAATTCATGGGCGCCGCAGATGCGCAATGCCATGAAGACCATCATCGATGCTGGGGGCGAAGGTCTGAAGCCGCTCTGTATTGAGGCCATGCGCGACTATTTCAAGGGACCGAAATCCGATGGGCGGCCCGTTATCGTCGATCCTCGCAAGCTTGCGCCCGATGGATGCGAGCCGAGTTTTGCCGCCGGCGGGGGCGACGGCTGATGCGCTTTTTTTCCTGGACGTAACTTATAGTCTTCTTACATCAAAGCGTGGCCACGCCATTAGCCTGCGGTGACTTAGGGATGGCGTGGCGCTCCAGCTTCGCGACGGTCCGCTGGTTCCTGTGTGGTCTGGCCATCATCAGGCGCGGCTTTACTGCGCGATGCGCGAACATTTCGGCCTTTTAGGCGAAGGCGCGTTTTGGCTTCACGTTGGAACGTTCCGTGAGAGTGGACCGACGTGTTCATTGTCTGTCTGGAGGGTCGAGGATTTCTGCCTCAGATCTGCGCTCGCGGTCGGTCAAGAAAATCTCCATGCCGATCGTCTTGTCTGGCGTTCATCTGAACTACGACACTGGGGTCACACGATTGCTCCCGTCGGATTTGTACACAGGACAGCTTTGGGTCTTGGTCGTGTAAAAACGCTGACAAGGGGTTTGCAGGCTGTTCAATGCTGGCTCGAAGATAGGTGCCTGTGCCCTTCATGCCCTGATCGCCGCCATCAGCGGTTTGATGCCGACGATATTCATAACGCGGGTCAGATTGTAAGCCAGCACTTGCAGCGCCATCTCGGTGGCGACCGTTGGCAAGGTTTTCATCAGGAAGTGCGTCGCCCCCATGCGCATCTTGAGCGTACCGAAGGGATGCTCGACGGTTTCGCGGCGGCGACGCATCGCTTGCGGGTTTTCATCGAGCCGCTGCTGGACCGCATCGAGGAGATGCTCGTGTTCCCATCGCGAAATCCGTCGCTCTGGTCCTGTTGTGCAGTTCAGCTTAAGCGGACAAGCAGAGCACGCCGTCGTCCGGTATCGTCTCAACTTTTTCCCGTCCTCCTCATTCGAGTACCGATGCTTGAGGCGCTCGCCAGCGGGGCAGCGATAGGCATCCTCGCCGGGCAGATAGACAAAGTCCTGCTTGCCGAAGCGGCCTTCTGACTTGGCGCCCGACGTCATCGGTTTCGGCAGTGTCACCGTGATGCCGGCCTCGTGACAGGCCAGGATCTCCGGACTGTTGAAGTAGCCACGATCAGCACCGGCTTGTAACGTATCAACCTGCATGACCGCCTTTGCGGCCTGGCCAACACGAGCGAGTTGTGCCCGATCCGAGCCGCTATTCGTCACCTCGTGCGAGATGATCAGATGGTTTTCAGTCTCGACGGCGACCTGCACATTATAACCGACAACGCCTGAGCCGCGCCCGCTCGTGGCCACCATGTTAGGGGTCGGGATGGCTGGCGCCACCCCGCCCTCCGAACCGTACGGGCGGTTTTCCCGCATACGGCTCTCCAGTTGGTGGTTTCTTCATCGAGACTGTCTCGCTTTGACCCAGGCTGCTTTGAGAGCGAACAACCCGGCATCCGCGAAGTAGGCATTTGGCCAAGTCTTGTGGATCAACGTTCCGTATCCGATGTGCGTGCATTTCTTCTGCTTCAAGAGCATGGAGCGCAGCCGCCTTCGGATAAAGCCGTCGATATCGGAGAACGTCGTGTAGTGGGCCTGCTTGAAGTAACCGAACCAGCCGCGCAACACCGGGTTCAGATCGCCAACAAAGGCGCGGCGGGCGTTGATGGGCAATCGATTACTCGGTTCGCGGCGAAGGCAGACGTTTATCTGTCGGAACTGTCGGCGGCATTGCGGGACGGCACGTACAGTCCGCAGGCCGTCAAGCGAGTGGACAAGCGGCGCAAGCCTAGCTGGGGGCCGCAAGTCTGCTCTCGACGATATTGACGTGCCGTAGTGAGAAGATCTCGGCAGCGGTTCTATGTGCCTGAGGTTCGCCCAGTACTTTTCATGGCCTGATATTCTG
This sequence comes from Hyphomicrobium sp., assembly GCA_031419515.1. Lineage (GTDB taxonomy): Bacteria > Pseudomonadota > Alphaproteobacteria > Rhizobiales > Hyphomicrobiaceae > Hyphomicrobium_B. The sequence goes on from JANOKZ010000059.1 coordinate 3,052, forward strand.
GTGCTCCCTCGGTGGAAATCGTGAGAGCTACAGCCGCGCAACCATTTTCAGATCGCGGCACTTGGCTACTGGCGCATAACAGTCGCTTGTCACTAGAGACCGAGCACTGAATGGGCGAGTTTTGGCCTATCGACCAAGGCATCGCACCCCGCGCCGCGTGACTGCCAAGGTGGACGTGCATCTTCGATTCCCCAATGAGTGTGTCCGGGCTGATCTGGAAAAATGCCTGCGAATCGTCGAAATTAGAAAAGACGAAGAATGGGCCGATTGTCGCTGAGCGTCCGGGCCATTCATTGTCGTCACTGCAGACTCGCAAATACTCAATTGGATCATTGCAACTGGATCCAAGCCGCCTTCGGTGCGGGTCTTCAAAACCTGGCGGCGCGGAACTTTTCCGCCAAATACATGAGCCTGCGGGCAAGCCGTGTACGTGATTTTTTCAATTTCAAGTGCCTGTCCTTTGGGGTCAACTAGCCGTCGATGACAAACGCGATTACCAACGCTCTAGCGACGCCCTACCAGATCGAAAATCCTGAGGAGTACGCGCGCAATATTCTCCGCCTCTTCCTGGAGGGTGGACGTGCGATGTCCAGCTTAATGGCGCGCCCGGACGCGAAATTCAGCTCGCTTTCAACGGCCAGCGACATGTCTGAAGCCGCCGGGACGATCAGCGACATCTATTGTTTATGGATGAAGGACCCTGGCAAACTCGTTGAGGCGCAGAGTTCGCTCTTTCTCTCCTATGTCGATTTGTGGGGCGGTTCGATGCGCCGGATTTTTGGAGAGGACGCGGGTCCGGTCGTCCAGCCCGAGCCCTCCGACAACCGCTTCAAGGACCCGGAGTGGTCGTCAAATCCCTACTTCGATTTCTGGAAGCAATCCTATCTACTTACCACGCACTGGGCGGAAGACCTGCTGCACCAGACCGACGGTCTCGACGAACGTACGCGCCAAAAGGTTGAATTTTATCTCCGTTTATATACGAGCGCCATGTCGCCATCGAACTTTCCCATGACCAATCCCGAGGTCGTGCGCGAGACATTTGCCTCCAATGCCAATAATCTGGTGCAGGGCATGAGGCATCTCGTCAGCGACATGGAGAAATCCGGCGATCTCTTAAAGATCAGCCAGACCGACACCGAAGCCTTCGAAGTCGGCCGGAATCTTGCGGTTACGGCAGGGAAGGTTGTTTTTCAGAACGAAATTTTCCAGCTCATTCAGTACGCGCCTGCGACGGGGAAGGTGCGCGAGGTGCCGCTTCTGATCGTGCCGCCTTGGATCAACAAATATTATATTCTGGATCTCACACCTCAGAAGAGCTTTGTGAAATTCGCGGTCGATCAGGGCTTCACCGTGTTCATTATCTCGTGGGTGAACCCGGACGCACGTCTCGCGCATAAGACCTTCGAGGATTATATGATCGAGGGGCTTTTGGCCGCGTCGGATGCCGTCAAGCGTGAGTCGGGAATCGAAAAAGTCAACGTGCTCGGCTATTGCATCGGCGGCACTCTCTTGGGATCGGCACTCGCCTATCTCGCCGCACGCGAAGAAGAGCCGTTCTGTTCGGCAACTTTCCTGACGACACAGCTCGATTTCTCGATGGCCGGCGACCTAGCAATCTTCACGAGCGATGCGCACCTCGCGTCACTCGAGGAGACGATGGCCGAGCGCGGCTACCTCGACGGCTCCCGGCTTGCGAACGTGTTCAACATGATGCGGCCCAAGGATCTCATTTGGCCGTACATGGTCAACAACTATCTCCTCGGCAAGAAGCCATTTCCGTTCGATATCCTTTACTGGAACCAGGACTCGACGCGCATGCCGGCCGCAAACCACACGTTCTATTTGCGCGAATTCTACAGCGAGAACCGGCTCGCCAAGGGCGAGATGGCGCTCGCTGGCATCAAGCCAAATCCGAAAGACGTGACGACGGCAATCGGCGAACTCGCGACCAAGGAGGACCACATCGTGTTCTATCTGCGCGAATTCTTTGGCGAGAACCGCCTGGCCAAGGGTCAAATGACGCTCGCTGGTATCAAGCTCGACTTGAAGAAGGTAACGCTGCCTATTTACGAACTCGCGACCAAGGAGGACCATATCGCGCCCGCGAAATCGGTGTTCATTGGCTCGCGCTTGTTCGGCGGTCCGGTCGAGTTCGTGCTCGCAGGCTCCGGACACATTGCTGGCGTCGTAAATCCGCCTGAGAAAGTGAAGTACCAGTTCTGGACCGCCCCCAGCGCCGCGACCGGCACCTTCGAGCAATGGATGGCGATGGCCAAGGAGCAACCAGGATCGTGGTGGCCGCACTGGACCGAGTGGCTGGCCAGGTATTCGGGCGGCTGGACCACCCCACGCGAGCCGGGCGCGAAGCTCGGCGTGATCGAAGATGCGCCTGGAAGCTACGTGAAGAATAAGGGGTAGATGGCAGGCTGCCCGTGATGCCCGCATGACAGACACCTGCCAGTCGGCACGTCCCATGGCCCGAAGCTTCCGAACAGCATTCTATTTTTTTGTGATTGATGCTAAAGGTAAAGCGGTCGAACGCAGCAAACTCGCGCAGACTTTCCGCTGACAGAGTTAGAACAGTCAAGTTCACCTGCTCATGTCAAAGTCAGAGCGTGACCCATATCACCATCGCCGGATTGCTGCCTGTGTTCCGGATGAAGCGGACGTGAATGCGCG
>JANOKZ010000060.1:0-10804 GCA_031419515.1 Hyphomicrobium sp.
CGGCATCGGTGCGGAAGAACGCGGCCAAGCCGAAGCGATCGCACGCTCAACCGACTGTTCGCTCATGGTTGGCGTCCCGGTCATCTCCGTCATCGTCGGCGAAGGCGGATCGGGTGGCGCCATTGCCATCGCCACGGCGAACCGCATCCTCATGCTCGAACATGCTATCTATTCGGTCATCTCACCCGAAGGCGCCGCGTCCATCATCTGGCGCGACAGCAACAAGAAGGAAGAGGCGGCTACAAACATGAAGATCACGGCACAGGACCTCGACGTGCTGGGCGTGATCGATGTCATCGTGCGCGAGCCGGCGGGCGGCGCCCACCGCGACCGGGAACAGGTCATCACGACGACCGGTAACGCCATCCTCAAGGCCCTCGCCGAGTTCGACGGCAAGCCGCCCGAGGAGATCCGAAAGCACCGCCACGATCGCTTTATGAAGATCGGCCGACTGCCCGTTGCTGCTAAAACCTAACGCTCAAAACGAGCTTAACAGGTCATCTTAGGCCCGTGCGCCGCGCCAGCGCCGCAATCATTCACATACTTCGAACAGGGTGAGCGCTCGCGCGTCTTGACAGGGCAAGCGTCGCGGCCGAAAAAGCTGATTGTATTCCTGTGTTTAGCATCGGCGTTTAGATTTTCTTGTTTGGTTTTTCGAAGGGCGTTAAATCCGCGCAACTGACGTTGGGGCTGCGCGACTGAAGGGACCGGGTACTTGCCTGATCGGATGACGGCCACGTTTGCGCGGCTTGGACGGATCGCAGTTGCCGCTGCGGCCGTGAGCCTAGCTGCGTGCTCGAGCGCGCCGGTCATACCTGCTCCATCTGAAGTTCCACTCGGTAAAGACACGCTCATGCTGCTTGGTAAAAAAGGAATGCAGCCGGGAGCGCCGGTGTTCGTGCGAGTCTTTAAGGAAGAATCCGAACTCGAAATCTGGAAGCAGCGCGACGACGGGCGCTTTTATCATTTCAAAACTTACCCCATCTGCACGTGGTCGGGCGAACTCGGACCCAAGATCAAGCATGGCGACAAGCAGGCGCCCGAAGGGTTCTATTCGATCACGCCGGTTCTCATGAATCCGAATTCAAAATTCTATCTGTCGTTCAACCTCGGCTACCCCAACAGCTACGACAAAGCCTGGGGCCGCACGGGCGACAGCGTGATGGTGCATGGCAAATGCCGCTCGGCTGGGTGTTACGCCATGACGGACGCAATGATGGAAGAAATCTATGGCGTGACGCGGGAAGCGCTCAAAGCCGGACAGGAGAGCTTCCAAGTCCAAGCCCTGCCTTTCCGCATGTCGAATGCCAAGATGGAGGCGATGAAGAAGCACAAATGGTTCGCCTTCTGGAAAACGCTGAAGGAAGGTTATGATTTCTTCGAAGCACACCGCATTCCGCCACACGTGGCTGTATGTGATCGCCGTTACATCCCAAACGTCGTGGCCCCGCAAAGCCGGCCTGATGCTAGCGGGCCTTGCCCGCCGTTCCAGCGCCCGGTGATGGCGGCCTTCACGCCCTTGCCAACGGACACAGAACAAACGATCGCCAGCGGCAATAAACTCAAGGGCTTCGTCAATCCGGACGTTGACCCGACGGCAGCTGACATTGCGGCTGCCAAGAGCGCCACCAGTGCTATCATCTCGACGGGCGCGACTTCGCCGCAATCCCCGCCTTCTATTGCGAACGCCCAATAATGCCAGCATCAGACAAGCGGGTAGACCGGGCTTAGTTGCGGATCTGCGTCAGAACCGGATGATGGGCGGACGATACCAGTAATGACGAACATGCCACCGTCCTCTCAAGGTACGACACCCGCGCCATCGCGCAAGCGGCGTAAATTTCGCCGCTTCGCCATGCTGACGCTTGTTGCGCTCGCTGTTGGTGCAGCCCTCGTGTCACCCTATTGGTTGCCGTTCATCCAGGGCGACGCAGACCAACGCCACCTTGCTTACGAACGCAGCCAACGTTTGTGGCGGGTGAACGCTGGTCTAGCACTCCCCGGCGCACCCGATCTCGCAAATCTCTCCGGCCGCTTGACGGAGCACAGCCTGACACAGGGCGCTCCCATCCTGATGCGCATCTTCAAGCGCGAATTCGAACTGGAGCTCTGGATGCAGCGCGACGGCGTGTTTCATCGCTTCGTCACGTACCCCATTTGCCGCTGGTCGGGCACGCTTGGACCGAAACTGGCGCAAGGCGACGGACAGGCACCTGAAGGCTTTTATTCCGTCGATAAAGCCGCGCTCAATCCCAACAGCCGCTGGTACCGCTCTTTCAATCTTGGCTTCCCCAATGGCTTCGACCGTGCCCACGGCCGCACAGGGTCATTCCTCATGGTACATGGCGGATGCGCCTCGGTTGGCTGCTATGCCATGACGAATACCCAGATGGACGAAATCTGGCGGCTGGTGAACGCGGCGCTTGATGGCGGCCAGAAGCAGTTTCAGGTGCAGGTATTCCCGTTCCGGATGGGCGCGGAAAATCTGGCGGCGAGCTACGCCGGACACCCCAATCACTCGTTCTGGAATGATCTCAAGCGCGGCCATGATCTGTTTGAGAAAACCCTGCAGCCCCCCAAAGTTTCCGTGTGCGGCGGCCGCTATGTTTTCGAGCCCGGCGGCCCGGACAATGGCGGCAATGCGATGATGTCCGATAGTTGCCTGGCGGCATCTGCTAAGAACTGAGTTAATACAAAGACGTAACTCAGTTGGGACTTGATGCAAAAAGGCACTTCGATTCCGCCGCTAGGAGCATTATGTTGGCAGTCCGTTGGGGGTCAGTTCTTTCGAGGCGGCACGTAATGACGTCTATGATTGCGCGCGTCAGAATTGGATCCGTCGCGGTCTTCAGCCTGATCGCTGGCTTGATGGCCGGCGTGCCTATGGCCGCGCGGCCGGCGTTCGCGCTCTCGATTGAACTCAAGGACGTTGCCGCTGATCGCGTCGATCGCCAGCGTGCGGCGGCTGAAGGCGCGCTGCCGCTACCTGGCACACCCAATGTGGCGATCCTCGAAGAACGCCTGCGCGAAAAGGGTGTGTCGCTTAACACACCCATGCTCATTCGCGTTTTCAAGTCTGAGTCTGAACTCGAAGTCTGGAAGGAGATCAATGGCAGCTACGTGCTCTTTGCAACGTATCCGATATGCCACTGGTCGGGCAGTGTTGGGCCAAAATTGCGCGATGGCGACAAGCAGGCGCCTGAAGGCTACTACACCGTCTCACGAAAGCAGCTGAACCACGTTGGACGCTGGCCGAAATCGCTGTATCTAAACTACCCCAATATTTTCGACCAATCGCAGGCGCGCACCGGCAATCTCATTCTGATTCATGGCGGATGCACGTCGGTTGGATGCTTTGCCATGACCAATCCAGTGATGGACGAAATCCACCGCCTGTCGGTCGCGGCGATCGAGAGTGGCCAGGAGCACATTCCAGTCCACGTATTCCCGTTCCGCATGACTAAGGACAATTGGGAAACACACGAGCGATCGCCGTGGCAAGCCTTCTGGGTCAATCTCAAGGAAGGCTACGACCAATTTGAGAAGAGCAAGTTACCGCCACGCGTCAGCGTATGCGACGGCCGGTATAAATTCTCGCCAGCCACTTCGGCACGCGACTCAGGGCCGCTTGAGGCGTGCGGCGACACGATTGCGACGATCCGCGACCAGGAAGAATGGCTGGATAACGTGCCGTCTCCCGGACCGATTCCCGTGCGAACTGCTGCTGCGACAATGGTACCCGCCTCACCAGGCTCCACAAGCGTGACGGACGCCAATTTTGAGCCCATGCCAGCGCCGGCTGAACTCGCGCCCGCCGTGGTGCCCGAAGTGCGGGCCATCAGATGCCGGTTCGCGCTGCGCAGCTGCGGGCGCTATCTTACGCTGCAGAACTACATGGCCGCGAAGCGCGCGGCGCTAATGTCCAGTGGATTGCGCCGCTACAAGCTGACGGCAAAGCCCGAGTTGGTAAAGCCTGAGCTGGAATGAAGCCAGCCCAGCCCTTGCGTGCTTGAAGCATCTTGTAACGGTGCGCGAACTTGGGTTAGGACCGCCAGGCAATAGCAATACGGAGCGGCGCGAGCACAATGGCTAAGCAAACCTATGCCAAACGAACTGAAGCACTTCTTGAGCGGCTGATTTTCGCCTCGCGCTGGCTTTTGGCACCGTTCTATCTCGGGCTCGCGATCTCAATCATCGTGCTGCTCGTCAAATTCATGGCCGAGCTCCTGCACCTTCTGCTTGGCGCCTTCACACTGTCCGAGCCCGATGTGATACTCGGCGTCCTCACGCTCGTTGATTTGGCATTGACCGGATCGCTTCTGATCATAGTCATTTTCTCCGGCTACGAAAATTTCGTCTCGAAAATCGATCACAGCGGTCACACGGATTGGCCCGAATGGATGGGCACGATCGACTTCGCGGCTTTGAAGTTGAAGCTGCTGTCATCAATCGTCGCGATTTCGGCGATCCAGCTCTTGAAGCAATTCATGTCGGTGAAAACGATTACGCCGGAAAATGAGAAGGTCCTGTTTTGGCTGGTTATCATTCACGTGGTGTTCGTGGTCTCGAGCGTGCTGCTGGCCCTCTCCGATAGGATTGCAGGGCACGGAGACAGTCACGGTTCCGGATACGGCGACAAAGCTCCGGCGCCAGTTGAACCGGGGGACGCTTCAAAGCCCAGTCACTAATGGGTGGTCATTAGGAGCGAATTTGCCGGGCCATTAGAGGCCCGGCAACCGTTGAGGACGTTAGTCGAGCTTGCCGTGGCAATGCTTGTACTTCTTGCCAGAGCCGCATGGGCATTCCGCGTTGCGCGAAACACGGCCCCAGGTCGCTGCGTCATTGGGATCGACACCGCCTTCGCCCTTACGGGTTTGCAGCGGCTGACGCTTCGGGGCTTCGGGTGGCACAAAGCGGCGCGCCCGGGCACCGGAAATCGCTGCGTCCGCCATCGCAAGGTCGCGCTGCGGGCCGGGCGGCAACGTTTCTTCCAATTCATCAAGCCCTGTGAAGGGATCAATGTGATGGGCTTCCATTGGCGGCAATTCGACCGGCTGCAGAGCTGGTTGCTCTTCGGGCGGCGCCAACTCGACGTGCATCAACTGCCCCGTCGTTGCTTCGCGCAACCGCGCCAGCATGCTTTCAAATAGCACGAAGGCTTCGCTCTTGTATTCGTTCAAGGGATCGCGCTGACCATAAGCGCGGAAACCTATCACTTGGCGGAGATGTTCGAGCGTGACGAGATGCTCGCGCCACAGCATATCGAGCGTCTGCAGCAGAACCATCTTTTCGATTTGGCCATAGAGATCGGGTCCGAGTTGCTCGGCTTTTTCAGCGGCCTTTGCATCGACGGCATTGATCAAGCGTTCCTTGATTTCCTGGTCGGCGATGCCTTCTTCTGCGGCCCACTGTTCGATCGGCAGGTCTAGGCCGAAGATGCCGCCGATGGCCTCTTTCAGTTCCTTGGTGTTCCATTGCTCGGCATAGGCCGACTCTGGAATGTGACGTCCCACGAGTTCATTGACCAATTCGTGACGCAGCTCGATGGTCGTCTCCGAAACGCTGTCCTGAGACATGATTTCGAGGCGATGACCAAAGATGACCTTGCGCTGGTCGTTCATCACGTCGTCATACTTCAGGATCTGTTTGCGGATGTCGAAGTTGCGCTGCTCAACTTTCTTCTGCGCGGTTTCGAGCGATTTGTTCATCCACGGATGGACGATCGCTTCGCCTTCCTTGAGACCCAGCGTTTGCAAAACTTTGTCCATGCGTTCCGAGCCGAAGATTCGCATCAAGTCATCGTCGAGAGCGAGATAGAACTTCGAGCGGCCCGGATCGCCCTGACGGCCCGAGCGGCCGCGCAGCTGGTTGTCGATGCGCCGACTCTCGTGGCGCTCGGTGGCCAACACGTAGAGACCGCCGGCATCAAGAGACGCCTGCTTTTTCTGGGCAATGTCGGCCAACAATTCCGTACGCTTTTTCTTGATTTGCGCTTCATCCGGTTCGCGGCCCGCCACTGCTTCGTCGTTCAACCAGTCGCGTAACCGGTAGTCGGCATTGCCGCCAAGCTGAATGTCGGTACCGCGGCCAGCCATGTTGGTTGCGATCGTGACGGCGCCCGGAACACCGGCCTGGGCCACGATGCTGGCTTCTTGTTCGTGATAGCGGGCGTTCAAGACTTGGTGGGTGACGGGGTCGCCCTTGCTTTTGGCATCGCGCGCCAGCTTCAAGAGCATTTCCCCGCTCTCGGTGAAATGCTTGTGCAGCTCCTCTTCCTTGCCGGGCTTTAGGCCAGCGGCTTGATCGAGCAGAGATTGACCGAGCGTCTCGAAGAATTTGTGGTCTTTTAGTAGTCCCGAAAGCTGCTCCGACTTCTCAATGGATGTCGTGCCGACGAGGATCGGCTGGCCGCGCACTTTCGCCTCAGCGATGGAGAGAACGATAGCGTTTAGCTTTTCCCGCTGCGTCCGGTAGATCTCATCGTCTTCGTCGATGCGCACGACGTTGACGTTGGTCGGAATTTCGATGACTTCGAGACCGTAAATATCCATGAACTCGCTGGCTTCAGTCATGGCCGTGCCGGTCATGCCGGCGAGCTTTTCATAGAGGCGGAAATAGTTCTGGAACGTAATCGAGGCCAACGTCTGGTTTTCAGGCTGGATATCGACGCGTTCTTTGGCCTCTAACGCCTGATGCAAGCCTTCCGAATAACGCCGGCCGGGCATCATGCGCCCCGTGAACTCGTCGATGATGACGACCTGGCCGCCCTTGACGATGTAGTCCTTGTCGCGCTGGAAGAGTTTGTGCGCCTTCAAAGCTTGATTGACGTGATGTACGATCGTCACGTTGTCGATATCGTAGAGCGAGCCCTTCATGTGGCCGGCGGCGCCCAGAATATTTTCCATCTTCTCGTTGCCGGCTTCCGTGAGAGAAACTTGGCGCTGCTTTTCGTCGAGATCGAAATCTCCGGCTTCTAAGCCCGGCATAAAGGAGTCGATTGCCTGATAGAGATCCGCGCGATCCTCGAGCGGCCCCGAGATGATGAGCGGTGTGCGCGCTTCGTCGATCAGGATAGAGTCGACTTCGTCAACGATTGCAAAACCATGTCCGCGCTGCACCATTTCGGTTTTGCGCATCTTCATGTTGTCGCGCAGATAGTCGAAACCAAGTTCGTTGTTAGTGCCGTAGGTCACGTCGCAGGCGTAGGCAGCCTTGCGCTGCTCGTCGCTCATGTCGTGGACGATCACGCCGACGGTGAGGCCGAGAAACTTGTAAACTTGGCCCATCCACTCGCTATCGCGTTTCGCGAGATAGTCGTTGACGGTGACGACGTGGACGCCATTTTCAGCGAGCGCATTCAAATAAACGGGTAGCGTGGCGACCAGCGTTTTGCCTTCGCCGGTTTTCATTTCGGCGATGTCGCCTTGATACAGCACCATGCCGCCGATCATCTGCACATCGAAGTGACGCTGACCAAGCGTTCTCTTGGCTGCTTCGCGGACAGTGGCAAAGGCCTCGACCAAAAGTTCGTCGAGTGTCGCGCCGTCCTTAATACGCTGGCGGAATTCTGCGGTGCGCGCCATGAGATCGCGGTCGGACAGCTTTTCGATGTCGGGTTCAAGCGCGTTGATGGCTGCAACCTTCGGCCGGAACACCTTGACCCTGCGCTCGTTAGACGAGCCAAAGATCTTGGTTGCGAGACCGCCGAGAGAGAGCATGTTCATTTTTTCCCAATGCAGTGTTCGTGTGGCTGACGTAGGCCGCCAGCCGGGTTCAGTCTTTCCGGCATCAATTCAACGCAAATTGCGCGGCAAGCCCGCCTGCCGCGACCGCGCTTCCGGCGCCAAGGACAAATTCCATAGAGCTCATGGGCCGGCCCGAAGTGGCAGCCCCCTGTTACTCTGGGGTGTACTCTGGGGCAGACATAAGAACTGAGCCCCCCAAATGTCAACGTTTCGGCACGCAAATAGAGGCCATTGCCCGATGTCCAATTTTTAACTTGGCTTGGCTTTCCCCGGGCGGTATCGAGCCCAAGCCGAAAGGTCTGCCGGGCCCTCCCACATTCGCCGTATTTGGGCCCAATTCCATCAAGCTCAACAACAAGCAGTCGAGGATCCCTTGAAAACGCGTTTTGCACCCATCGCCCTAGCCTTAGCGCTCGCGGGGTCCGTTTCGGTTCCGTTCATCACGTCCGCCGCCGCGCAAGATAAGGTTGTCGCCACAATTAACGGTAAGAACATCACGGACGCGGATCTGGCCGTCGCCGACAGCGAGATCGGCCAGGACATGGGCACCATACCGCCCGACCAAAAGCGCATGTCTCTGCTTGAGTTCCTGATCGACAACCAGCTGTTCGCAGACGCTGCCGAAGGCGACAAACTTGGCGAAGGCCCTGCTTTCGAAAGCCGCGTCAATTATTTGAAGCGCCGTGCTCTGCGCGAACTCTATTTCGAAAAGGTCATCAAGGCTTCGGTGAGCGATGCCGATGCCAAGAAGCTTTACGACGATCAGGTCAAGCTGTTGAAGCCGGAAGAAGAAGTCCAGGCGCGCCACATACTGGTCGAGAGCGAAGACAAGGCCAAGGAACTCGCCGAGAAGATAAAGGGCGGCGGCAAGTTCGAAGACATGGCCAAAGAAAATTCCAAGGACCCCGGCTCCAAGGATGACGGCGGCAATCTTGGATACTTCGGACACGGCCAGATGGTGCCGCAATTCGAGGAAGTCGTGTTCAAAATGCAAAAGGGCGATGTCTCGGCGCCGGTCCAGACCCAGTTTGGCTGGCATCTGATCAAGGTCGAAGACAAGCGCGTCAAGGCGCCACCGGCATTCGACGTCGTCAAGGATCGCATTTTGCAGTCTTTATTGCTGCAAAAGGCCTCCAAGGCGGCAGTCGATCTGCGCACAAAAGCCAAGATCGAATATGTCGATGCCGACATGAAGAAGGCCATTGAAGATCGCAACAAGGCGATTGAGCAGGCGCCCAACACAGCGCCAGACGCCGCCAAAAAGGACGAACCCAAGAAGGAAGATGCCAAGCCCGAAGAGAAAAAGTAGGCCTTTGCTTTCTGATCTCCGCGCTAATTTTGGTCGGGCTGCTTGATTATGGCGGCCCGATCTGTTTTTGGGGGTGTGAATAAACCCACCGGAGATGTGGCCTTATGGGCAAGACGAAGACCAAATCACCCTTCGCGCCAGTCTCCCTTGCGCGGCTCGACCCGCTTGAGGGCGTTCGCTTTGCAACAGCCGAGGCCGGTATCCGCTACAAGGGCCGCACGGATTTGCTCGTTGCTGTCATGGACGAAGGCACAACGGCCGCTGGCGTGCTGACGCAATCCAAGACCGCCTCGGCACCCGTGCTCTGGTGCCGCAAGAGCCTCAAAAAGGGCAAAGCGCGCATCCTCGTCGTCAATTCCGGCAACGCCAATGCGTTCACTGGGAAAAAGGGCGCCGACGCCGTTGAGCTGACCGCAGAACATGCCGCAGCTGCCGTCGAATGCAAACCCCACGATGTCTATGTTGCCTCAACCGGCGTCATAGGCGAGCCGTTGGACGCCGCCAAGTTTGCGCATCTTCTTGCAGGGCTCGCTCAGAATGCTGCCGCCGACAAATTCGAATCTGCCGCGCGCGCGACTATGACAACAGACACCTACCCGAAACTCGCAACGCGCTCTGCCTTCATCGGCGACACGAACGTGACGATCAACGGCTTCTGCAAGGGCGCCGGCATGATCGCACCCGACATGGCGACGATGCTATGCTTCATGTTCACGGACGCGGCCATAGACGCAAAAACCTTGCAGGACTTGCTCGAAGAGCACGCCGCGACCACGTTTAACTGCATGACCGTCGATGGCGACACCTCGACCAGCGACACCTGTTTGCTGTTCGCGACGGGAGCGGCGGCTAAGCGTGGTCAAAAGAAGATCGACAAAGCCAAATCAAAGAAGCTTGCCGGTTTCTCAGCCGCTCTGCACGATCTGATGCAGGACTTGGCCATTCAGGTTGCCAAGGACGGAGAAGGCCTGTCGAAGTTCGTAACCTTTGAGGTCGAAGGCGCGAAAACTTGGGGCGCGGCGCGAAAAATCGCTTTGAGCTGCGCGAATTCGCCGATTTTGAAAACCGCGATTGCAGGCGAAGACCCGAATTGGGGCCGTGTGGTTATGGCGGTTGGCAAGTCGGGAGAAGCCGCAGACCGGGATAAACTTGGCATTTGGTTCGGTCCATATTGCGTGGCGCGCGACGGCGAACGCGCGGCCGAGTACGACGAGAAGACAGTCGCCGGTTATATGAAAAACCGCGAAATCGTCATTCGCGTGCATGTCGGCGTTGGCAAGGCATCCGCGCGCGTTTGGACCTGCGATCTGACGCACGACTACGTGTCGATCAACGCGGATTATCGCAGCTGATAGGCGGGCAAGATGGAACCCAATTTCTGGCTTGAGCGCTGGCAGAAAAGCGAGATCGGCTTTCACGCCAAAGACGTGCAGCCTGCGCTTGAGAAACATTGGCCCGCACTCAACGTCGCGAAGGGCGCCCGCGTGCTGGTACCGCTGTGCGGCAAGAGCCTCGATATGGTTTGGCTAGCTGACAAGGGTTACAGCATCGTTGGCGCGGAGCTTTCTGAGCTTGCGGTTGATGCATTTTTTGCCGGGCGCGGCTTGACGCCGTCTATTCGCAATATTGACGGCTTTACCGTCAAAGCGTCGGGGCCCTATGAACTCTGGTGCGGCGATTTTTTTGATTTGAAGCGCGAACACGTCAACGCCGCAGCCGCTTATGACCGCGCAGCCCTTGTCGCCATGCC
>JANOKZ010000061.1:0-10490 GCA_031419515.1 Hyphomicrobium sp.
CATGAGCGGCGGGTTGGGATGTTCGTCTTCGAGATACCGGCAGATGGCTGCGGCTTCGCCGATTTGCGTGCCGTTATCGAGTTCCAGCATGGGCACCATGGCATGCGGCCACTTGTCGATGTATTGCGGGAACATGCGGAAGCCTTCGCCGACCACCTCTTCGATGGCCGGGAGATCGAGGCCCTTTTCAAGAACAAACATGCGCACGCGGCGGCAGTTGGGTGCAAATTGCCAATTGTAGAGTTTCATGGTGCGCTCCTGCGGGCAAGTCTCAAGCAGCGCTTGAGCTTAGGCCCGGGCAGTAGCAAAACCAAGCGGATTGCGCGCAGTTAGCCTCGCAAAAATTGGCGAGGCTCATTTCGGTGGCGTAACCGTGATCTTGATCGACGCGTAATAAGCCGCGAGGTCGTTGATGTCCTCGGCAGACAACTGCTCGATGATGACGCTCATCATCTCATTCTTGCGCGCGCCAGACTTATAGTCGTTGAGCGTTCTGACAAGATAAATCGGGTTTTGACCGGCGAGGTGGGGCGCTTCCGGCAGTTTCGACATGCCGTCCATGCCATGGCAGGTCTGGCACTGCCCGGCTTTTTTCTTTCCCGCTTCGGCATTTCCGGCGGCAGATGCGGGAAGCGTAGCAGCCGCGAAAATCATCGAGGCAAGAAGGAGAACTTTGCGCGTCATGGGAAACCCATTCGGATTTGAGTTGATGGGATTTGAGTTGAGAAGATTGAAAAGAAGAGCCCCGCGCCGTGATGATATCCGATGCGGGGCTCAAGTGTCAGCTGTAAGTCTTACTTGCCGTACGAGATGCGATAGACAGCGCCTGCGAGGTCGTCAGATACGAGGATGGAGCCATCCTGCAACTGAGCGACGTCGAGCGGACGGCCGAGGTATTCGCCGTTCTCGCCGATCCAGCCTTCAGCGAAGACTTCGGTTTTGTCGGCTGTACCATCTTCCTTCAGCGTCGTGAATTGGAGGCGCGCGCCCGACGGCGTCGTGCGGTTCCAAGATCCGTGCTGAGCCGAGATGATGCCGCCCTGATACTTCTTCGGGAACATCTTACCCGTGTAGAAGATCATGCCCATGTCGGCCGAGTGGGCGACGAACTCGATCTGCGGGAACACGACGTTGGCCGGCGGTTCCTTGTCCTTGTATTCGGTGGTGCGGGTTTTTCCGCCGCCATACCAGGGGAAACCGAAGTGTTCGCCGGCCTTTGACTGACGGTTCAGCTCGCCCGACGGGATGTCGTCGCCCATGCCATCGACCTGATTGTCGGTGAACCAGAGCGTCTTATCCTTGGGGTTGAAGTCCATGCCGCCGCTGTTGCGAACGCCGGTGGTGTAGACTTCGCGGTTCTTGCCGTCGCGGTCCATGCGGACGATGCCGCCGATGCCGGTTTTAGCGTAAAGGTCCATTTTCTCAGGTGCAAACACGTTGGTCGGCTGACCGAGTGAAATGTAGAGCTTATTGTCGGGTCCGATGCGGCAGATGCGGGCCGTGTGATTATAGCTTTCCTCATCCTTGGGGATGAGATCGCCCTGTGCGACCACCTGGAAAGCGGCAACATCGGCGCCTTCGTAGAAGTATTCGGCAGCCGGATAAACGATGACGCGGTTCTGCTCGGCGATGAACAGGAAGCCATCTTTCGAGAAGCAAAGGCCATGAGGGATGTTCATTTCGAGTGAGGCTGCGAACACCTTCACTTCGTCGGCCACACGGTCTTTGTTGCGGTCGGTGACGGCGTAGACTTTGTCCTTACGGGTTGAGACAAAAGTCACGACGCCCTGTGGTCCCACCGAGATCACGCGTGCATCGGGAACGATCGCGTAGAGATCGATCTTGAAGCCATCCGGCAACTTGATCTTCTTCAAGGTTTCTTTGATCGCAGCCGCGTTATCGCCGCCTTGTTCGATGAAAGGGATCTTCGTCATGCCGGTCGATTTGAAGTTCGAAAGCTTGTCGAGCGTGGCTTGCGCCATGGCACTTGTGCTTGAAAGCAGTGCGGCAAGAGTGGCCACTGCTGCTATGGATTTGAACATTCGATCTTCTCCCTAGGGTTTTTTGATTTAGAAGCCGATTACGTTCCAAGCGTCAGCGAAGGAGATGCCTTCTGACCGGCGACCCGGTGTGCTGACAGCTTGCTCTAGCTACGTCCTCGTCGAAAAGACGGACCAGAGTCACTGCGGATCGTCACCGCTGCAATCTTTGATATCGCGAGCGGCCGATGCATGTGTGTTATTGGGATACTACTAAAGTACCTACCGCCCTAATATTCAGAGCAGGATTAACCCGCTAGCGGTGCCGTCAAGGGGTCAGCTTTTATCCTTGCTGAGCAGATCAGGCCGGCGCAGGCGCGTCAATCTTTCGGATTCGGCCCGCCGCCAAAGTTCGATTTTCTTGTGGTCGCCCGATAATAGAACGCCGGGTGCCGTGCGACCCTCCCATTCCCTTGGCTTTGTGTACTGAGGATACTCGAGCAGGCCGTTTTCGAAACTTTCGTTTTCGAGGCTTGCACTCGCGCCAAGTACACCCGGCAGCAGCCGGACGCAGGCTTCGATCAAGACCATCGCTGCCAGTTCGCCGCCCGCCAGCACGTAGTCTCCAATCGAAATCTCACGCAGGTTGCGCCCCTCTATCACGCGCTCGTCAATGCCTTCGAAGCGGCCTGCGAGCAACGTGACGCCAGGACCTGAGGCGAGTTGCCTAACAAGCGGCTGGGTGAGGCGCTCACCGCGCGGCGACAAATAGATCAACGGCGCGTCAGGTGATTTCGTACGGGCATGATCAAGCGCGGGCGCTAGCACGTCGGCGCGAAGCACCATTCCGGCGCCACCGCCGACTGGCGTGTCGTCCACTTGGCGATGGCGTCCAATGCCGAAATCACGAATCTGAATCGCATCAAGCGACCAGATCTTGGCTTCCTGCGCCTGACCCAACAGCGAAATGCCCAGCGGTCCGGGAAACATTTCCGGAAACAGCGTCAGAACTGTTGCCTGCCACGCTGTCCGGCCATCGCTTGTTGGGAAGTGGGGCATGGAACCTCAGCTCCCTCGGGTGGAAGGGTTATCGTTCAAATGCCCTCGACAACTGTCATGTCGAGCGAGCCGGCACCTTGGCGCAGAGCCTTGGCAGCCAAGTACTCGGCGCATGTGGCATAGCCAAGCGCATTCTCGTAGCTTGGAAACTCAAGCACCACATTGCGGGCTGCGCCGGTTCCCTCGACAATCTCGCAGCGCCCGCCGCGCACGATCGGGCGGCCCTCGTAGCGCTCAAGCACCGGCTTCGAGGCGGCCAGGTACTCGCCCCACTTTTCTGTGTTGGTTACATTGGCGCGGACGACGATATATCCTTTGGGCATTGCTTCCTCATGAGGCCAATTGCGAACTTGGCCTGAGCCATAGCGCGCGGGGCCACCCGGGGCAACACTCGGGCTTGGCTATTGGTTGAGAAACGGCGCCACGCTATTGGTGCCGCCTTGATTGGTGCCGCTCGCGTCTTTGCGCATCTTGCGGTTCTGTTCGCGCTTCTCGGCTTCGGCTGCCGCAGCTTTGGCGATGGACGCATCCCATTTGGCGATATCTTCGGCCGAGCGCATCTTGGGGCCATCTGCGACGAGCGGTTCGCCTTTGAGATTCTTAGCGAGCTTGCGCGATAAGGGCGCTAAGAGTTTGCCGGCGCTGACAGGACAAGCGCGCGCAGGATTGCTCTCGGCTTCCCCGGCCGATGTCCAAACCGGATTGACGACATAGCGTTTGGAGCAAAGCGCAATTCTCGGCGGCAGCTGCGTCTTTGCGAACTCGTTGTAGGCTTTTTTGAGCGGACCCCAAGTCGCCGCAGCCGCATGGCTCGCGTGCCGTGTCAGGTTGGCCGCCGTCATGCGAAAGGGAAAGACGTGGACTGGAACGCGCTCCTGCCCGCCGTCGAGTGCTTCGCGCACAAAGGCATAGATTTCTTCGATTTTGTCGTTGGTCATGGCGAAGCATCCAACGCTCTTGCAGTCGCCGTGCACCATGATGAACGCGCCGCTGCGCCCGAGCGCACGGTCGAGGGCGTTCGGATAGCCGATGTTCATGGCCAAGTGATACGTGCTGTCGGCTTTCATGCCGCCGGTGCCGATGCCATAAAATCCTTCCGGCGCCATGTGGTCGCCCTGGCTTATCTTGGGCCCAAGCACGCCGGACCAAGTGCATATCGGATAGGTCTTGATGTGCACGTACCGGCCGCCAGGGCGCGCTTTCCAGATCTCGAGTTCCGACTCTTCTTTGAAGACGCGAATGTAGGTGGGAGATTGCGCGTCAATTCCCTTGAGCTCAAGGAAGGCGAGGGTCGAAGCGCTCAGCGGTTGTCCGGCAGCCGGACTTGAATTCGTTTCGGCACGGGCCGGGGCTGCGAGAGCCGCAAACACAACCAACAGAATTCTGCTGTGCGCAAGCACACGAGACCAAAACAGCATTCACACTCCGCAACGCGAAAACTAAGGCGATCTGAAAAATAGCTATCGCCCTCTCTTGGTTAACGGCGAGTTAACAGGTTAATTTGGGCAGAGCATGACGGGCACGGGGCAAGTCTGGGGCACACGTATGGGACACGAGGGCTCGCCGTGCCCCAAATTCGCGCCCTGGCCGAGATTCAGACCGCCCGGCTCATGGGCTCAAGGAAACTTCGAGCTGCCTCTACGGGGCTCCTGGCGGCGTTAATCGGACGCCCGACCACGATATGGTTAGCGCCATTGCGGATGGCGTCTTCCGGCGTCGTGATGCGCTTTTGGTCGCCGGGGTCTCCGCCGGGCAACCGGATGCCCGGAGTGACGATGAGAAAATCCGGTCCGCACGCGGCGCGGATGCTGGCTGCTTCTTGGCCCGAACCAATTACGCCGTCGATACCGGAGTCTCGCGCCAGCTTTGCGCGCTTCAGCACCAGATCGCGCGGGGACATGGCAATGCCCTGCTCGTTCAGATCGTTTTGGTCGAGACTTGTGAGAACAGTCACCGCCAGAAGCTTCAGTTGAGAATTTCCCCGCCCCTTGACGGCCGCCGTCATCGTCTTGGTGTCGGTGCCGTGGATGGTGAGAAAGTCGAAGCCGAGACCTGCCACGCCCGCCACGGCTTTTTCCACCGTGTTGCCGATGTCGAGAAATTTCATGTCGAGAAAGATGCGCTTGCCTTCGTTCTTCAGTTCGCTGGCGAGCGGCAAACCTTCCGAGAACAATAGCTCCAATCCGATCTTATAGAACGAGACCGTCTCGCCGAGAGTTTCAACCAGCGCACGCGCGTCGTTGTAGCTTGGCAAGTCAAGGGCGACGATAAGTTTGTCACGTGTTGGGTTGTTCATTCGCTGGGTCCGATGTATTCCCCTCTCCCCGTTCTTTACGGGGAGAGGGCTAGGGTGAGGGGCGGCCGCTTGTTCGAACGTGTTGCGGCCCCTCACCCCAACCCTCTCCCCATCAAGTGCAGAAATGGGGAGAGGGGGAGAGCTCTACCCATGCAATACATGCGCCGCGCGGGCGAGCTTCTGGATCAGCTGCTTAAAGGTTTCTTGGCTGTCCTTATTCTTCAGATGACCGTTTTCTTCAAAGGCGTCGACGGCGCGCGGCACCGCGAATTGATCCGGCAGCACGAGCGCGCTGAGACCAATCTCCAAGACGAGCCGCAACTGAGATAGTCCGCGCAATCCGCCCATACCGCCGGGCGATGCGGACCCGAGCGCAAACACCCGCGTCTTAAACACTTCGAGCGGCTCTTCGCCGTCGTCGCGCGTGTGGCTGACCCAATCCAGCGCATTCTTGAGCAGCGCCGAGAAAGACGCGTTATATTCGGGGCTCGCAATGAAAATTCCGGAGTGCACTTTCATGAGTGCCTTGAGCTTGCGGGCGTTGTCCGGCGAACCCGATTCGGTTTCGATGTCGCCATTGTAGATCGGCATCGGATAATCGCCGAGGTCAGCGAAGGCAGACGCTATGCCGTTGGCGTCCGCGATATGATGCCCCAAGCGTGCCAGCTTCTTGTTCCAAGATTTTTCACGCGCACTTCCCGCTATGAAGAGCAGGCGCGGCTCTGATTTCGAGGTGGCGGGCATCGGATGCTCGTTCTTTCGGTGAATTGCGGAGGTGCTGGATGGATTACGTTGATACGGCGAGATTAGACGTTAGCGAAGATCCGGCACGCTTGAAGGAAATCTCGCGTGCAGCGATTGCTCACCCGCCCTTCCCCTCAAAAAAATCCTTCACGCGCGAAAAAAACCCGGCGCTTTCCGGGCTCGTTTCCTTGTGGCTTTCTTTTTCGAATTCTTCGAGCAATTCGCGCTGGCGCCGCGTCAGATTCTTCGGCGTCTCGACATCGACCTGAATGTACATGTCGCCGGTCACCTTGGAGCGCAGCACCGGCATGCCCTTGCCCTTGAGGCGAAACTGCTTGCCGCTTTCGGTGCCTTCGGGAACCTTCACGCGCGTTGACGCGCCTTCGAGCGTTGGTACTTCGATCTGGCCGCCGAGAGACGCCGTCGTCATGGAAATCGGCACCTTGCAGAATACGTCTGCGCCATCGCGCTGGAAGAAAGCGTGCGGTTTGATTGAGAGAAAAATGTAGAGATCCCCCGCGGGTCCGCCGCGCAAGCCTGCTTCGCCTTCGCCCGCGAGCCGGATGCGTGTGCCGTCTTCAACGCCGGACGGGATATTGACGCTGAGTTTGCGCTCTTTGGTGATGCGGCCAGCACCTGAACACGCGGGGCATGGGTCGTCGATGGTTTCTCCGCGCCCCTGGCATGAGGGACAGGTGCGTTCGATCGTGAAGAAGCCTTGACTGGCGCGCACCTTGCCCTGGCCGCCGCAGGCCGCGCAGGTCTTGGGCTTGGTGCCGGCCTTGGCGCCGGTGCCAGAACAGGTTTCACAAGAAACACTGGCCGGTACGATGATCTCGGCGGTCTTGCTGGAAAAGGAGTCGCCGAGCGTGATGTCGAGATTGTAACGCAAGTCCGCGCCGCGCTCGCGGCCTGTGCTGCGGCGCTGTTGTTGTGCCCCGCCTTGTCCCCCGCCTTGACCGGGCCCGCGCCGCCCGCCCATGAACTCTCCGAACAGATCGTCGAAGATGTCGGACATAGACGACGCGAAATCGGGGCCGAAGCCGCCTTGTCCGCCGCGTCCGCCCATCCCGCCGTCGAAAGCCGCATGGCCGAATTGATCGTAAGCCGCGCGCTTTTGCGGGTCCTTCAGCGCTTCGTAGGCTTCGTTGACTTCCTTGAACTTGCGCTCGGCATCTTTGTCGCCAGCGTTACGGTCGGGGTGGAAATCCTTCGCCAAGCGGCGATAGGCTGATTTAAGGTCCTGTTCGCCTGCGTTGCGGGCGACACCCAGGACTTCATAATAATCGCGCTTGGCCATATGTGGCGGTCTCTTGAGGCTGCTCAGTGGGCGGTGAGTAAGCCCTCATCTACTCTTTCGGCAACCGCCCCCGCCTTATCCGCCGTGCCGCGATCAAACGCAACTACGGAGGCAAGACGGGGGCGGGCTATGGTGAACAGAAAGCGGATTACCCGGCTTTCTTCTTGTCGTCTTTGACTTCCTCGAAATCGGCATCGACCACGTCGTCGCCGCCTTCGGATTTCGCGTCAGCCGCATCTTCGCCATCCATGCCAGCCGCGCCGCCCTTCGCTGTATAGACGGCTTCGCCGATCTTCATAGCGACTTGGGTCAGCTCGTTGATCGCAGTCTTGATCGCTGCCGCATCTTCGCCGCCGGTTGCTTCCTTGACCTTGGCAATGGCCGCCTCGACGTCGCCTTTGATCGCGGCGACGGCCGGGATCGAGGTGTTTTCAGTCAGCGACTTTTCGGTGCCGTGGATCAGAGCTTCGGCGTGGTTGCGGGATTCGACCAGCTCGCGCTTCTTCTTGTCGTCAGCGGCATTGGCTTCTGCTTCCTTGACCATCTTGTCGATGTCGGCGTCCGACAATCCGCCCGACGCCTGGATGCGGATCGACTGCTCCTTGGCGGTGGCCTTATCCTTTGCTGAAACATGCACAATGCCGTTCGCGTCGATGTCGAATGTCACTTCGATTTGCGGCACGCCGCGCGGCGACGGGGGAATGCCGACGAGATCGAACTGACCGAGCATCTTGTTGTCGGCCGCCATTTCGCGCTCGCCTTGGCTGACGCGAATGGTGACGGCGCTCTGGCCGTCTTCGGCGGTGGAAAACGTTTGGCTTTTCTTGGTCGGGATCGTCGTGTTGCGCTCGATGAGCCGGGTGAAGACGCCACCCAGCGTTTCGATGCCGAGCGACAGCGGCGTCACGTCGAGCAGCAGCACGTCCTTGACTTCGCCTTTCAAGACGCCGCCCTGAATGGCCGCGCCGATGGCAACGACTTCATCCGGATTGACGCCCTTGTGGGGCTCCTTGCCGAACAGTTCCTTGACGAGTTGTTGGACTTTGGGCATGCGCGTCATGCCGCCGACGAGCACCACTTCGTCGATCTCGGACGCCTTGAGTCCGGCGTCTTTCATTGCCTTTTCACACGGACCTTTGGTGCGTGTGATGAGATCGTCGACGAGGCTCTCAAGCTTGGCACGCGTAAGCTTCATCGTCAGATGCTTCGGGCCGGACTGGTCGGCCGTGATGAACGGCAGATTGATTTCGGTGGCTTGAGCGCTCGACAATTCGATCTTGGCTTTTTCAGCTGCTTCCTTGAGGCGCTGAAGAGCAAGCTTGTCGTTCTTGAGATCGATGCCCTGCTCTTTCTTGAATTCGTCAGCCAGATAGCCAACGAGTTTCATATCGAAGTCTTCGCCGCCCAAGTGCGTGTCGCCGTTGGTCGATTTCACTTCGAATACGCCATCGCCGATTTCGAGGATCGACACGTCGAACGTGCCGCCGCCGAGATCGTAAACCGCGATCGTCTTGGCTTCTTTTTTCTTGTCGAGGCCATAGGCAAGGGCTGCCGCCGTCGGCTCGTTGATGATGCGCAGAACTTCAAGGCCGGCGATCTTGCCGGCGTCTTTCGTTGCCTGACGCTGGGCGTCGTTGAAGTAAGCGGGAACCGTGATGACAGCCTGTGTCACCGGCTCGCCGAGCTTGGCTTCGGCCGATTCTTTCATCTTCTGGAGAATGAAGGCTGAAATCTGCTGCGGCGAATATTGCTTGCCGTGGCTCTCGACCCAAGCGTCGCCGGTCGGACCTTTTACAATTTTGAACGGGACGAGCTTCAGATCCTTCTGGACATCCGGATCGTCGAAACGGCGGCCGATCAGGCGCTTGATGGCGAAGAACGTGTTCGTCGGGTTGGTGACGGCCTGACGCTTGGCCGGCTGGCCAACGAGGCGTTCGTCGTCGGACGTGAAAGCTATGATCGATGGCGTTGTATTTGCGCCTTCGGAATTCTCAAGAACCTTTGGCTTGCCGCCCTCCATAACGGAGACGCACGAGTTCGTTGTGCCAAGGTCGATTCCGATTACTTTACCCATATGTCTAGTCCTTCTCAGTTGCGGCAGACCGGCTTGGCCCTTAGATCTTGGACCAAGGATCTGGCACCAAGATCAGCACAAAGCTTTCTTCAACCTAAAGCGTTTCCGCCCGGCCCCCTAAGTTTCATGAGCGGCTGAGGGGTTATATAGGGAGGGTCTTCACGGCTGCAACGGTTCTGGATCACTCGGCTGTGATCTATTTTGCCCGTGGCTGGTAAATGCCACCATCTCCTCAATGGAAAACAGAAGCCTAAGGTGCCTGCGGCATGAAGGCCTTAGCCGATCATAACCGCAGTTACTGTCCGGTTGCCCCGGCAGATGGAGTTGCTGGAGCAGCGTCCGTTGAAGGCGGGTCCGTTGGCGCATCGTCCAGGGACGCCGGAACTTCTCCCGGTGCCAAGCCCTGGTCGTGTTCCTTCAGCCAACGCTGCATGAAGCGGATTTCTTTGCGCTGGGCAGCGTTGATGCCAAGCGCAAGGCGCCGCAGACGCAAGTCCTTCGTGTATTTCAGAAAGATATTGGCCTGGTCGATGGCACCTTGGTGATGCGGTATCATTCCGCGTATGAAATCCACATCCACGTCGCCCGTGTAGGGAATCATCATGTCCTTGTGCATTTTCATCATGGCCTCTTCGAACGCTTTGGAGGCTTCGGAGAGTTCTGCTTTGTTGCCTGTAGCGGCTGCTGCGGGATCCGCGTTCGCACCAGAATGTTGACTGTGGTCTTGAACTTGGCCGCCTTCAGGATTTTCCGCCATGGCTGGCGGCGATGCCGCTAGCGCCACAATGAGCGCGACGCTGTATTTCAAAGTCGATGTGCGCAGGCGCTGATTTGAAAACATAATGGATCTCCAAAACTCGCAGCAGGATTTCAGAATTCGGCGCGTAGGCTCATTTGTGCCTGATTACCCAGCCGTGTGCGCGATTTTGAGTGTCTTGTAGGGCTGCGGTGCGGCGCGAACGGCGGTGCACGCGAGGCGGTCGAGCATTCCGGCGAGATCGAAGCGGCGATTGAAGCGGTACTGGAACTCGGCGAGAT
>JANOKZ010000062.1:0-20878 GCA_031419515.1 Hyphomicrobium sp.
TTACCCTCTCCCTTAATGCCTTTCGAAGGGAATGCTGCTAGGGTGCTTTTAAGGCCAAAAAAAGCGGCCGCTCGAATGTCAACAGCGAGGCCAGCGGCGCGGAGATCCACAATCTCCGCGCCGCGCCCGTTTTAAGGGCGCCATCAGCTGAGGCCCGCAAACCACGACAAGGCCATATCGGCGACGAGCCCAAGGAACACGGCCGCACCCACATCCCGGTTTGAGCGGAATCGCCACAGGCAATTGGCCGGGTCGCTGGTGTCGAGTGTTGCCACCTGCCAGGCCATCTGCAGGAACACAAGCGTGACTGCTAGAAAGAAAATCAAGTGTGTGCCGGCTAGCGCCCCGGCGGCAAGCCAAAAAACAACCGCGCAGAGATAGAGCGCGCCGACGATCGATATCGTATTTTCCCCGAAAAGGAGCGCGGTTGAGCCGAGACCAAGCAGGGCGTCGTCTTCTTTGTCTTGATGCGCGTAGATCGTATCGTAGCCAATCGTCCAGAGTACGCATCCCACGTAAAGCAGCAACGGCGGCCAATCGAGCGTGCCTTTAACTGCCGCCCACCCTGCCAGCGCGCCCCAATTGAACACGAGCCCCAGAACAAGTTGAGGGTAGGGCATGATCCGCTTGGCGAACGGATAAAGCGCGACGAGCAACAACGACGAGATGCAGAGAGCAATCGTGAAGGTATTGAAGTTGAGCAAAACAGCGAGACCGATGAGTACGCACAGCACGATGAAGTAGATCGCGGATTGCGGCGCGACTTGTCCCGAGGGAATCGGGCGGCTGGCCGTGCGCGCGACTTGAGCGTCGATGTCGCGATCGACGTAGTCGTTATAGGCGCAGCCCGCGGCGCGCATGGCGGTGGCGCCAATCAGGAAAAGGATGAGGTAGGACATGCTGGGGTACGGCTGTCCGCGCTCGACCTCGGCCAAGGTCTGCGACCACCAGCAGGGAAAGAGAAGAAGCCAGATGCCGATGGGGCGGTCGAAGCGCCCGAGGCGCAAATATGGGCGCAAGGGTTCAGGCGCCCAACGGTCCACCCAGTTGAGCAGCGGCGCGTCCGCAACCGGAGCGGATGTGGGGGCCGGAGTTTCGGTGGCGTTGTTCATAATCCTGCAGGGGGGTTGCGATTGGAGTCCAAAGCCTAGACGGCCCGTGCGTTAACGGCAATCGCGAGATGGGCGATCCACAAGACTTGCGTGGGGAACAGGCTGCGCTATGAGGGCGCTATGGCAATCCACGATCTCACCTCCGAGCGGCTTTTTGTCGATACCGCGCTGGCGCAAGGCGCCCGCGTTGAACTCAATGAGGACCAAGCCCGCTATCTGGTCAATGTGCTGAGATCGAAGATTGGCGCTGTGGTCCTCGTCTTCAACGGCCGGGATGGAGAATGGCGGGCGCGTCTTGCCGAGACGAAAAAGCGTTCCGCTGTTCTGGATGTTTTGGAGCAGACGCGGCCCCAAATTGATGGCCCCGATATCGACTATCTCTTTGCGCCGCTGAAGCATGCCCGTCTCGACTATATGGTGCAAAAGGCCGTCGAAATGGGGGTCGCAAAGTTGGCGCCAGTTCTGACGCGAAGAACCGTGCCGGATCGCATCAATCTGGAACGCATGCGCGCCAACGCAATCGAGGCGGCGGAGCAGTGCGGCATCTTGCGGGTACCGGAGATCGTCGAACCGCGGCCACTCGCAAAGGTGCTGGAGAGCTGGGACGCCAAACGCACTCTCATTTTCTGTGACGAAGGGGATGATGCGATGAGCCCGCTCAACACCCTGACCGGGGTGAGACCAGGACCCCTCGCCGTACTCGTCGGCCCGGAAGGCGGGTTTTCCGGCGAGGAACGGGAGCTCTTGCGGACTAAGCCCTATGTCGTCGCCCTGTCGCTCGGTCCCCGAATCATGCGGGCCGATACGGCGGCAGTCGCGGCTCTTGCGTTGATCAATGCAACCTTGGGGGATTGGGGGGGCGATTGTGGG
Organism: Hyphomicrobium sp.; assembly: GCA_031419515.1. Classification (GTDB taxonomy): domain Bacteria; phylum Pseudomonadota; class Alphaproteobacteria; order Rhizobiales; family Hyphomicrobiaceae; genus Hyphomicrobium_B. The sequence goes on from JANOKZ010000062.1 coordinate 1,983, forward strand.
GGCAATTGGAGTGGCGAGAAGAAATGAGGTCTTTGGCGGCTTGCTCTCCGACCGGCCGGACGCCATAACGAGACGAGCAAATGCGGGCGGCGGGCGAGGGGTCGCTGGCGTCGCGAAGCCCACCAACGAACACTCCTGAGGAATTCAATGTCGACGCGTGAGGATGGCGCCGAGAGCCCGCTGATCAAAGGCCGCGCCGATCTCATCGATTGGATAGCGGCTGGCGAAAAGCCGAAACACGCCTGGCGTATCGGCACCGAGCACGAGAAGTTCGTGTTCCGGACCATTTCGCTAGAACCCGTTTCTTATGACGGCCCAAGGGGAATCCGCGCGCTCATGGAGCAGTTGATCGCGCGCTACGGCTGGCTGCCGATCCACGAGGGCGAGAATATCATTGCGCTGAAGCGGCCCGACGGCGAACAGGGCGGTACGATCAGTCTTGAGCCCGGCGGACAATTCGAATTGTCAGGCGCGCCGCTTGAAGACCTGCACGAGACAGCGGCTGAGACCTACAAGCATCTCTACGAAGTGCTCGATGTCGGCGAAGATCTGGCGATCGGTTTTTTGGGTGTCGGATTTTCCCCGAAGTGGCGCCTCGACCAAGTGCCGAAGATGCCCAAGCAGCGCTACGGCGTCATGACGCGCTACATGCCGCAAGTGGGCAGCCGCGGCCTCGACATGATGTACCGGACGGCAACCGTGCAGGTGAATCTCGACTTCGGAAACGAAGCCGACATGGTGCAGAAGTTGCGTGTCTCGCTGGCGCTTCAACCCATTGCCACAGCGTTGTTCGCCTCCTCGCCCTTCACGGAAGGCGAACCCAACGGCTACCAATCGATGCGCAGCGAAGTGTGGCGCGACACCGATAAGCGGCGCACAGGCATGTTGCCGTTCGTGTTCGTGGACGGCATGGGTTACGCGCGCTATGTTGATTATGCGCTCGATGTGCCGATGTACTTCGTTTATCGCGCTGGGCGCTATATCGACGTCGCGGGATCGTCGTTCCGCGATTTTTTAGCCGGCAAGCTCAAAGGCCTTGAAGGCGTGTTCCCGACCATAGACGATTGGTCGGATCATATGACGACGCTGTTCCCCGAAGTGCGCTTGAAGCGCTTTCTGGAAATGCGCGGCGCTGACGGCGGGCGCTGGAGCATCATCACGGCACTTCCAGCGTTTTGGACAGGGCTGCTCTATGATCAAGAAGCGCTGGATGGCGCTTGGGCCCTGGTGCGCGATTGGACGGCGGACGAACGGGAAGCGCTGCGTAATGGGGTGCCGGTTGGCGGCATCAGAACGCCGTTCCGCAACACGACTGTCAACGAGCTTGCCAAGGAAGTGCTTAGGCTATCGCGCCTCGGGCTCAAGAACCGCAACCGGCTCAACACCAAGGGTCAGGATGAGACGATGTACCTCGCGCCGCTCGAGTCGATCGCGCGTGCGGGCCGGACGGTTTCCGACCAGTTGCTCGACCGCTACAAGGGCAGCTGGCATGGCGATATCAACCATATTTTCGAGGAATTTGCCTTCTAATCAATGCGTTGAAAAGTGAACTTTATGGTTCAGCTTCCGTTCAGGGTTCGCTGACTATAACTCCAGCATATTCGGGCCACCCGTGTTGGGGTCAAGGGCCCCGTGTGCGGGAGGCCGCCCATGCTGAGAGGCGCTATGATCATGAAATCTGCAATCGCCGTCGTCGCCCTGTTTGGCCTTTTCACGTTTGGAGAAGCCAACGTTGAACTGGCGCAGGCAGACCAGTGCGTATCGCAGTGCCGCGACGACCATAACCAATGCCGGATTAAGACCAAGGGTTCGCCCAGCTGCGATGCCCAGCTTCAGTCGTGCATGGACAGCTGCCGCTCGAAGCGCTGATCGAACCGCTCAGCCAACGAGGACAACCAGAAGCTTTTTGGGACCGTGCGCACCGGCAACAAGTTTGCCGCCGACATCGGCCGTGCACGATGCGCCGGAGACGAGCGCAAGCGTGCGTGGCATGCCGGCAGGCTCGGGACTTTGGCGTGCGGCTGCTAGACCCGCTTCCATGCTAGCCTTGAGCGTGTTCGCTTCAACAACCACAATGTGCGCTTCCGGCAGATAGTTCAGCGACGCCGGGTTATCGGGACTTGAAGCCAGAACAAGCGTGCCCGTTTCTGCAATGGCGGCCACGGCACGCGACACGGCAATGCGCGGCGGATGGCCGGGTTTCCATTCGAGGCGCTGTAGGTCGGGAGCGCGCGACCACGGCAGTGCAGCAAGCCAAGGGTCGCGCCCGAGCGTTACAGGTTCTCCCCGATAATTGGCGGTCACGAATGCCGCGATCGCAACGGGCACGTCAGCAGGGACCGCAACCGGTGCAAAGCTGGCCGAAACGGCCTCCAAGTGACGTATGAAGGCGGCGCGGGCTTCGGTCATTGAAACGGTGGCGCGTTGCGGGAGCGGGTGCGATGGCGGCGCGGCGATACGAGCGGCAGCAACGGCGCGCCGGCCGTCGCCATCGCGGGCCTGAAGCGCGGTTTTGACTTTCGAGAAAATCTCAATCCGGCTCATCGCGGAACTCGCTGTTGGGTTTCGCGCCAGAGCTGCTGGAAAGTTCGCCCTTCGGGAGCTGGAAGATCGCGATAGCGCGTCCATCCGCCAGCAAGCGGTAGCCAGCGAAACGCGCCGCGCCTTCGGCCGAGGGCACCTAACGCGGCGACCGCCAAGCGCATGAGCGGGTGATAAAGCTTCGGGCGCAGGGCAAGCGCCTCCCATATTTTGAGGCTGGTGCGTGCCACGAGCGAGCCGCTCCCGGCTTGGAACTCGGCTTCGCGCCAATGGCGCATCAAGTCGGGGAGCGGAATCTTAACTGGGCAGACGCTGGCGCAAGCGCCGCAGAACGTAGAAGCCCCGGCCAGGTGCGCCGTTTTCTTGACGCTCGACAAGCCCGGCATCAGGGCAGCGCCGATAGGCCCCGGATAGACCGTGCCATAGGCATGCCCGCCGATGGCGCTGTAGACCGGGCAGTGGTTCATGCAGGCGCCGCAACGGATACAGCGCAAGACCGAACGCATGTTGCTGCCTAAGAGCTCCGAGCGGCCGTTATCGAGTATGACGACGTGGACCTGTTCGGGGCCCTCCAATTCGCCCATGCGGCGCGGGCCTGTTGTGAACGTGACGTAGGCCGTTGTCTCTTGGCCGGTTGCCGAGCGCGGCAGAAGGCGCATCAAGGTTGCCGTATCGCCAAGTGTCGGGATGATCTTGTCGATTGAGGCGATGACGATGTGGACTTTCGGCAAGAGCTGCGTGAGGTCGCCGTTGCCTTCGTTGGTGACGATGATGGAGGAGCCCGTCTCTGCGATGAGAAAATTGGCGCCCGTAATGCCAACGTCCGCTGACAAGAATTTTTGGCGCAGGACTAGGCGCGCTTCGGCAACGAGGTCTGCGGGCTCGTTGAAAACGCGGCTCTCTGGAAATTGAGTGTGTGCCTTGCGGAAGCGCCGCTCGACTTCGGCGACGGTTAGATGAATGGCCGGCGCGATGATGTGGCTCGGTGCCTCATGTTCAAGCTGGATGAGGTATTCGCCGAGATCGGTTTCGACGACTTCAAACCCGGCGTGTTCGAGGTGATCGTTGAGGTGGATTTCCTCCGACACCATGGACTTGCCCTTGGTGACGAGGCGTGCATTGGCAGTGCGGCAGATGTCGAGGATGATCGCGCGCGCTTCTTCGGGCGTTGAGGCCCAGTGCACGATTGCGCCGGCCGCTGTCGCGTTTTCCTCATAGATGTCGAGGTAGTGGTCGAGGTGTGCGAGGGTGTGATCCTTGATGTCGCGGGCGATATCGCGCAGCGCTTCAAACTCGGGCAACGCCGCTTTGGCTTTGGCGCGATTGCCAGCGAGATTGACCGGAACTTCGCTCAAGGCCGATTGTAATTGCGCGTCGGCGAGGGCGTCTCCAACGCGGCCTTTGAAAAGAGTGATGGGGGACGACATGGCCTCAATCCCTCTTGGCAATGGGCGGGGCGCTCATCTCGCCCGCGAGAACTTCAGCCACGTGGCGGCAGGTAATAAGTGAATTTGCGCGGCTGAGTTTGCCCGCCATGTTCATAAGGCAGCCAAGATCGCCAGCCAGCAACAATTTGGCGCCGGACTTGGCAGCGTGGGTGGTTTTCTTTTCGACCATGGCGTTCGAGATGTCGGGATATTTGACGGAGAAGAGCCCGCCAAACCCGCAGCAGGTCTCGCACTCGGTCATTTCCTTGATTTCTAGGCCTTCAACAAGTGCGAGGAGGTCACGCGGGGCATCCTTGACGCCAAGCTCGCGCAGGCCCGAGCAGCTGTCGTGATAGGTGATGGCGCCATCGTACCGGCCCGGCACGGTCTGGAGTTTTCGCTCGACGGCTAAAAATGTGGTCAGTTCGAACACCTTGGCGGCGAAGGTTTGTGCGGCGGCGTGGTCGGGGGCGTCAGCCAGCAACTCAACGAAGTGCACTTTGAGCATTCCCGCGCACGATCCGGATGGCACGACGACGTAGTCGCAGTCTGCGAAAGCGGCGATCGTTTGCCGTGCAAATTGGGCAGCCGCGGCTCTGTCTCCCGAATTGTAGGCCGGTTGACCGCAGCAGGTTTGTCCAGCCGGCACCACGACATCGCATCCGGCAGCTTCAATGAGTTTTGCAGCGGCAAAGCCTATCGACGGCCGGAAGGTATCGACGAGACACGTGACGAACAGTCCGGCGCGCGGGCAAGTGTCGGGCGATCGCGACATCTCTGAAACATCGAAGTTGGTGTCAAGGCCACCATAGCCTCGATCATGCCGTCATCCGTAGGACCTCGGCCCGCTGCATGCAAGCTAGACGGCCGGTGGATAGGCTTGGGTACGATTGGGCGCACAGCGGGACCCGGGACGATCAGGCCCTAATGGCCTTGGGCTGCGCGCGGCGCAGGAATTTAGACGCGTCGGCAGCGCTCGCGTGTTCCCAGTTGTTGTCGCGGGCGTAAATTTCCGCGAAATATTCGATGAACGCATGGACCTTGGCCGGCATGAACTCGCGGCATGAGTAAACGGCAAAAATAGCGTTTTTGGACGACCCCCGGTATTCGGGCAGCACAACGCGCAGTTCGCCGCGTTCGATCTCGGGGCCGACGTCCCAAAGGGCGCGCAGCCCAATGCCAAGGCCTTGCATCAAGGCCGTCCGGACGAAATCGGCCGAGTTCGAGCGGATGTTGCCTTTGACACGAATGTCGTGTTCGCCGTCGAGGCCTTCCAGCCTCCAAACGTCCTGAGCACCCGCCATCAAACAATTGTGAGAATCGAGATCTTCGAGGGATTTGGGGACACCGGCCTTTTCGAGATACCCCGGGGCGGCACACATGACGCGGTGCTCGTTGGCGAGTTTGCGGGCGACGAGGGAGGAATCTTCCAGTTCGCCAATGCGGATTGCGACGTCGAAACCTTCGCGGATAATATCGACGTAGTGATCTGAGAGATGCATATCGAGTTCGATATCGGGATAGCGCGACAGGAAGTCCGGGATGTGGGGCGTAATATGCAACCTGTTGAAGGACGTCGGCGCCGAGATCTTGAGGACGCCGCGCGGTTTGGTGTTGCGGCGGCTGACATAGTCTTCGGCTTCTTCGACAAGGCTCAGGATATCGACAACACGCTTGAAATAGCCCTCTCCGGTCTCCGTTAAGGTGAGCTGCCGGGTGGTGCGCTGGAATAGCCGCGCGCCGAGACGATCCTCAAGGAGGCTCACACGTTTGGAAATAACGGCGGGCGAAAGGCCCATTTCGCGACCCGCCGCCGACATATTGCCGGTTCTTGCGACGCGTGCGAAAATGTCGAGATCGCTGATCGCTGTCACGTTTGGATCCCTAGGTGTGCTAAGTCTGGGTTGCGGCATGGTTGCCCCCATTGTGAGATGTTGTGCCACGAACTAAGTGTCTCGCTAAATCGTGTTAAACGCAGGACTGTTATTCTCCAGAGAGTAAACTGTAGGATGGCCGGTGACCAGAATGCTCTTAAAGTTCACTAACAAGCGCGGGATTTGCCACCCTGCAGCGCGCGGAGACCTTCAATGACGCTCTTAAGTCTTCCCGAACCCGATGCCGGCGTTATCAATCGTCGAGGACTGATTTCCGAGGGGCTTGCCCGGCTGGTCGGCCGGGAAACGCTGATTTTGGACGAGGACGGACGACGGGCCTACGAAACGGATGCGCTAACGGCCTACCGCCGGGTGCCCTTGCTCGTCGTTTTGCCGCGAACCACCGAGGACGTTTCCAAGGTCCTGCGCTACTGTAACGAGAACAAGCTGAAAGTCGTGCCCCGGGGTGCGGGGACGTCGCTGTGCGGCGGTGCGCTGCCTGGAGAAGACACGGTCGTTGTCTGCGTCTCAAAAATGAACCGCGTTCTGGACGTCGACTATGTCAATCGCACCGCGCGCGTTGAAGCGGGCATAACGAACCTCGCGATTTCCGGGAAGGTCGCCGAACAGGGCTATTTTTACGCGCCCGATCCATCCTCGCAACTCGCCTGTACGCTGGCAGGCAACTTGGCCATGAACTCGGGCGGGGCGCATGGCCTCAAGTATGGCGTCACGACTAACAATGTCCTCGGCCTCAAGATGGTGCTGATCGACGGCACAGTCGCGGAATTCGGCGGCGGGCACTTGGATGCGCCGGGCTATGACTTCCTGTCGCTCATCATCGGATCGGAAGGACAGTTTGGCATCATCACCGAAGCGACGGTGCGCATCCTGAAAAAGGCCGAAGGCGCGCGGCCTATGCTGATCGGGTTTAACTCGCCTGAAGCGGCAGGCGCCTGCGTCTCGGGAATTATCGGGGCCGGCATCATTCCCGTTGCAATCGAGTATATGGACAAGCCCGCGATCCACGTGTGCGAGGCCTTCGCCAAAGCGGGTTACCCGCTCGATGTCGAAGCGCTACTTATTGTTGAGGTTGAAGGATCGGAAGCTGAAATCGAGGATCTGCTCGGGCGGGTAGCAGTGATTGCCCGGAAGTTCGAGCCCAAAAGCATCGAGATCAGCAGGGATGCCGATCAAAGCGCTCAGATCTGGGCCGGCCGTAAGGCAGCCTTCGGCGCCATTGGCCGGATTTCCGACTATTACTGCATGGACGGCACAATTCCCTTGGGTCAGCTACCAAACGTGCTGACCCAAATAGCCCAGATCTGCGCCAAGTACGGCCTTAAGGTTGCGAACATTTTCCACGCGGGCGATGGCAATTTGCATCCTCTCGTTCTCTATAATGCGAACAACCCGGAAGAGTCGGCCAACGCGGAGCGTGCGGGCGCTGAAATTCTGGAACTCTGCGTCAAGGTTGGCGGGTGCCTGACGGGCGAGCACGGTGTTGGGATCGAGAAGCGGGACCTTATGACCTTGCAATTTTCCCCGACCGACCTCGCGGTTCAAATGCGTATTAAATCGGTCTTTGATCCGCACTGGCTGCTGAACGCGGCCAAGGTGTTTCCTCTCGATATAGGTGCCGCAGCGCATCCGGTTGAACAGGCGGCGTGAAAGGAAGTACCAGGTGAACGAACTTTTGCGCCCCGCTGCCAATTGGGAACTGCAATCCATGATCGACAAGGTCGCGGTGCACAAGCTGCCGATCGAAGTCATTGGCCACGGCTCGCTGCGCGGCATGGGCCGTCCGCCGCAGCCCGGTGTCGTGATTTCGACCGCCTCGCTGCGCGGGGTGACACTCTACGAGCCGTCCGAACTCGTTATGTCGGCGCGCGCTGGGACACCGCTGTTGGAGATAGAAGCAGAGCTTTCCGCAAACGGCCAGATGCTCGCCTTTGAGCCGATGGACTTGGGACCGGCGACCGGCGGCCCTGCAGGTGCGCAGACCATTGGTGGTGTGTTTGCGACCAATCTTTCCGGGTCCCGGCGGATTTCAGCCGGTGCCGCGCGCGACCAGCTGCTTGGAGCGGTCGCGGTCAACGGCCGGGGCGAGTTGTTCAAGTCCGGCGGGCGCGTGATGAAGAACGTCACGGGATACGATGTGGCGCGCGGGTTAACGGGGAGTTGGGGAACGCTGGCCGTCATGACGGAAGTGACATTCAAAGTCCTGCCGCTGCCCGAGTCGACCGTCACCCTTCTGTATACGGGACTGCCGGACGATCTCGCGGTCGAGCTTTTGACGGCGGCGATGGGCTCGCCTTTTGATGTCAGCGGCGCGGCACACTTGCCAAAGCTCGCCGCCGCTAGGCTTTCTCACCCGCGTCTCAAAGCGATGGGTGAAGCATTCACGGCAATCAGGCTGGAGAACTTTATTGCCTCGGTCAGCGAGCGCAAAGCGAAGCTCAAAGAGGCGCTCAAAGTTTACGGCAACCCCTTCGAGTTGGGGCCGGACGAATCGCACGGGCTGTGGACCGATCTTCGTCATCTCAACATCATGCCGCATTCGGCTGACACAAGCCTGTGGCGCATCTCGACCACACCGTCCAAAGGGCCCGAGATTGTCGCGGCCATTGAAAAGTTCATGCCGGTTACGGCTTTCTATGATTGGTCGGGCGGGCTCGTGTGGATGGAAGTACCGGCGGCGGCGGATGCCGGATCTTCCGATGTGCGGCGCGCTGTTGCCGTGCGCGGCGGGCATGCCACGCTTGTTCGCGCGGCGGCCGACGTGCGCCAGGCGGTCGATATATTCGAGCCCATGCGGCCGGAGATCGATCGTCTCACGCGTGGCCTCAAATCGGCGTTCGACCCGCTTAACTTGCTTAATCCCGGACGTATGTACGCCCACATCTGATTCCCCGCGCCTTGTGAGACCCGACACATGCAGACCAACTTTACGCCTGAGCAGCTGAGCGATCCCACAATCGCGGACGCGGAAAGTATACTGCGGCGCTGTGTGCACTGCGGGTTGTGTACCGCGACATGTCCGACCTACATTACGCTCGGCGATGAGCGCGACAGTCCGCGCGGGCGCATCTACGCCATCAAAGACATGCTTGAACGCGGCATCGATGCGAAACCCGAAGTCTCGACGCACATTGATCGCTGCCTCTCGTGCTTCTCATGCATGACCACATGCCCGTCGGGTGTCGATTATATGCATCTTGTCGAAATTGCGCGGAACCATATTGAAAAGACCGGCCGGCGCAGTTTGAAGGATCGTGCCGTTCGCAAAATGCTGGCCGCGATCGTGCCCCACCCGAGGCGATTCCGCTGGGCCTTGAAGGCCGCCCCGCTCGGACGGCCGATGGTTGGTGCGCTTCGCCGCCTCGGGTTGCCGGAACTGGCGGCAATGATTGAATTGGCACCGAAGACTGCTTCCAAGAAGGCGAGATTTATCGGTCCGGGGCGGGCTGCGACGGAGGGCGAGCGCACCGGGCGCGTGATTTTACTGGCGGGTTGCGCGCAGCAAGTGCTGCGCCCCGAAATCAACGATGCAACGATACGGCTGCTCGCGCGCGGCGGCGTCGATGTGATTGTGTCAGCAGGCGCGGGCTGTTGCGGTGCGCTGACGGGGCATATCGGAATGGACGCCGCGGCGATCGAGTCTGCAAAACGAAATGTCGATGCCTGGTCCAAGGAAATGGCCAAGGGCCCGATCGATGCCATTTTGATCAATGCGTCGGGCTGTGGCACGACGGTTAAAGACTATGGGCACCTCCTGGCGCGCGACCCGGAGTACGCCGAACGCGCGGGCCAGGTGTCGGCACTCACTAAAGACGTATCGGAGTTTTTGGCGACGCACGACATCGGCGCGCCGCAGCGTTGGACCAGCCTTAAGGTTGCGTACCACTCGGCCTGTTCGATGCAGCACGGTCAGCGCATCACGCGCGAGCCGAAGGCGCTGTTGAAGAAGGCCGGCTACAGCGTTCTCGATATCCCCGAAGGACATCTCTGTTGCGGCTCGGCGGGCGTCTACAACATTCTGCAGTCGAAGATCGCAGGGCAGCTTCTGGAGCGCAAGGCCGGGCACATCAAGGCGTTGCGGCCGGATCTGGTTGCGACAGGCAACATCGGCTGCATCAGTCAATTGTCTAACGGCCTCGACATTCCCGTCGTTCATACGGTCGAGCTTCTCGATTGGTCGTATGGCGGCCCGGTACCGCCCGGCATGGAAGCGCTCGAACAGTTTTCGACGCCCGTGCCGCATCCGCCCAAGCGGACGGTGGACGACTACATCAGCGCTTAGTCTCTCAGCGATTAGTCTCGAAATATTGGTGAACGGAGCGCCCGTTATTGGAAACGGCGGCACGCGCAACCGCGCCATATAGTGTTAAGCCGTTGAAACTGTTTGCGTTAGGACGTAGACTTATTGACGAAGGCTGGGCAAGCACGATACTTGCACACGGCAGTGGTAGAGAGATGTGCCTAACACCGCGGCGACTCTGGTGCGTTTCGGGCCGACGGGCTCGAGCGGGCAATTGAGCGGATAATCAAATCTGGTGATGCGTATGACGGACAACATCTTCACGAACTGGACGCCGGAGCTAACGGCACAGTGGGGCAAGGCGCCGCTGAAGGCCACACACCGGCTGAGCGATCATCCGCTCTTTTCTCTCGATGCCCTGGCCGAGCTCATCGATGGCTATCCGCGCCAGCATTACGCGCTCGTGCAAATGGGTCCGCAAGGGTCCGCGCGGCGCACATGGCGCGAAGGCGACATCGGCGGGCTAAAGGGGCGCGACGTCATCGAAGCCATTAAGCAGGGCCGCATGTGGCTCAACTTGCGCAACGTCAGCGGCGTCGATAAGCGCTACCGCGAGCTGCTTGATGCAGCGTTCGAAGAAGTGCGCAAGAACGTACCGGGTTACGAGACGTATAACCGGACGTCAGGCATTTTGATCTCGTCGCCCAATGCCCAGGTCTATTATCACGCCGATATTCCGGGCCAGTCGCTTTGGCAGATCCATGGGCGAAAGCGGGTCTTCGTCTATCCCAACACGCCGCCCTTCATCACGCCGGAACAGCTGGAAAACATCGCGTTGTTCGAGGTCGAGGTCGATATGCCGTATGATCCGGACTACGATAAGTCGGCGCAAGTGTTCGAGATCGGCGGCGGGGAGATGCTGCATTGGCCGCTGAACGCACCGCACCGCGTGGAAAACTTGGATTGCCTCAACGTGTCGATGACGACGGAATACTGGACGGAAAAAGTCAGGCGCAGCCAGATGATCAACATGGCGAACGGCATCCTGCGCCATAAAGCGGGCGTGGCGCCGAAGAGCCGCGCAACCTCGGGCGCAGGGTTCTGGGCCAAAGCTGCGATGCAGGCCGGCGTCAAGCGTACGGGCTTTTTGCAAAAAGAACGCAAGGCCCGGCGTGTCGTTGACTTCAAACTCGATCCCGCACATCCGGGCGCAATTATCGACATCAGAGTAGCGGCCGAGTAACTTACGCAGCACACGGCGAAGAAGGCGGGGCGAAGTGGGAAGGCCATGGTGAGCGTGAGCGAAAACGCTGCTTATCGCGACGTTGCAGCGCCGTCTCGTGCCTGGACGTGGCGTGGGCCGCGCTATATTGCCGAAGTTTTCGATGGCCCCGATGAAGCGCTTGCAGCTCTTGAAAGCGTGCAGCGCGGTTTGAAATGCACTGGGTTCCAGTCGCTCAATTGGTTGACCGTTCTCTATGAGGAACTGGCGCCTTCGAAGCGCGCCATGCCGCGCGTGGTGATCGTGACGGAACGCAACAGCGGCGAAGTGGCGATTGTGCTGCCGTTGCTTGTTACCAAAAAACGCACGCTCACGGTGGCGCGTACGGCGGATCTTGGCGTGTCCGACTATGGTGGCCCGATACTGGGTTTGGCGCCCTTCAAGAAGCGCCGCTCGATCCGGCGTGTGTGGCGCGCGATCAGGCATGCGCTGAAAGACGTGGACCTCATCAAACTCGAACGCATGCCGGCCGAAATCGGCGGCTTGCCCAATCCGCTGGTGACGCGGAGCGGAGTTTCACCCGCGCGCCACAGCGGCAATTTGCTGACTATCGAAACAACGGTTGAAGACTTCCTGCGTTCGCGCGGCAAGAAGTACCGCAAGGAAGTCGAACGCTGCTTCAGGCTCTGGGAAAAAGAGGGCAATCCGCGTTTTGAGCGCGCAACGGCCCCGGAAGCTATCGCTCGGGGTTACTCGGCACTGGAAGAACAGCAGGGCGCGCGTCATGCGGCGCTCGGCAGCAAGTACATCTTGGATGAGCCTGCTTACCGCGCCTTCTACGAACGCCTTGTCATGGACGGCACGGAGTGCGACCTCGGCTACCTCTTCACGCTCGAAGCACAGGGCGCCGTCATCGCCACGCTGTTTGGCATCGTGCACGACGGCACGTTCACGCTGCTTAGAATTTCAAACGGCGGGGAGCGGTGGAGTCATTTGTCGCCGGGACGCCTCATCGTGGTCGAAGCCATGAAGTACTTTGTTGACAAGGGCGTGCGCCGTTTCGACATGGGGATCGGCGATTATCCGTTCAAACGCGGCTTTGGTGTTACCGAAGTGCCGCTCTACGATTTGATCGTGGCGCGCGATCTGGCCGCCGTTCCTCGTGCCATGTTCCACCGCCTGAAAGCGCGGGCGCGGAAAAACCCACGCATTCTCGCGTTGGCGCGCCGGTTCATGGGGAAGAAAGCATAGCATTGACCGGGTGTCTGACCCATCATGCCGAAGGCGTGCCTTCGACACGACGGGTCTGACACCCGCAAAGAACGGTGCAACGGTGTCAGACCCAGAGGGTCAGACACCGGACACCCCCGTTAAGTGCAGGAACGGGGAGAGGGGATACGCGCGCTTTCGCACTGCAAACCGTTCCGCTATAAGGCAGCGATCCTTTCGAGGGTGCGCCCGGTTCGAGCGGACTTAAGGGCGCCTCAGCAACTCAATCCAGATTAAGTTTCGAGATCATGTCTAAAGACAAAAACGATGCGCGGCCCGAAGGACGGCAAGAGGCGCGCCCAGAAGCAAGATTGGCCAAGGGCTTTCGCGATATTGAAGCGGCGGAGCTTTCGGGCCTTAACGAGATGCTTGGCGTCATTCGCGGCGTCTACGAGCGCTATGGCTTCGAGGCGCTGGAAACCCCGGCAATTGAATACACGGATGCCTTGGGAAAATTCCTGCCCGATCAGGACCGGCCGAACGCGGGCGTGTTCTCGTTTCAAGATGAAGACTCGTCTAGTGAAGGCGGGCAATGGATGTCGCTCCGCTACGATTTGACGGCGCCCTTGGCGCGCTATGTGGCGCAGAATTTCGATAAGCTGCCAAAGCCGTTCCGGCGCTATGCTTTCGGCAATGTCTATCGCAACGAAAAGCCGGGGCCGGGTCGCTTCAAGCAGTTCATGCAGTTCGACGCGGACACGGTTGGAAGCGATAACATCGCGGCTGATGCCGAGATGTGCATGCTGGCGGCGGATACGCTTGAGGCGTTGGGGCTAAAAGGCAAGTACGTCATCAAGGTCAACAGCCGGAAGGTTCTTGATGGCGTTCGGATTGCAATAGGGCTTGGCACTGCTGAACACGACGCCAAGTGGCTTACTGCTATGCGGGCGCTCGACAAATTTGATCGTTTAGGATCGAAAGCTGTTGATGAACTGTTGGGACCTGGCCGCCGCGACGAAAGCGGTGATTTCACGCATGGAGCAGGCCTAACCCCAATGCAGATTAGTTGGCTGAGAGCAACGACGTTGGTCGGCCTCAGAATGGAAACCAAAGACGTCAGTGGTTCGCAGTTTGATTTTACTTTTCCGCAGGGTGCTGGTGGTGCGGACGAGTACCTGAGCAATTTAGAAACTCTCGAAAAACTCGAACGTTTGGTTACAAATATGCACGAGCGATCAGGTATTCCGCCTTCGCCCGTGGCTTCGTCAGCAGTGGCAGAGCTAAAGGCGATGTCGGAGTTGTTTAAAGAAGCAGGATACGACCAGGCCAGAATCCGTATCGATTTATCTGTTATCCGCGGCCTCGAATACTACACCGGCCCGGTGTTCGAAGCCGAGCTGACGTTCGAGGTCAAAGGCGACGACGGCAAGCCGGTGCGCTTCGGTTCCGTCGGCGGCGGCGGACGCTATGACGATCTGGTCAGCCGCTTCACGGGGCAAAAAGTTCCAGCAACCGGCTTCTCGATTGGCGTCTCGCGTTTGCAGGCGGCGCTCGCCCATGTCGGCGCGAAGGCAGAAGCCCCGCTCGGCCCCGTGGTGGTGCTTGTGATGGCGGAAAAGGGCGAGAAGCCCGACTATGCTCAATTTCAGAAATTGGTCCAGAGGCTTCGCAAGCCTGATGACGGCAGCGAGCCCATTCGCGCCGAAATGTACCTCGGTTCGGGTGGAATGAACGCGCAGATGAAATATGCCAACAAGCGCAACGCCGCGTGCGTTGTCATTCAAGGCGGGAATGAGCGCGATACAGGTAAAATCACACTCAAGGATTTGATTGAAGGCGCGAAAGCGGCACCTGCGATCAAAGACAACAAAGAATGGAAAGAAGCGCGCGCGGGCCAAATCACTGTTGACGACGCGGCCTTCGTCACTGAGGTCCGCAAGATCATCGCAAGGCATACGGCGTAAAGCGTCACACTATTCCCCTCTCCCCGTTCTTCACGGGGAGAGGGTCATGCTGAAAGCATGTCTGCGACATGACGAGAGGGGCGGCAACAAGCTCCGAACAAGCGGCCGCCCCTCACCCTAACCCTCTCCCCATGCAAGTGCAGTGCATGGGGAGAGGGGATACCTGGCGCGCCGCGAAAGCGGCGTGCACTAAGGAGAATAAGTATGGCCGCTGAAACGGCACAACAGTTCGAGGCGCTTGAGGCTCAAGCGCAAGTCGTGATGTCGGTCTTCGCCAAGGCCGGGCACGAAGCGGTTGCGCCTGCGGTGATCCAGCCGGCGGACGTGTTCCTTGATTGCATCGGCGAGGCGCTGCGTGCGCGCACGTACGTGTTCACAGATCCCGACGGCGCGGAGCTTTGCCTGCGCCCCGATCTCACCGTGCCCACGTGCCGCCTGCACATCGCGCGCCATGCCAATCCGGCGACTGAGGCTCGATATTGTTACAGTGGCTCCGCGTTCCGCTTTCAGCCGCAGGGCGCAAGCGACGCGCACCCGCGCGAATTTCGCCAAGCCGGCATCGAGCGCTTTGGCGATACTAACCGCGAAGCTGCAGAAGCCGAAACCATCGCACTCATCATTCGCGCACTCGAGTCCGCTGGATTGAAATCGTGGTCATTGAGACTGGGCGACCTTGGGCTGTTCCGCGCAGTTCTTGCCGCGTGCGAAATGCCTGTGCGCTGGCAGAAGCGTTTGGGCGAAGCGTTTTGGCGGCCGGAAAGTTTCCGCGCTGAGCTGAAACGCCTGACCACAGTGCCGGGTATCTCTGCTGCGAAGCTTCCGCCGGAGCTCGCCAAGTCGCTCGACCCAACGAACAGAACGGCAAGCGAAGCCGCTGTCGCTGCGTACTTTGACGCGAAGAATATAGAGCTGATTGGGACGCGCACGCTGCCTGAAGTGACCGGGCACCTGTTGGAACAGGCCGCCGACCTAGGCGCGAGGCCACTCGACGCAGCCTCGGCGCGGTTGATTGAAAGTTACGTCGCGGTTGCGGCACCGGCCAAGCGAGCCGGCAGCACCATCGCAACGCTGACCAAAGGTGCCAAAGGCGGCACCGGCGCGGCGCTTGACGCTTATGACAGGCGGCTCGCTTTGCTGGCCAATGCCGGGATAGACCTCGACCGCGTGACGTTCTCCGCCGAATTCGGCCGTAACCTTGAATACTACACAGGGCTTGTGTTCGAAGTTTCAGCTCCCGGCTTCGCCAGTGACAGCCCGATTGCGGGCGGCGGGCGTTACGACGCCTTGATGCGATCGGCGGGTGCGTCCTGCGATGTCCCGGCCGTTGGCGCTGCAATCCACACGGAACGCTTGCTACTGGCGGTGAACGAGGTGCGCGCATGAGCGATAAAATCATTCTCGCCATACCCTCAAAGGGCCGCTTGATGGAGCAAACAACCGAGCTCTTTGGAAAGGCGGGGCTTGTCGTGCGCAAGGTTGGCAACGCGCGCGGCTATCGCGGCGAAATCGAGGGTCTGCCTGACGTTGAGGTGGCTTTTGTGTCGTCGTCTGAAATCGCAGAAGCCTTGAAATCCGGCAGCGTGCATCTCGGAATTACGGGCGAAGATCTGATCCGCGAATCCATGTCGGATGCCGCGACGCGCGTAACCATTTTGAAGAAACTCGGTTCCGGTTTCGCCGATGTCGTCGTCGCGGTTCCGGCCTGCTGGATCGATGTCGCGACAGTCGCGGACCTCGAAGCTATTTCCTTGCCGTTTCGCCGTGCGCATGGGCGCTGGCCACGTGTCGCGACAAAGTACATGAACCTGACGCGGCGTTTTTTTGCTGCCAACGGATTTGGCGATTACCGCGTCGTCGAAAGCCTCGGCGCGACGGAAGGCACGCCAGCGTCAGGCACGGCGGAGCTGATCGTCGATATCACGACGACGGGCGAAACGCTGCGAGCCAATGGCCTGAAGATTCTGGACGATGGCGTTATCCTTAAGTCTGAGGCGAACCTTGTGGCGTCCAATGTGGCAGCTTGGACCGCCCCCATGCTCACGACACGCGCGGAGCTTGTGCGTAAACTTAGCCCGTGAACAGCGTAATGCTTAACGTCGTGGCACCGGAGCCGCTGGTAGTCTATGATTTCGCGTGCGCCGACCAATTTACGACGTTGGCATCGTATTGGCGAAATAGGGAGTGCGCCGTGCTACCTTGCCGGCCGGAATATCATGGATGAATTGGACCAGAGGGGCAAAGCTCTGCCGGTTGCCAGAGTGTTGAAGCGCATCAATGAAGAACTCAACAAAGCGGGGGGCTGAAGGCCCGGTGGATGAGGCTTGCGCGAGCTTTGTAGGCCGCCCGGCGGCGGAGCTACTGACTGTGCGTGACGGCGGCACGGCCGAGCAGAATTATGACCGCGCTCTGCATCGCCACCTTGAGGGCATGCCCCTCAAAGAGATTGGATTCTTCGTCAATTCCAAGCGCCTCGAAATGATTGAGCAGCTTGTGGGCCAGGAGTTGCGGCGCAAGGGAAGCGAAATTCTCAACGTCACGTGCGGTCCGTTCGCGCTTGAATTTTATCTTCAACTTCGCGGCGCACATATAACGAGCTTCGACCGGGAGTCGAGACTGGCAGGTCTACACGGCGAGCTTCTCTCCAGCGGCCTCATCAGCGACAGCGAATTCCATGTGTCGGATGTGCATGAGTTTGCGGCGGCCAAGCGATATGACGCCGTGATCATCAACGATTTATTTTACACCAAGCATATCGACTTCTACGCGCTGATCTGCAAATACGCCGGTTACGTGAAGCCGGGCGGGTTACTCTATTTCGATATTCAGGACGAACGCGCAGGTCCAGTCTGGCGTGCATTCGGAAAAGACGCCGAGTACCGGCGCTATGACCTTGCGCGCGTTTCAAAAACGCTGAAGGACTGCGGGCTGGACGTGACGTCGGTAACGCCGGCGCTTGGAATCAAAGGCGGGTTGGATAGAGTGTTGCGCAAGGGGCTATGGTATACTGCCGGTCTTGCCAATAGTTTTGTCTTCGTCGCGCGCAAAACATGAAGCGTTGCGATCTCAGGCGAGTTCCGCAAGCAGGCACTTGAGCAGACCATAGTCGTAGCGGCCTTCAAGCGCCGCGTGCGCAGGGCCAAGTTTCCCCGTATCAAGCGTGTGACAGCGCTCAAAAACACTCAGGATTTCGTCAATCTCAGCTTCGTCCAGCGGCAAAACCTGCCGGGCTTCGAGCAGACCTGCTTCAATTGCTTCCGCGAAATGACCGAAGACAGTTGAGGTCTCAATGCCGCGCTCAGCAGCGATTGCTTCCCCGTCAAGACCGCGCAGATGTGCGGCGAGCGTTTGGTTCACCGTTGCGGGCAGGCGGTTGGCCAGCACGGGATGTGCCTTGTGGGCCTTGATGACGTCAAGAAAGGCGGCGCCGTAGCGCGCAATCTTGCTGGCACCAAGGCCGAGGATGTCGTGGAGCGCGTCTTCGCTTTGCGGACGCTTTTCGGCGAGTTCGAGAAGCGTGCGATCTTGCGCAACGACGTAGGGCGGCAATTTGGCGGCGCCCGCGAGGCGCAGGCGCAAGGCCTTGAGGGCCTGAAACAAGGCGTCGTTTTGAGGCGCAACTTTAGCCGATGATTTGCCTTCGCGCTTCGTCTTCTTCGGCGGGCTGCGCGTGATGCGCATGAGGAACTTGTCTTCGCCTTTGAGCAGCGGCCGGGCACGATCGGTGAGGCCAAGTGTGCCGTGGCCTTCTTCATCGCCTGTCAGATATCCGGCCGCTACAAGTTGCCGGAAGAGGCCCTTCCACGCGGTTGCCGGGAGGTCCTTGCCGATACCGAAAACGGAGAGGCGATCATGACTGTTGCGCAGGATGCGCTCGTCGTCCTTGCCAACAAGAACATCGACGACGTACCCGACGCCAAATCGCTGACCCGTGCGATAGACGGCTGAAAGTGCCTTTTGAGCGTTGAGTGTTCCGTCTTCTGTCGCGGGCGGATTCAGGCAGTTGTCGCAGTTGCCGCAAGGTTCCGGGAGCCGTTCGCCGAAGTAGGCGAGGAGCGCTTGACGCCGGCAGCCCGGCATTTCGGCGAGACCGATCAGGGCATCGAGTTTCTGGCGCTGAACCTGCTTGAAGGCGTCGGAACCTTCCGATTGCCCGATCCATTGGCGCAGCTGCACGACGTCTTGGATGCCATAGGCCATCCACGCATTTGCGGCTTCGCCATCGCGACCGGCCCGGCCCGTCTCCTGATAATAGGCTTCGATCGACTTCGGCAGATTGAGATGGGCGACGAAGCGCACATCCGGCTTGTCGATGCCCATCCCGAAAGCAATCGTTGCGACGATAATGACGTCGTCGCCGCTCAAGAACTTGGATTGGGCGCCGGCGCGGACATGGGCGTC
>JANOKZ010000063.1:0-12924 GCA_031419515.1 Hyphomicrobium sp.
GCACTTAACATCGTCCGCCATGACAAGGCCAAAGGGTCGCTGGCCGGAAAATTGCGAAAAGCCGCCTGGAACGACGCTCATCTCATCGCCCTCCTCAGCCAAATGCGATAGCCCTGCTGGCGCGGGCGCATCACCTGCTATCCGGGGCCGACGCAGCCGGGCACGCCCGATAAGACCGCATCTGTATCAGCGCAGATCGCGAGTTTTGTTGGCACGGCAGCACCGGCGCACTTCTCGCTCGCAGGCGACAACGTCGTCTATTCGGGGCCCGCGGAATGGTCATACCGCCGCATGGTGCTGCATCAGGCGTATCTCGCCAAAGCGGCGGGCGGGGTTGAAGCGTTTCTGATTGGAACGGAATTGCGCGGACTGACGTGGCTCCGCTCGGCAGCGAGCGCGTATCCGTTTGTGACGGCTCTGATTGCACTCGCGGCTGACGTGAAGGCTGTTCTGGGTGCCGGCACAAAAGTCGTCTACGCGGCCGATTGGTCGGAATACTTCGGGCATCAGCCGGGCGATGGCAGTCAGGATGTTTATTTCCACCTGGATCCGCTCTGGGCCTCTTCCTCGATCGATGCAATCGGCATTGACGTCTATTGGCCGCTGGCCGATTGGCGCGACGGGCGCAGCCATCTCGACTATCAGGCGGGATACCGCTCGACCTACGATTTGAACTATTTGAAGTCGAATGTGCAGGGTGGCGAAGGTTACAATTGGTTTTATGCCTCCGAGGCCAACCGCAACAATCAGGTTCGCTCTAATATCAATGACAGCTACGGGAAGCCCTGGGTCTATCGCTACAAGGACGTGAAATCCTGGTGGTTGAACCAGCACTTCAACCGGCCTGGCGGCGTTGAAAGCGGAACGCCGACGGCGTGGGTTGCGCAATCAAAGCCGTTCTGGTTCATGGAGATTGGATGCCCGGCGGTCGATAAGGGCGCAAATCAGCCCAACGTATTCGTCGATCCAAAAAGTTCGGAAAGCGCGCTGCCGTATTATTCGCGGGGAAATCGCGACGATCTCATGCAGCGCCGGTTTCTCAAGGCCTTCATTCACGGCTTCGATCCAACCAAGCCCGGATATGTGACGGGGCTCAATCCGGTCTCGAGCGTCAATGGCCAGAGAATGGTCAACCTCGATCACATTCACGTCTACTGCTGGGACGCGCGGCCGTTCCCTGCTTTCCCGCAGCAGACGGAAATTTGGGGCGATGGCGCCAACTGGCAGTATGGACATTGGCTCAATGGGCGGCTTGCAAGTGCGCCGCTGGCTGAACTTGTTGCCAAGGTCCTCACCGATTACGGCTACACGGATTACAAAACCGACGCATTAAACGGCACCGTACCGGGGTATGTGATCGATCGCATCATGGCGGCACGCGATGCGCTGCAGCCGCTGGAACTCGCCTACTTTTTCGACAGCCTGGAAAGCGGCGGGAACATCACATTCAGGCATCGCGGGCAAGAGGCGCCGGCGATGACGGTTTCGACGGACACGATGGTGGAAGAGCGGCCGGGGAGTAATTTGTTGTCGCTAACACGCGGTCAGGAGACGGAGTTGCCGGCCTCCGCCAAGATCCGCTTCATTTCGGGTGAGGACGATTACCGCCAGGCCGTTGCCGAAGCGCGGCGCTTGTCGGGCGCAAGTGGGCGTGTGGCGCAAGCCGATTTACCGATCGTGCTTGAGGATGGATTGTCGGCGGGGATTGCCGAGACGTGGCTGTTTGAAAACTGGGCAGCGCGCGAGCGGGCGAGCTTTACTTTGCCACCGAGCGCACTGGCACTTGAGCCGGGCGATGTGGTGACGTTGCAGCAGGGCACGAAATCGCGGGCCTTGCGCGTGACCGAGATTGCGGAACATGGCGCACGCGAGATTACAGCGCGCGGTATCGATCCGGATGTTTACGGGCGGGTGGGGGCGCCGGAACGGTTGCCGCGCCCGTCTCCGGTTATTCAAATCGGGCCACCTGCCGCTGCGTTTCTCGACCTGCCGTTGTTGAGCGGCGCCGAGGCGCCGGAAGCCGGATACATCGCTGCTGTGCAGCAGCCGTGGCCGGGCGGTGTTGCAGTTTATGCCTCGCCGCAGACATCGGGCTACGCGCTAAAAGGAGTCATTCCTGCTCCTGCGACGTTGGGGCGAACACTCGATCCGCTTTACGCGGGGCCTGAAGGGCGCATCGATTGGGCGGCGAAAGTGCGGGTCAAGTTGTCGTTCGGAACGCTGACCTCGGCCGATCTCGTCAGCGTCGGCTCGGGGGTTAATTTGGCGGCCGTGCGCAATGCGGATGGCGAGTGGGAGGTGCTGCAGTTTCTCAATGCGGTGCTGGTGGATGTTGGAACCTACGAGCTGACGGGGTTGTTGCGCGGACAGGGAGGCACGGAAGGGGCGATGCGTGCGCCGGTCGCCGCGAACGCGCTGTTCGTCGTGCTTGATGCGGCGGTGATGCAATTGCCACTTGGGTTGAACGATCTCAATCTGCCGCTGAATTGGCGCTACGGGCCATCGAACCGCGGAATTGGGGACGCGTCTTATGTGGTGACGCAGCACGCGTTCAAGGGGCTCGGGCGGCGGCCGTTGTCGCCAGCGCGCGTGAAGGGTGCGCGCGCTGTTGGCGGCGATCTCACAGTGACATGGGAGCGGCGCACGCGCGTCGGCGGCGATAGTTGGGACGCAAGCGAAGTGCCGCTTGGCGAAGACATTGAGGCCTACGAGATAGAGATCATGTCGGGCGCGGTCGTGAAACGCACGATTTTGGCGGCGGGGCCGGTGGCGGTCTACACGGCCGCGCAGCAGGTGATTGATTTTGGCAGTGTGCAAATTGCAGTGAGCGTGCGCGTTTATCAGATGAGCACGCTCTACGGGCGCGACGCGGCGAGAGTTGCGGTGGTGTAGGCGGAGGGTCAGACACCGGTCCGCGTCAAATTCAATCGAGGTCAGTGATGGAACAACCAGCGTGGCTCGCCGCCGCGTGGGCCGAATTTGGCGTGCGCGAAATTTCGGGCGCGGGCGATTCAGCCGACGTGATTTCATACTACAAGGAAGCGGGACATGCCTCGATCCAACATGACGAGATTGCTTGGTGCGCAGCGTTTGCCGGCACGATGTTGAAGCGTGCGGGAATTGCGGGAACGGGCTCGCTTCTGGCGCGCTCGTATCTCGGATGGGGCGTGCCGGTTGAGACAGCGCGGCTGGGTGCGATTGCCGTCCTCGAGCGCGGCAACGATCCAGGTGCGGGACACGTTGGATTTGTCGTTGGCGCGGCGGGGAAGCGGATCTTTCTTCTGGGAGGCAATCAAGGTGACGCGGTTTCGGTTGCAGCGTTCGATCTAGCACGTGTCATTGGCTATCGCTGGCCATCAGCGGAGCGGGTGCAGGCGGAATTGCACGACGGTGTGTTTGCGCGCGCGTTGAAGCACGTTCTCGAGATGGAAGGCGGGTTCACCGACGACCCGCACGATCCAGGCGGACCGACGAACAAGGGTATAACTCTGGAAGTCTTCGCGCGCTGGAAAGGCGTGACGATTGACGCGTCGAACCGCGCAAGGGTGATCGACGATTTGAAGCGCATCCCCGATGATGTGGTGCAGGCGATTTATGAGGCGCGCTATTGGCGTCCGGGGCGATGTGGCGATCTTCCTGCGGCGTTGGCGCTTTTTCACTTCGATGCGTGCGTCAATCATGGGGTGGGCGGCGCTGCCAGATTGTTGCAAGCGGCGATCGGGGTGAGCATTGATGGCGCGATCGGGCCGGAGACGCTGGGGGCGGCTCAGGCGCATTCGATCTCAACAATTTTGGAAAAGTACGCTGGCGTGCGCCGCGCACGTTATCGCGCACTTCCGCATTTCTGGCGCTTCGGACGCGGTTGGCTCAATCGCGTGGAGACGACGCTCGCTGCGGCGCAGCGCGAAACGACCGGCGAGAAACTCTCTGGAACCTCACACACGAAAGGAACAAGCGAAATGGACATGAAAGACATGCAGACGACCGTTGAACTGCCCGCCAGCGGCAAATGGTGGGTACAATCCAAAACAATCTGGGGCGCGCTGATTACGGCGGCGGCGGCCGTGGTGCCGGTACTCGGGCCCTTGATCGGGATCAATTTGCCGGGCGAGGTGATCCGGCAGGCGGGCGAGCAATTGTTCTCGGCAGCCCAAGTTTTTGGTGCGCTCTTTGGAACGCTGCTGACGATCTATGGCCGCGTATCGGCAGTGCAGCGGCTTACCCGGCGGGTTGTGAATATGAAGCTTTGAGCACACGCATTCATCCCGGGTTCAGGGGAAGCGCGTTAACTATGGAGCTCAAATAGGATGCCTTGCCGATGCTACGCCTGACCGTCATTGCCGCCGTGACCGGCCTGCCGCTCTTGGGTGGTGCGGGCGTCCCTTCATTTGCGGCTGACGCCCAGTGCTTTACCGATTGGGGCAAAGCCGCCGACGTTGTGCGCCAGCAAGGGCTACTGACGGTCGAAGAATTAGCCAAAATCTTCGCAAAAGACATTCCGGGTCAAATCGTACGCGCAACTCTATGCCAGGACGGCGACGACTTTATTTTTAAGCTGGTGGTCCGCGACAAGCAGGGACAGCTCAAAAATGTGGTGGTGGACGCCCTGAACCACGCCAAGGCAGCCAACTCGCGCTAGAATTTGCCTCAATAGGCCCGCTATAAGGGACGCTGGAAACGTCTATTCTGGTTGGGACAGGGCTGTGCGCGCACTCGTCGTTGAAGATGATAAGGACTTGAACCGCCAGCTGGTCACGGCCTTGGGTGACGCCGGCTATGCCGTCGATACGGCACTCGACGGGGAAGAGGGCTATTTCTTAGGGGATACGGAACCCTACGATGTGGTCATACTCGACATTGGCTTGCCGAAGATGGACGGCATCTCAATCCTGGAACAATGGCGCCGCTCTGCGCGCAACATGCCGGTTATTATTTTGACCGCGCGTGACCGCTGGAGCGACAAGGTCTCCGGCATGGATGCAGGCGCCGATGATTACATCGCCAAGCCCTTTCACATGGAAGAACTGTTGGCGCGGGTGCGTGCGCAAGTACGGCGCGCCTCGGGCCACGCTAAGGCCGAAATCGAATGCGGGCCGCTGCGCCTCGACACCAAGTCTGCGCGCGTGACGTTCGATGGCCAGCAGGTAAAGCTGACGAGCCACGAATTCCGCTTGCTCGCCTATCTCATGCATCACAACGGACGCGTCGTCTCGCGCACCGAACTTGTCGAGCACCTGTACGACCAGGATTTCGACCGGGACTCGAACACAATCGAAGTGTTCATCGGGCGCTTACGCAGGAAAATTCCCGGCGAAATTATCCAGACTGTACGCGGTCTCGGCTACCGGCTGAGCCAAGAACCTGATGAGACTTGATTCACTTGCGTTCCGGCTATTTGCGACGTCCCTCGGTTGGACGCTTCTGGTGCTGCCGCTCGCAGGATTTCTCATCTATCGCACGCACTGCGACGGGCTGCAGACCAAGTTCGATTCTGACTTGAAGAAGCTGCTAACGGCTGTGGCCTTCGACAGCATGAACACAACCGGCGATGAGCCGGTTTTGCCGCAGAACCTCTATGAACCGCTGTTCGAGGTGACGCACTCGGGCTGGTATTGGCAGGTGCGCCCGATTGACGGCGCGCCGGGCCGCCGCCTTGTCTCGCCGTCGCTCGCGAGCGAAATTCTTCCCTCCCCCTATGATAAGAAATTTCCGACCGACCCCACGACCGGCATTCGCTGGATGAATGTGCCGGGTCCTAGCGATCAGCGCATTCGCATTCTCGAAGTCATAGAGACGCTCGGCGCTGATCCGAACAAAACCAAATACTCGGTCATCGTTGCGGGGCCGATGGATTGGCTGGAAGCCGATTTCAAGCGCTTTCGCAATTGGCTATCGGGCGCGTTGGCGCTGGCCGGATTGGCACTGTTGGCATCGACGTTGCTGCAGATGCGCTTTGGCCTTGCGCCGTTGAGGCGTATTGAGCGGGGCCTTGCCAACATTCGCTCGGGAGCTGCCTCCAAACTCGCAGGGCGTTTGCCAGCAGAGATTGAGCCGATGCAGGCCGAACTCAACGCGCTCATCCAATCCAATCAGGATATCGTTGACCGCGCCCGCACGCAGGTCGGCAATCTCGCGCACGCGTTGAAGACGCCGCTCGCCGTTATCACCAATGAGGCGCGCGAGCAGAAAAACCCGTTCTCCAATAAGGTGGCGGAACAGGCGCAGATCATGCGCGACCAAGTCAGTCACTATCTCGACCGGGCGCGAATGGCGGCAAACTCAAGCGGCAAAGGGCGCGTGACGGCGGTCGAGCCTGTGGTTGAACCGCTGGTGCGCGCGTTGGAGCGTATCAATCGCGACAAGGGCGTTGCGGTGACGATGAATGTTGCGGCGGGTGCGAAGTTTCAAGGCGAGAAGCAGGATCTTGAGGAGATGCTTGGGAACTTGTTGGACAACGCCTGCAAGTGGTCGAAGAAGCGCGTATTGCTGACTGTGAAGGTTGAGACGCAAACGACGGAGTCGGGGGCGAAATCGAAAGACAAGCGGCTCATCGTGATCGTCGAGGACGATGGTCCCGGACTGACTGCGGAGCAGCGCGCGAAAATCGGCAAGCGCGGTGTGCGCTTGGACGAAGCGAAGCCCGGCTCTGGTCTTGGGTTGTCGATCGTCAGCGATTTGGCGACGAGCTATCGCGGCGCGATGACGCTGGATGCCTCGCCCCATGGCGGACTGATGGTGCGGCTCGATTTGCCGGGTGTATGAGGGGTATTTCCCCGTGCTGCATTGCCGCAACAGAGCCCGAACGGAATGCACTTTCCCCACAATCGCCCGAATCGGGATGGCATTACGCCTTGCGGAGTGCACAATCTCCGGCTAGCCCTTGCCTCTATAGGGCCCAAACGGGGGTCTGCGTGCCGGTACCAATCAGCGTGCCCTTAGATTTTTCGAACGAGGTTTCACATGCGCAGCTCGCGCCATAGGATCGTCATCGCAGCAGGGTTGGCAGCCGGATTGTCGGTTGCAGCGTGCAGCGGAAACGGAATTAGCAAGTCGGACAGCGGCACTGTGCTTGGCGCGGTGGCTGGCGGCGTCGTCGGCAACCAGATCGGTAAAGGCCGCGGCAACGTCTTGGCGACGGTTGCGGGCGCTGTGGTCGGCGGCATCGTTGGTAGCGAAATCGGGCGCGGCTTGGATCAGCGCGACCGGCAGCTCGCGCAGGAGGCCGAGTTTGAAGCGCTGGAGCGCGGCGCGTCCGGCACGGCGCGTCAGTGGAAAAACCCCGACAATGGACGCTATGGCGAGATCGTGCCAAGTAAGCCGTATAAGCGCGGCGCGGAAGATTGCCGCGATTATACCCACACCATCTATATGGACGGCCGCCCGCAACAGATGCGCGGCACTGCTTGCCGCAATCCGGACGGGACGTGGCAGAACGTCGGTTAGGGTGCGTGCCTCAAGGCGTGAACCGTTAACCGGGGTCAAGCGCGTCTCGGACTCGTCCGGGACGCAGACAAGCTCCGCGACACTTGAGCCGTTGCGAGCGCCAAGTCCTTGCATGCGCCCCCGGGCTTGCCTATTCCCTGGGCGCGGGCTTCAGGACATGCTCGGATGATGTTTTTCTGGATAGCGATTGCGACATTGGCGGCGGCCGTGACGTGGGCCGTGACGCGTCCGCTATTGCGCGTGGCCGCTTCAAGCGGTGACGCCTCCGAAGCGGATGCGGCGGTTTATAGAGACCAGCTCGCCGAAATCGAAAACGACAGGGCGCGCGGCGTGCTTCCCGATGCTGAAGCGGACGCGGCGCGAGCGGAAGTGGCGCGGCGGTTGCTGAGGGTGGCTGAGCCGGCACCGCGTTCTCATGTCTCTGCCGATGGCAGTCGTGCGAAGATTGGGTTTGTTCACACCAGTGCCACGCTCGCAATTCCCCTCGTTAGTCTTGGACTTTATCTTTATCTTGGGGCGCCGGGTATGCCGGGCCAACCCCTTCAGGCGCGACTTGCAAAACCGCCAGCGAGTTCCAGCGCCGACGATCTTGTCGCCAAAGTCGAGGAGCGTCTGCGCCAGAAACCTGACGACGGCAAGGGCTGGGATGTGATTGCGCCGGTCTACATGGCGCAGGGCAGATTTGGCGACGCAGCGGATGCCTATGCCAAGGCCAACAGTCTACTCGGTGAGACGCCGGCACGGCTTGAAGGCTTTGCCATGGCGAGCATTCGCGCCACCAACGGTCTCGTCAACGAGTACGCGCGCAAGGCGCTTGGCCAGGCGCTAAGTATAGATCCTAAGAAACAGGAATTGCGTATCTGGTTAGCTCTCGCGAAAGAGCAAGACGGCGATGTGGCCGGTGCACTTGCAGATTATCGCGCATTGTTGGCCATCGCCCCGGCGGACGCAAGGTGGCGCGGCGCGGTCGAAGCGCGGATTGCTGATGTCGAGGCGCGCGGGCTGGGTAAGGAAAAGCAAGGGGCGGCATCGCAGAAGACTGCGGAGCTTAACCCCGAAGTGCGCGCCATGGCTGAAAAGATGGTCGATGGCTTGGCTGAGCGGTTGCGTGCGAATGCGAAAGATTTGCAAGGCTGGCTGATGCTGATCAAGTCGCAGAAGATTCTGGCGCGTGATGCAGACGCGGCGTCGGCGCTCTCGGAAGCGCGCCGCCAATTTGCAGGTGACGAAAAGTCGCTTGGCGACATCGAAAGCCTGGCTAAGGAACTTGGGCTTGGTTCGTAAGGTTTGGGTTCGTAAGGTTTGGGTTCGTGAGTGACGTAAAGGACATTGGTTTTTTATGACTCGTAAACAGCGGCGCGGAATTTTGATCGGCTCGGGTGTTGCGATTTTGTCTGTGGCGGCCTTGCTCGTCCTGTTTGCGCTCAAGGACAGCGTGGTCTTTTTCCACACGCCGAGCGACGTGACGGAAAAGAAGATTGAGCCGGGCCAGCGTTTCCGGCTTGGCGGGCTTGTTGCGCAGGGCTCCGTCAAGCGCGGCGAGGGGACGGCCGTAACATTTACAGTCACGGATACACTCAAAGAGATACCCGTTTCGTTTGTTGGCGTGCTGCCAGATCTGTTTCGTGAGGGACAGGGCGTGGTGGCAGAGGGTAAGCTTGAGGCGGGCGGTATCTTCGCGGCCGATAGCGTTCTTGCCAAACACGACGAGAATTACATGCCGCCGGAAGTCAAAAAGTCGCTTGAGGCGCGCGGCGTCAAGCTTGGAGCGAGCGCCCATCCGGACGGCGCGGCGAAGCAATAGCAAAGGCAGCGTAGCGATGATCGTCGAGTTTGGACATTTCGCACTTGTGCTGGCCTTGGCGGTCGCGGCATTTCAAACGATTGTGCCAGCGTGGGGCGCGCACGTTCGCGATGCACGGCTGATGAGCGCCGCCGGGCCTGCGGCGATGACACAGCTGCTGTTGCTCATTATTTCGTTCTTGTGCCTGACGCACGCGTATGTGACGTCGGATTTCTCGGTTGCCAACGTGGCGGCCAATTCGCATTCGACCAAACCGCTGATCTACAAGCTGTCGGGTGTGTGGGGAAACCACGAAGGTTCGATGCTGCTGTGGGTGTTGATCCTTGCAATCTTCGGAGCAGCAGTTGCGGCGTTTGGCAAAAACTTGCCGGCAACGCTCAAGGCTAATGTGCTCTCGGTGCAGGCGTCGATTGCCTTAGCGTTCTTGTTGTTTCTGGTTTTGACGTCCGATCCGTTTTTGCGGCTTGATCCGGCTCCCGCCGATGGGCGCGGATTGAACCCGATCCTGCAAGACCCGGCGCTCGCGTTTCATCCGCCGTTTCTTTATATGGGCTATGTCGGGTTCTCGATCGCGTTTTCGTTTGCGATTGCGGCGCTGATCGAAGGTCGCATCGATGCCGCGTGGGCGCGCTGGGTGAGGCCCTGGACTCTTGCCGCATGGATGTTCCTGACGATCGGCATCGCCATGGGATCGTGGTGGGCGTACTACGAACTTGGTTGGGGCGGATGGTGGTTCTGGGACCCGGTTGAAAACGCGTCCTTCATGCCGTGGCTGGCAGGCACCGCACTGCTCCATTCCGCGCTTGTGATGGAAAAGCGCGAGGCGCTGAAAGTTTGGACGGTTCTTCTGGCGATCCTCACGTTCTCGTTGTCGCTGATGGGCACCTTCATCGTGCGCTCGGGCGTGTTGACCTCGGTGCATTCGTTTGCCGTCGATCCGGCGCGGGGCGTGTTCATCCTCGGTATTCTCGTATTTTTTACGGGCGGCGGATTGGCGTTGTTTGCGGCGCGCGCCAAAGAGTTGCGCCAGGGCGGCATGTTTGCTCCCGTCAGCCGCGAGGGCAGCCTCGTGTTGAATAACATACTCTTGGTGACGGCCGCCGCGACGGTGTTCGTTGGCACGCTCTATCCGCTCGCGCTGGAGGGCATCACGGGCGAGAAAATTTCAGTCGGTCCGCCCTATTTCAACATGACGTTTGGGCCGCTGATGATCCCACTGCTCTTGGCGCTGCCGTTCGGGCCAAGCCTCGCGTGGAAGCGCGGCGATCTGTTGGGGGCTGGGCAGCGATTGTTTGCCGCCATGGCGCTTGCGGCTGTTGCGGCATTCGCGACGTATGTTGCATTCAATCGCGGACCATCGCTGGCGCCGTTTGGTATCGCGCTTGGCGTCTTCGTTATGGCGGGTGCGGCTTCGGAATGGCTGACGCGCACGAAATTCGGCTCTGTTAGTTTTGAAGAAACAGTGCGGCGCGCGCGCAACCTGCCGCGTGGGGCTTACGGCTCGTTTTTGGCGCACTTCGGTATCGGTATGATGGCGGTCGGCATTGTGGCGACGAGCGCATATCAAGAAGAGCGCATTTTGATCATGAAGCCTTCGGAACAGGTTTCTGTCGGCGGGTTTGAGATGACCTTCAAGGGAGCGGCCCCAAATCGCGGTCCGAATTACAAGGAGGACGTTGCTCAGTTCGAGGTGAAGAAGGGCGGTGTGCCGGTGGCCGTGCTGACGCCGTCAAAGCGCATCTACGACGCGCCGCCGCAGCCGACAACTGAGTCTGGAATTCATGCATCTTGGCTCGGCGATCTCTATGTCGTGATCGGCGATGAGCAGCAGCAGGGTGGCGCGTATGCCGTGCGCGCGTATTTCAATCCGCTGGTCAGGTTCATCTGGTTGGGCGCGCTGATCATGTTCTTGGGCGGTGGTATCTCATTGACGGACAGGCGGCTGCGCGTCGGGGCTCCGGTCAAGGCGCGCAAGACAGGAGCGGTACCAGCCGAATGACGCGCTATTCCGCCAAGCTCATCACCCCACCCCTGACCCCTCCCCGTCTAGGGGAGGGGAACTCAAAGCCACTGCTGTGTCCACGGGGATCCGCAAGCATTCGCAATTGTGTGGCGGCGGCAATGTTTTTGTTGATGCAGTTGCCGGCTCTGGCGGTCGCGCCAGACGAAGTTCTTTCCGATTCCGTGCTTGAAGCGCGGGCACGGGCCTTGTCGGCGCAGTTGCGCTGTCTAGTTTGCCAGAACCAGTCGATCGATGACAGCGATGCGCCGCTGGCGCGCGACTTGCGCGTGCTGGTGCGCAAGCGGCTCCAAGCCAAAGATAGCGACGCGGCCGTGATGGACTATATCGTCGCGCGTTATGGCGATTTCGTCTTGCTGAAGCCGCCGATGAAATCCTCGACACTGCTTCTCTGGCTGACGCCGCTTCTCGTCTTGATGGGCGCCATTTGGCTGGCGGTCAAAGCCGGGCTTGGCCAGACAGTCCGCGCCCAGGGGGCCGAGGTTCAGAATTCGGGATTAAGCTCCGCGGAAGAAAAGCGGCTCACGGAAATTTTGAAACGGCAGGATGATACCCGCGGTTAATCAGTGCGCGGGCAGGCTGACGGGCTTGATGCGCTGCAACACGGACATGTGCGGGTGTGTTGCGAGCTCTTCAACAGCCGCCCTGAAGCGCGCTGTCTCAAGGGCCGTATTGGCAATCGGTTCGTTGTTTGCGCCGCTCTCATTGTCTGCAGTCTTGTTGAGAACTCGCGACAGAACATAAGTTCCAACATTGATGCCGATGACCTCCGGGCCGCCGGGCGCGTCGATCAGCATGGGCGAACCGGATGATCCGGGTCCGGTGTCGCAATCGTGCAGAATAATGGAGTCAGGATCGGAAAAATCGCGTGCGATCAAGCCGGCGCTGGCGTCGGGGAATGCGTCTTTGATCGCGCAGGGTCCGCCGAAGACGATACTTGTGGAGGCGAGATCGCGATGCATCGCGGCTTGAAATACTTGTCCCGCCTCCGAGGCCTCTGCAATCTCGTCACGAGACTTGTCGCTGAGCGCTAATCCACCAGCACGGCAAATGGGACGGGCGAGGCGCGCGACGGCCCAGTCGCTGGCCGCTTCGATGGGCGGCGAGAGGCTGAGGCTTTCGGTGCCCGAGCGCACGTTTTCATGGACTTCGGCCTCTGAAGCGCCGGCGATGCGCGAGGTTTGACGCAGCGCTGCGGTACCAACTTTGAAGGCAAATTTGGGTAGCTTTGATTTTTGGGTTCCGGCGGTGCCAAAGAGGCAATGGCTAGCAGTGGCGATGACATCAGGTGCGACACAGAACGCGGAGCAGATGGTCGCGCCATCGAGGGACAAGGTGCCTATTTTTTGAGTGAGATCAGTAAAGCGTTCTGGGATGCTTTGGCGCTCATCGGTGCCGAACACGGCAATCGGCGACACGAATGCCTGAAGAGGGCGGGTTTTTGATGCAAGTCCAGAGAGCTGCGCTGCGGCACAATCTGCAGTGAACGCTGTCGCTGCGGGAATGGCAGCCAAGAAGGTGGCGGCGTTTACAAAAGCGCGGAACTTGGACGCGGAACGCAAAAATCTTGTCACGGGTGAACCCCAGCCGGGCGGCGCGCCAAGACGAGATGAGCGGCCGACATTACCAACAGTTAAGGCCGCCGAAATGCTGCGGT
>JANOKZ010000064.1:0-1863 GCA_031419515.1 Hyphomicrobium sp.
TGTCAGACCCGGAGGGTCAGACACCGATCAACACAGTTCCGTTTGCAAAACTCTTCACGCCGGTACGCCAACCTCGCTCCTGCAATTTCTGACAATTTCTGGTTTTGACGCAAGATAGAGCCGGTCCTTGCGGATCTGGGCGGCGACCGAGTCCTTTGTATAGGCGCGGTAAGTCTCTGGCTCGATCTCGAGGATTTCCGCGAACAGCGCACAGGCAAAGCACCACCCGCCTTCGCCGAGGTAGCCGCTGCGCGATGAACTCCAGCCCTGGCGGTCGAAGTCCATCGTTTGTTTGAATTGGAAAGCGGAGTTTGCGCCGAAGAGTCCAAAACCAAGATGCACGGTCGCAAGATCGGTCGCGAGTTCTTCAAGCTCTGGGCCGCCCGGCGGGTCGTCGCGCGCGTTGAGAAGCACGTAGTGCGCCAGTTCATGCGCAAACGTTGCGACGAGTTGAATGGGATCGTTCAACTGGCCCGGATCGTAAGTTATGACCGCTGCGTTGCCCTTGGTTCGGAATGTGCCAAGCGCTCGTCTCGTCTGCTGCTCGGCGAAGACAACGCTTTGCCCAAGGTCGGGTGCGGGCGCTTGCGCTCTCAGTTCCACCGGCCAATCGCCAAGGCCGCACAGCGCTTGCACCCGCGCGAAATAGTGCTCGGCTTTCTGATGTCCTTTGAGCGGGGTATCAGGAAAGAGGCTGCGCGACGGCAGGATCATCTGCCTCGGGGGCTCGGCATCGACAGGCCCCAAGACCTCGTCGAGCCAATGCCAGCACTCGAGTATCCAATCGACGGTTTCGGTGTCAATCGCCGGCCGTTTCTTCCTCCAGAACATGGCGCTGCCCCCCAAACCACACGAAACAAGATGCCGAACTTATGAGTATGTACACTATATGTTCTTTATAGGTTCCGCAAGGGGGTATGCGGAAAAAATTCGTGCGCTCACGCATCGGTGTTGCAGGCCGACAAAACAAAGAAATGTAGGTTGCGGTTGATCGAGCCGAGCGGCAGCGGCAAGGAGACCCAACAACCTCACGCGCGGAGAGACGTTGGTTCTGCCGTCACGGCTCTTGGTTGTAAAGCACTCGACAAATTGGATGTCATTCGCCCAAGGTGTATCATCGAGAGCTTGCGTCAGCGGTCCGGCTCACATGCGAAAAGTCATTCCTGCGGGTGTCGTCCATCAGGTCCCGAAAGATTTGCGCGCACTTCTCTTGGCCAACTCTGAGGCATTAGCGGCGTGGACCGGTCTCACGCCGCTTGCTCGCAACGATTGGATTTGCTGGATCGAGGCCGCGAAAAAGCAAGAAACGCGCGCTCGCAAGATCGAGCGGATCGAGAGCGATCTCCTCGACGGCAAGCGCCGGCCCTGCTGCAGGCCGGGGTGCAAACATAGGACGGACAAGTAGGATGGCGCTGCCCACAGCAACCGTCATCCCGGCGTCGCGTGAGCGACCGTTGCGTAGCAACGGCAGGCCGGGACCCAGCCAAGCGTCGGGGATAAGAACGGGGAGAGTACGCCGTGTCTGATGTGCGTTTCCATTTGGCGCCGCTGTCCAGCGATCACTGTTCTTCGCGCGTCAGATGCAGCACGAGCATGGGGTCGCTATCACCTGCGCCGTGCGGAATTTTGGATGGATCCCGTCCGTGGTTCCGCTCGCGTGTTCGCGAGCGGCGACGGGATGACGAGGCGGAGATAACGTGCCCGAAAGAACCGCTGCCATCTAAACACCCTCCGTTGTCATCCTAGGCCTCGTGCCTAGGATCCATCGGGCAGAAAATCCGATATTCCAAAATGTTTTGCACAAGTCGGAGATCGGCGGATAACTCTGTGGAAAATGAGATTTATTCTAAATATTTCAAGCTC
>JANOKZ010000065.1:0-18475 GCA_031419515.1 Hyphomicrobium sp.
CTAGAGCCAAGTCTTACCGCCACAAGCCTTGCCGCTATCCGCCCCGAGACTATAGTGCCCCCAAATTTGAGGGGACCCCATGACAGCCACGCTCTACGACGTCACCGGCATCGGCAACGCCATTGTCGATATTATCGGCCGCTGCGACGACGCCTACTTGCAGGCCATAGGCGCCGGCAAGGGCTCCATGCGCCTCGTCGATGCGGACGAAATCGCCAAGATCTATTCCGGAATGGGTCCAGCGATTGAAACGTCGGGCGGCTCGGCAGCAAATACCCTTGCCGGAATCGCGTCATTCGGCGGCCGCGCCGGCTTTATCGGCAAAGTCGCCGACGACGAATTCGGCCGCATATTTTCCCATGACATCCGTGCCATTGGCGTCAAGTTCACAGCGCCACCCGTTTCAGGCTCGATGCCCACGTCGCGCTCCCTCATTCTGGTCACGCCAGACGGCGAACGCACAATGAACACGTTCCTCGGCATCTCGACCGATCTCGATCACGGCCAGCTTGATCGCGACCTCATTCGCAACAGCGCCATCCTGTATCTCGAAGGCTATCTCTTCGACCGACCCGAGGCGAAATCAGTGTTTCGCGAGGCACTAAACGAAGCCAAGCGCGCAGGCCGCAAAGTGGCACTCACGCTTTCAGACGCGTTCTGCGTTGATCGTCATCGTTCCGAATTCCTCGAACTCATCCGTTCCGGCGTCGATATTCTTTTCGCAAACGAAAGCGAAATTACGTCGCTCTACGAAACCCAGAATTTCGACACCGCTGCCGATCACATACGACGCGATATTAAGCTCGCCGTACTGACGCGCAGCGCCAAGGGCTCCGTCATTCTGGCCGACGGACAGTCAATTTCCATTCCCGCAGACAAAATCGAAAAAGTCATCGACACAACGGGCGCCGGCGACCTTTACGCTGCTGGATTCTTATTTGGATATGCGAACGGCAAATCGCTCGAAACGTCCGGTAAACTCGCGAGCCTCGCCGCCGCCGAAGTCATCTGCCATATCGGCGCCCGCCCCGAAGCCAATCTCGGCCAATTAGCGCGGCAACGGGGATTGATGTCCTAATTCAATAACCGCCGAATAAGCCAATTCGCTTTTTAATATAACTGAACGTCGTTCATCAAAGGCTTATTTACAGCTCATTCCGGGTCCAATTCGGACCGCCATTTAAATTCCCTGGAATTGAAAGCGAAACTCTCCCACAATCATTGTAACGAATCGCTTCGTTCGAGGTTTGATTGAATGTTGGAAGCACGAGGCCGTAGAGGCCGCCCGAAAGGCACAGGAATAGACGACAGCGACAGAATTGCGCGTCTCGCCGAACTCCTGCGCATTCACCCGGAATTGAGACCCACGACCGCCATTCGCGCAATGGGCATCATCGATCCATCCATCGTCCGGCGCATTCGCGACAAATATAAGTTCTATTTGCGTACCACCGCTCAGCTGTCTGCAAGCGGCACGCCAATCCAATCACCAAGGCCGCGCCAACCAGCGGTCCCGGTTATTTTGGCACCCAGAAGTTAGTCATCTGCGGATGGTCCGCACCAACACCGGCCCAACTCCAAATATGCGAACAACTAAAAGGGCCGCTGCCCCAAGCGGCCTTTTTTTTCGCGCCTCAAAGCTTGCGCAGGCTTACGGCTTCCACGCGGTGTGATTCGCTTTTGCGTAGAATAAGCCGCGCGCGCTGGCGCGTGGGAAGAATATGTTCTTCGAGATTTCGCAGGTTGATTGTGCGCCAAAGCGACAAGGCGCGCCTGTGCGCTTCGCCCGGATCCATCGCCGCGAACTTGTGGAAATAGGCGCCGGGATCTCGAAACGCCGTGCTTCGCAGACGCATAAAGCGCGTCACATACCAATTCTCGATCACGACGGGATCGGCATCGATATAGATCGAGAAATCGATGAAATCGGAAACGAACGGCATCGCCTCAGCGCCTTTCGGCAATATGGCTGGCTGCAGCACATTCAGACCTTCGATAATCAGAATATCCGGCAATTCAATGCTGATCTTTTGACCAGGCAGAATGTCGTATTGGAAATGCGAGTAAACCGGCGCCTCTACCTTGTCGACGCCCGATTTCACATCAGCAAGAAAATTCATCAACTTTGCCGTATCAAAACTTTCAGGAAAGCCTTTACGGTCCATGAGGCCGCGTTTCTCTAATTCGGCATTGGCGTGAAGAAATCCGTCCGTCGTCAATAGATCGACGCGCGGATGGTCGGGCCAGCGCGCCAGCAAGGCTCTGAGCACACGAGCCGTCGTGCTCTTGCCCACTGCGACTGAGCCTGCGACCCCAATAACAAAGGGCACTTTCACGTCCTTTAGCCCCAGAAACTGCGATGAAACCGAGTGCAATTTTTGGCTGGCCGCCACGTAAAGATTGAGCAAGCGCGACAGTGGCAGGTAAATTTCGATAACTTCTTCAACCGACAGCTCTTCGATGACACCCGAGAGCACTTCGAGGTCCTCCGGCTTTAACGTCATTGGCGTATCTGCGCGCAGTCTCGCCCATTCATCGCGCGTGAAAGTCCTGTAGGGCGAAAACGGCAGGCCGCTCGCAACTTTCTGACTACGCGGCTTAGTGGGATTAACGGCCTTACGGCCACGGCGCGTTGACTTCACAAATGCCCCCGCGATGCTTTCTCATCGATGCCGGACGTGCCCATGCGCTTTTCAAGAATTGCGTAAACGTCGCTCAGCGCCACGCCCCGGCTCTCTAACAGAACCAGCAAGTGGTAAATCGCATCGGCCGCTTCCGCCGTTAATGCAGCCTCGCTCTGAGACACAGCGGCGATCACCGTTTCAGCGGCTTCTTCAGCAAATTTCTTGGCGCATTTCTCCGGGCCCGCGTCCAAGAGCTGACGCGTATACGACTTCGCAGAACTTTCGCTCCGCCGCGCCTTTATGGTCTCCGCCAGTTTTTCGAGTGTCTTTTCGCCCATCGTCCAAGTTCCACGGCGTGCCCTTGCGGCAGGCCAGCTGGCACACGAGCAACTTCGCATCGCGCCGTCAAGCGAACCTTGCCGATAGCCTCAACAGAGGATGAGGAGAATGCGTCAGCCGCCAATGCGCTGGCGGATGTAGTCCAGCTGGTCGAAATTGCCAAACTTGATGATCAGGTGGCCGCTTTCGCCCGATCCCCGTTTGATTTCGACCTTCAACCCCAGGAGATCTGCAAGTTCCTTTTCAAAGGCCTTGGTGTCGGGATCCTTGTCGCGCACCTTCCGGCTCGGGCCGGCCTCGTCCGTGTGCTCGCGGCCCTGAACGATGGCCTCGACTTCGCGCACATTGAGTGCTTCCTCGACAATGCGATGCGCGAGCGCCTCGGCGTCGTCCCGGCCAATCAACGCACGCGCATGGCCCGCCGTCAGACTGCCTTGCTGTACCAACGCCTGCACACCGACCGGAAGCTTCAAGAGCCGCAAGGTATTGGCGACATGGCTCCGGCTCTTGCCGATGATTTCGGACACCTGCTCCTGATTGTAGCTGAAGCGCTCAATCAGATCGCGATAGCCCGAGGCTTCTTCAATCGCATTCAAGTCCTGCCGCTGCACGTTCTCGATGATTGCAAGCTCGAGCACTTCCTTGTCCGTCAACTCGCGGACGATGACCGGAATAGTGTGAATGCCGGCTTTCTGTGCGGCGCGCCAGCGGCGCTCGCCAGCGACGATCTCGAAGTCTCCGGCGGACGCTGGATCGGGGCGCACGATGATCGGCTGCACCAATCCTTTGGTGCGGATCGATTCCGCGAGTTCGGCGAGTTCGTCGTCGCGGAAATCTTTGCGCGGGTTGAGCGCACTCGATTTGACCTGGGCTATCGGCACCATGCGCTGCTCACCTTCAGGCGGCAGCCGCGTGCCGCTCTGCACCGGCTCACCGATGAGCGAAGCAAGTCCACGACCCAAACGGCTCTTTGGCAGCGCTGATTGCATGACCTTCGTATTCCCTTGATATTCTTGCTATTTTAGGTACGCACTGCACCATGCTGGCCCCTCTACGCGGCCTTGAAGCGCCGCTCGCGCTCGATGATTTCGGTTGCGAGGCGGATGTAGGCCTGGCTACCCGCGCAATCGTAATCGTAGAGCAGAATCGGCTTGCCGTGCGAGGGCGCCTCCGCCACGCGCGTATTGCGCGGAATGATGGTTTCGTAAACCTTGGGGCCGAAGAAGGCGCGCACGTTTTCCGCAACTTCCTTCGACAACGATGTGCGCGCGTCGTGCATCGTCAGAACGACGCCTTGAATCTCAAGATGCGGATTGAGCGTCGCCCGGATCTGATCGATCGAATCCTTCAACTGTGAAATGCCTTCGAGCGCGAAGAACTCGCACTGCACAGGAACTAGCACGGCGTCCGCCGCCGACATGGCATTCAAAGTCAAAATGTTGAGTGACGGCGGGCAATCGATCAGCACGTAGCTGTAGGGCGTATCCTGCGGCCGCGCGCGCTGATAACCGATCAGCGCCGTTACGGCGTCGCGCAGCTTGAATGGGCGCGTATTGTCGTTCGGCAGCGATCCTTCGATGCCCACAAGATCGCTGTTCGCTGGCACGATGTGCAATCCTGGCACCGCCGTCTGAAGGCAAGCTTCAGCCAGGGACGACGCGCCGGTTAGCACATCGTACGTCGTCTTGGCGCGTGCTTCGAGCGGGATACCAAGTCCGGTCGACGCGTTGCCCTGCGGATCGAGATCCAGCACAAGCACCCTCTCACCGACCGCCGCGAGCGCGGTGCCGAGATTGATCGCAGTCGTCGTTTTACCAACGCCGCCCTTTTGATTGGCGATCGAGATGACGCGCGGTCCGCCGTACGGACCACCACCGCCACCAACGCCTGAGACATAACCGGCCACGGGTCTAACCCTCCGTCTTGACCTTCAACGCTTTGAGCAACAGAACGCGACCCTCAGGGTCTGTGATACTCGGCTTCAGCTCGGCCTGGAATTCCCAAGTTCGAGCTGCTTCTTCGAGTTCAGCCGCAACCTCGCGGCCTTTCAAGAAGAATCCGATTGTACTTGACGCAAAATAGGGGGCCACTAACTCAGCGAGACGCGGTAAAGGCGCGAGCGCCCGGGCCGTCACACAATTAACCTCCCCCACCTTAGCGCGAATCTCGTCAGATTCGATTCGCATGCACAGGATGTCCACAGCTACTCCGGCCTCGCGGGCGGCTTCCCGGAGGAATGCGGCTTTGCGGTTGTCGCTCTCAACCAGCGTGTGCCGCGTGCCGCCGTGCTCTGACGCCATCATGGCGAGTACGAGGCCTGGAAATCCTGCCCCTGAGCCCAGATCGAGCCATGTCCTGGCCCTTTCGGGCCGCAAGGCCCATATCTGCGCCGAATCGGCGAAATGGCGGTGCCAGATGTCGCTGAGAGTGCTCGGCGCAACAAGGTTAATGGTCTTCTGCCAGCGTTTGAGCAAGGCTTCATAAGTAACGAGGCGGTCTATCGTTTCACGTGAAACGGCGAAGGCCTTCAGGAAGGCCTCAGGGCCGTCGATACGGGCGATTTGGGGCTTGGCCATGACCATAAGGCTCAGGCTGACCGGCGGCGGCTGGCGGCCTTCAAATGCGCCAGCACAATCAGAAGGGCGGCAGGGGTCATGCCTTCGATCCGGCCTGCCTGGGCGACAGACGACGGCCTGTGCCGCTCCAGCTTCTGCCGTAGCTCACCGGACAGGCTTGAGACAACCGAATAGTCGAAATCGGCGGGGATAGCCGTTGCCTCGTCCCGGCGAAGCACAGCCACGTCCTCGTCCTGCCGGTCGACGTAGGAGCGGTAGCGGGCGTCGATTTCGAGCTGGGAGGCAATGGCGGGAGCCAGATGAGCGACCTCAGGCCATATGGCGGCCAAGCGCTGGATATCCACTCCTGGGAAGGCAAGGAGCTCGAATGCCGTCCGGCGGCGTCCGTCCTGGTTCATCTCGATTCCTGAGCGCGCGGCCTCGTTTGGCGTGGCTTTGAGTTGGTTCAGCAAGTTGAAGCCATCCGCGAGGGCCTGAGACTTAGCGAGATATGCGGCGCGGCGTTCGCGGCCGATGCAGCCCAGTTCCATGCCAAGCGGGGTCAACCGCTGATCGGCATTATCGGCTCTGAGCTTCAGGCGGAACTCGGCGCGTGACGTGAACATGCGATAGGGCTCGGAAACGCCACGGCTGACGAGATCGTCGATCATCACGCCAAGGTATGCGTCCGCCCGCGAAACAACGAATGGCTTGGTCCCGCCGCCTGCCGTCAAGGCCGCATTGAGACCGGCCGCCAGCCCTTGAGCGCCGGCTTCTTCGTAGCCCGTCGTGCCGTTGATTTGTCCGGCCAGAAACAGCCCCGGAAGCCGCTTCACTTCCAAAGCCGGGGTCAGCTCGCGCGGGTCCACGTAATCGTATTCGATGGCGTAACCCGGGCGCTTGATGACGACGTTTGCGAGCCCAGACATGGTCTTCAGGAAGGCTTCCTGCACGTCCACCGGAAGCGAGGTCGAGATACCATTGGGATAGATCGTGTCGTCGTCGAGACCTTCGGGCTCAAGAAAAATCTGGTGCGAGTTCCGGTCGGCAAAGCGTACAACCTTGTCCTCGATCGATGGGCAATAGCGCGGCCCAACACTGCCGATTTGACCCGAATACATGGGCGACCGGCTAAGATTGGCGCGAATGATGTCGTGCGTCGCGGCGGTCGTGTGCGTGATCCCGCAAGCGATTTGGGGCGTCGTGATCCGCTCCGTGAGGAACGAGAACGGCACCGGATCGGCGTCGGCCTGCTGCATTTCGAGGCCCGACCAGTCGATTGATTTGCCATCGAGGCGCGCGGGCGTTCCGGTCTTGAGGCGCCCAAGCTGCAGTCCCAGCGCATAGAGCCGGTCTGACAGTTTCAAGGCTGGAGCTTCGCCCGCGCGGCCGGCCGGGATCTTCTGCTCGCCCATATGGATGAGGCCGTTGAGGAACGTGCCCGTGGTGAGCACCACGGCGCCGGCGGTCAGTGCCATCCCATTGGCCAGCACCACGCCGCAGACGCGACCTCCGCTGTCACTGTCGGCCACATCTCCCCTCCCCTTGACGGGGAGGGGGTGGGGTGAATCCTCAAGACGGGTCTCTGGGCGTCCCCCCACCCCTGACCCCTCCCCGCGAGGGGGAGGGGGATTCGAGACCGCCTCGACAATCAAGTCCTCAACCCCGCCTTCGATGACGGTGAGGTTTGGCGTCTCGCGTATCGCGCGCTGCATAGCGAGACGATAAAGCTTGCGGTCGGCCTGGGTCCGGGGGCCATGGACGGCGGGTCCCTTGGAGCGGTTGAGCAGCCGGAACTGAATGCCGGCCTCGTCCGCCACCCGGCCCATGAGGCCGTCGAGCGCATCGATCTCACGCACCAGATGGCCCTTGCCAAGGCCTCCGATCGCCGGGTTGCAGGACATCTCGCCAATGGTGTCGAAGCGGTGCGTGACCAACGCCGTGCGCGCACCCATGCGAGCCGCAGCGGCGGCTGCCTCGCACCCGGCGTGTCCTCCCCCGACAACAATAACGTCGAAATGGCCATTCATGGAGAGGTACTAGCGTAAAGCTAGGCGTTCCGCGAGTGGGGCCCGCTGCGGTATTTCACGTGAAATGAGGTTGGGAACCTACTTCCCAATACAGAACCGGCTGAAGATCTGGTCCAACACTTCTTCGACGTCGACGCGGCCGGTGATGCGGCCGAGCGCATGAGCGGCACGGCGCACATCCTCTGCGCGGAGTTCCGGGGCCTCTGCGTCGCCTGCGAGGAAATCTGAGAGCGAAGCGGCGGCGGCTTCCAAGTTGGCCCGGTGGCGAGCCTGGGTGAGTACCGGCGCACTCATGTCCCCGATCCGATCAGCAGCCATCGATCCGATCAGGGCCACCAGCTCCGCGAGGCCAGTCCCGGTTTTGGTGGAAATGGCCATCGATAGCGCCGCAGGGAATCCCCCTCCCCCTTGCGGGGAGGGTTTTGGGGTGGGGGGTCGTTGTGAGTGTGTTGTTACCGGCTGACCGCCTGGTTCCTCACCCCACCCCCGACCCCTCCCCGTCAAGGGGAGGGGAGACTCACGCACCATGCCTGGAATCGAAGTTGGCGACTCGAGATCCATCTTCGTCCTCACAACCACGCATGGCGTTTCACGTGAAATCGATTCGGGCGACGAGTCCGAGCCCGACTCGGTCAGCCATAACACGAGCTGCGCATCTTCCGCTGCCTTGAGGCTGCGCCGGATTCCTTCGCGTTCAACCTCGCCTTTGGCCTCCCGGATGCCGGCGGTGTCCGAGACGATAACGGGCAGGCCGCCGAGGTCGAGCCGCACTTCGATGACGTCGCGCGTCGTGCCCGCTTCCTCTGAAACGATAGCCGCCTCGCGCCGGGCAAGCGCATTCAAAAGGCTCGACTTCCCTGCGTTCGGTGCACCGAGGATCGCGACACGGAACCCGTCACGCAAGATCTCGCCGCGATGGCCGTCGTCGAGATGCGCGCGAATTTCAGCGAGCAACGGTGTGGCCCGTGTCCGAGCCATTGAGAAGGATTTCGCCCCGACATCCCCTTCGTCGGAAAAGTCGATGGCCGCTTCGACGAGCGCCGCGATCTCGATTAACTTCGCGCGCCACCCCTCGTAGAGGGTCGAAAGCACCCCGCCGGAGCGCACAGCTAATCGGCGCTGGGATTCCGTTTCGGCATCTACTAGATCTGCGAGAGCTTCGATCTCGACCAGATCGAGCTTGCCGTTGGCGAAGGCTCGCCGCGCGAATTCGCCAGGTTCTGCCAACCGGAATCCGGGGATTGTGCCCAGCGCCTCAAGCACCGCCCGTACGACGGCCCGGCCACCATGAACCTGGAACTCTGCAACATCCTCGCCGGTTTCGCTGCGGGGTCCTACGAAGTAAAGGACCAACGCCCGATCGAGCACGTCGCCTGTCAGGGGGTGCACGATGCGGCGCAACGCAGCGCGCCGGTCCAGCACCTCAGGCGCCGCCATGCGCTGTAATGCTACACGCGCGGCAGGGCCCGAGACGCGGACCACAGCGACGCCTGCTTTGCCAGGTCCGCTTGAAAGCGCGAAGATTGTGGAAGCGTCTGCCATCGTCATCGGGTACCCGTAGATCCGCCCGTCCGCAACCCGAACCCAACCGGATGATCAATGTCCGAAAATCGCCTGGCCCATGAAACCAGCCCCTACCTGCTCCAGCATAAGGACAACCCTGTCCATTGGTGGGCGTGGGGACCGGAGGCCCTCGCCGAAGCCAAGCGTACCGGCAAGCCCATTCTTTTGTCAGTCGGCTATGCGGCTTGTCATTGGTGTCACGTCATGGCGCACGAGAGCTTCGAGGACCAAGGTACGGCCGACGTCATGAACGGGCTCTACGTCAATATCAAAGTCGATCGCGAGGAACGCCCCGACAT
The DNA here is from genome assembly GCA_031419515.1 of Hyphomicrobium sp. Classification (GTDB taxonomy): domain Bacteria; phylum Pseudomonadota; class Alphaproteobacteria; order Rhizobiales; family Hyphomicrobiaceae; genus Hyphomicrobium_B. Next base: position 9,411 of record JANOKZ010000065.1, read on the forward strand.
CGACGCAATCTACATGAGCGCGCTGCATCGGCTCGGCGAACAAGGCGGTTGGCCGCTGACGATGTTCTTGGATAGTGACGCGAAACCTTTTTTCGGCGGTACCTATTTCCCGAAGCAGTCGCAGTATGGCCGGCCCGCGTTCGTGTCCGTACTCCTGCAAATCGCGCAGATCTATCAGGAAGAGCCGGAGCGGGTGCGCGGCAACGTCGAAGGGTTGATGGCGGCGCTGCAAGAGCGCGCGCCAAGCCGAGGCGGGTTCACGGCGACTGAAGCGATGATCCAAGACTTGGTTCAACGCATCACCAACGCGGTTGATAAGGAGCACGGCGGGTTGCGTGGCGCACCGAAGTTCCCGCAATGGAATGTGCTGTGGCTGCTGTGGCGCGGCGCCATGCGCTTTGATGACGACGCCGCGAAAGAAGCGGTTGTCACAACACTCACGCACATTTGCCAAGGCGGTATCTACGACCACATCGGCGGCGGATTCGCGCGCTACTCGGTCGATGAATTCTGGCTCGTGCCGCACTTTGAAAAAATGCTTTACGACAATGCGCTATTGATCGATCTCCTGACCGAGGTCTGGCGCGAAACCCAAGAGCCGCTGTTCGCGCGCCGTATCGCAGAAACCGTCAACTGGCTGAAGCGCGAAATGATCGCGGACGGCGGCGGATTCGCGGCCTCCCTCGACGCAGATAGCGAAGGCGAGGAAGGCAAGTTCTATGTCTGGACCGCGGGCAAAATCACCGATGTGCTCGGAGAGGCGGAGGCCGCCTTTTTCGGCTCGGTCTACGGCGTCACGCACGATGGCAATTTCGAAGGTCATACTATTCTCAACCGGCTCGATAGCCTCACCCTATTGAGCGAAGCAGATGAGACGCAATTGGGCGAGATGCGCTGTAAATTATTTGCGCACCGCGCGCCGCGCATCCGGCCAGGCTGGGACGACAAAGTTCTCGCCGATTGGAACGGACTGATGATTGGTGCGCTCGCTCGCGCCGGTGTTGTGTTCAACAAGCCAGAGTGGATCGCGCTCGCCCATACAGCGTTTGCGTTTGTCTCGGAGCGAATGATGCGTGGCACAAATCGTCTCTGGCACTCATCGCGCGCTGGGCGCTGCACGGCGCCGGCCACCGCGTCAGACTATGCCAACATGATCTTCGCGTCGCTGAGGCTGCTGCAAGCCAATGGAGACGCGCAGTATCTCGACCGCGCCAACTCCTGGGCGCAAACCCTCGACGCCCATCATCGCGACGGCGATGGGGGCGGATACTTCACGGCCGCCGATGATACGGACGATGTCATCGTGCGCTTGAAGTCCGCCCATGACGATGCGGTGCCAAGCGCGAACACAATCCAACTTTCGAACCTGATCGCACTCGCGGCGCTGACTGGAGACGCCGCCTACGACAGTCGCGCGCGCGCGCTGTATGTCGCCTTCCAGGGTGACATCGCCAAGGGCCCGGTGGGGCATTGCGGGCTTCTCGCTGCTTCGCTCGATATCGAAACTTTGACTCAAGTCATGGTCGTGGCAGCTGCAAATAGCCAGAATGCTGCCTTGCAGCAGACGTTAATTTGTACATCCAACCCAGGTGCGCTAGAATTCCTCGTTAAAGCGAACGGTGTTCAGCCAAGCTTACCGGCGCTTGAAGGCAAGACAAATAAGTCTGACAAAACAATGGCCTACATATGTAGTGGTCCGATTTGCGGAGCACCCGTAAACGAACCATCGGCCTTGAAACAGCGACTTAAGGAGGTCAGGAGGTCATTGGCGTCTCAAGTCTAGTCGTTTACGCTATTGAAATCGTTGACCAACTAGGACTGAATTGATACCGGCCGCCGCTGATTTTGGGTATTCACTTTGTAGTGTGCGTGATGTCACGGAGTTTCTTTAATGGGCGCCAATTCATTGATGTTCAGCGAGCCGCGTGTGGAGCTAGTTGCGCCGCGCGGTGCAAAGTATTCGGCGGCTGAGATTCAAACGCTCAAGGAGCGCGATAACACGACGAACATCCGTTACGTGGCGGGCGTCTACGCAATCATGGCCGCAACGGTTGTCGTAACGGTGTGGAGCTGCCTCGCGGCGCTTGACGGACGACTGAGCTGGGCCATCGCCATTCCCGTCTCAGCGTTGGCGGTCATGATCATGGGCGCATCCCAGCATCAGCTCGGCGGCGTGATTCACGAAGGCACGCACTACATACTTTTTGCCGATCGCAAAATGAGCGAACTCGTTTCAGACTGGTTCGCCGCCTTCCCGATTTACACATCGACGTACGCCTTCCGAATTCATCACCTGGCGCATCACCAGTTCGTCAACGATCCCGAGCGCGATCCGAATTTCGATCAAGCCAAGGAAAGCGGCCATTGGCTTGATTTTCCTGTGGCGCATATGGAACTCCTCTGGGCTATCGCACGGCTGTTGTGGTTGCCCAATCTTGTTCGCTATATCGCGGCCCGCGCCAAGTATTCGGCGATCGGCGTCGATACTAACCCGTATGCAGATACGTCGCATAAAGCATCACGCTGGGTCGTGCGCATGGGCGTACTGTTCGCACTTGGCGCGCCGGTGGCGTCAATCGTCCTGCTCGCAATGAAAGAGCCCGTCTGGGCCGCGGGCACGTTGGTCGCACTGTGGGCCGTCGTCTGCATCTATTATGCCGTGATTCCCGGGCGTTATTTCCAGAAAAACAAGATCGATCCCGTGATCTCGCATCGTGCCACAGCCATCGGGCGCATGACGTGGCTCGCCATCGTCTATGGCTTCGTGACGGCCATGGAAATCATCTACGACGTGCGTGCGTGGAGCTTCTTTGGCTTGCTCTGGATCTTGCCGCTCTTCACGACGTTCCCGCTCTTCATGATTTTGCGCGAATGGATACAGCACGGCAACGCCGACCGCGGACGGCTGACGAATACCCGTATCTTCCTCGTCAACAATCCGCTTGTGCGATACGCCGTCTTCCCCTGGGGCATGGATTATCACCTGCCGCATCATCTCTTCGCATCCGTGCCGCATTACAAGCTGAAGCAGTTGCATGAGGTGCTGCTGCGCGATCCCGAATATCGCGAAAAAGGCGTCATCGTAGAAGGCTGGAAAAACGCAGCCAACCCTGGGAACGGGCACCCGACGATTATCGAAGTGCTAGGACCCGCTTGCGCTGGCACGTCGAAAGAAAACCACGTCGACGATACGACGCTCGAACTCGCCGACGTCAACGACAAAGCCGGCCTGCAGAAGCAAATAGAAGCGTCGCGCGGGCAGTCTGAGCAATAAGAAACAAGGCTTGAACAAGAAAGCCGGCACTTATGGAGGGGCGCCGGCTTTCTTGGTCGGAAATGTCAACTCGCCGGTTAAGTATTCATGCTCTGGAAGAATTCGCCATTCGTCTTGGTCGACTTCAATTTGTCGATGAGGAACTCAATGGCGTCCATCGTGCCCATCGGGTTCAAGATGCGGCGCAAAACATAAACTTTCTTGAGCTGATCTTTCGGAACGAGCAACTCTTCCTTGCGCGTGCCGGAGCGGGCAACGTCGATGGCCGGGAACACGCGTTTGTCCGAGACCTTGCGATCCAGGATGATTTCCGAGTTACCCGTGCCTTTAAATTCTTCGAAGATGACTTCGTCCATGCGCGAGCCGGTATCGACCAGTGCCGTGGCGATGATGGTGAGAGAGCCGCCCTCTTCGATGTTACGGGCCGCACCGAAGAAACGCTTCGGGCGCTGCAATGCGTTTGAATCGACGCCGCCGGTCAGAACCTTGCCAGAAGACGGAACGACGGTGTTGTAAGCGCGGCCGAGACGCGTGATCGAGTCGAGCAGAATGACCACGTCCCGCTTGTGTTCGACCAATCGCTTGGCCTTCTCGATCACCATCTCAGAGACCTGCACGTGACGCGACGGCGGCTCATCGAAGGTGGAAGAAATAACCTCGCCCTTCACAGAGCGCTGCATGTCGGTGACTTCTTCCGGCCGCTCGTCAATTAACAGCACGATCAAATAGCACTCGGGATGGTTGGCCGTAATCGAGTGGGCGATGTTCTGCAGCAGTACGGTTTTGCCCGTGCGCGGTGGCGCAACAATGAGGGCGCGCTGACCTTTGCCAAGCGGTACGACAACGTCGATGACGCGTGGCGACAGATCCTTGATCGTCGGATCTTCTGTTTCCATCTTGAGCCACTGTGTTGGATACAGCGGCGTCAAGTTATCAAAGTGGCTCTTGTGCTTGGTTGCTTCTGGATCTTCAAAGTTTATTTGATTGACCTTAAGAAGAGCGAAGTAACGTTCGCCGTCTTTTGGGCTTCTGATCTGGCCTTCGACAGTATCGCCCGTGCGCAAGGCAAAACGGCGGATCTGCGAGGGCGAAACATAAACGTCATCGGGGCCCGGAAGATAATTGGCGTCGGGCGATCTCAGAAATCCGAAACCGTCTTGAAGAACTTCCACCACGCCGGTTGCGATGATGTCGGTTTCTTGCGTTGCGAGCTGTTTCAGCGTCGCAAACATCAATTCTTGTTTGCGCATGGTCGAGGCATTCTCGACGCCGGCTTCTTCGGCGAAGGTCACCATTTCAGCGGGAGATTTCCGCTTCAGGTCCTCGAGCTTCATTTCCTTCATAGATAACTCCGAATGTGCCGCGGCTAAGGGGGCGGGAAAGGTCGACAGGGCCGGGCAAAGAATGGGAATTTCGCGGGGGTAAGGCAGGGCGCCTTACCGAAAGGTCGGCGGCAGAAGTGCCCGTCAACCCGCCGACGGCTCGTTGGCCATCGGGGCTACGATCCGTTGTTGAGACGCAACCTCTATAACAGATACAGCACCCGCCGCAAAGGCCTCAGAATGGTTTCACGACAACCAAAATGACGATCAGGATCATGAGGACGGTCGGGGCCTCGTTCCAAATCCGCCAGTGCCGTTGGGGCTTATTATTACGATCTTCGCTAAAACGCCGCACCGCCCCGGCGAAGTAACCGTGAACCGCAGACAGCGCCACGACGAGTGCCAATTTGGCGAGAAACCAAGGTGCCGTCAGGTATCCTCCGGCCCACGCCAACCACAAGCCCAGGACCCAGGACAAGGCCATGGCCGGGGTCATGATGATGCGCAGCAGGCGGCGCTCCATGACCTTGAAGGTTTCCGACTGCTTGGAGCCTTTTTCAGCGTCGCAATGGTAGATGAAAAGCCGGGGCAGATAGAGCAAGCCCGCCATCCAGGCGATGATCGCGATGACATGCAGGGCTTTGACCCAGAGATACGCACTTGGACCAGCGAGCACCATTGCACCCACAGAAATTATAGCCATCAGGGCGACAACCATCGCCGCCTTCGATGCCGGATTTTTTGACGCTGGTTCCATGCGTCAAGCCTGACCGCGAACGCGTGCGACGAGGCGCGCGACATTTTCTGGCGGCGTCTGGGGAACAATTCCATGACCCAAATTGAAAATAAACCGCCGGCCGTCCATCAGTTCCAAAATTTCATCGACGCGCTGGTCGAGCTTGTCACCACCTGCCACGAGGAGCAGCGGATCGAGATTGCCTTGCACGACCACGTTCTCGTCCTCGAACGCTTCACGCATCATGTACGGCGGCGTTGCCGTATCGCAGCCTATGCCATCAATGCCGGTTTCCGACACATACCAAACAGCAGCCTGTCCTGCACCTTTGGGAAAACCGATCACGGGGACATCGGGGTGTTTTTCCCGAAGCGCCTCACGAATACGTTTTGTCGGTTCAACGACCCAGCGATCAAACTCGTCGTCTGGCAAACTCCCAGCCCAAGTATCGAAAATTTGTAGACAATCGGCACCCGCTTTGACTTGTCCGTCGAGATATAAAATCGACGTTTCGACCAGCAAATCGATCAATTTCGTAAAACCGGCTTCGTCCCGGTAGGCCCACAAACGCGCTTGCGCCTGATCGGTCGATCCCTCGCCCTGGACCATGTAGGTCGCAACCGTCCACGGTGCGCCGCAAAATCCGATGAGCGCCGTCTCACGCGGTAAGTCTTGCCGGAGCCGCGCCACGGTCTCCCAAACGAGCGCGAACTTGCTGGCCGTAGACTTCAAATCGAGTCGGCGCAAGCCGTTGACATCGCGAATCGGATCGAGTCTTGGACCTTCTCCCTCGACAAAGCTCAAAGCTTGCCCAAGCGCATCAGGCACAACCAGGATATCTGAAAACAGGATGGCCGCGTCGAAACCGTAGCGCCGGATGGGCTGCAACGTAACTTCGGCGGCAAGTGCGGGCGTGTAGCACAACTTCAGGAACCCCCCGGCTTCCGCACGCGTCGCCTGGTACTCGGGCAGATAGCGGCCGGCCTGACGCATCAGCCAAATCGGCGGCGGTGACAGGGCGTGTCCCTTGAACGGTTCCATGAACCGCCGCACCACTCGCGTCGAAGCTTCCACTCGCATCGACTAACTTCCCTGCACTTCAGATTCTAAATTAGATTCTTTAGGTATTACTGTTTTGACTCTTAGTGCTGTGGCTATCGGGGATCCACGAGTTATCCTAGGTCAAGGCGCCAGCCATACATTGCCCGGCCGATTGCCTACGAGGTCTAGGCCAATGTCGCAAGACGGCGCAATAGCATGAATTACGATCTTTGATTCAAGCGTTTACAGCGAGGCTGCAGCGGCAAGCTGAATGAACAGCCTGTTGATAGCCTTTGGACAACCTGATGGTTTCGATCGTGCCATCCGCTGACGTTGCATCCTGGGCAAAAAAGAGTTCGCTTTCGCTGAAATGTGGGTATCACGGTGGATGAGAGATAGGTTGCTCTCTCAAGGCGAGGAACCAAGGCCGGAGGGCTGGATAACCTCTTAGTTTATCAACACCACAGAGGGTGGTTTCTGAGGATACAAATCGAACCGACATGGCAAGCCCAACACCCAGCCTCTTTCATATGCATCTGGTCTCGGACGCGACCGGCGAGACACTGTCCGCCATCGCTAAGGCGGCGGCTGTGCAATATCCGAATGTGCGCCCGATCGAGCACATGCATCCGCTTGTCAGAACACAGCGGCAACTCAAGCGTGTCCTTGCGGAGATCGGCAAAGAGCCGGGGATCGTTCTCTATACCGTCGTCAATAAGGCGCTGGGTGAAGAGCTCGAACAACACTGTAAGGTTTTGAACGTGCCATGCCATGCCGTCTTAAAGCCAATCATGCAGATTTTTGAAAGCTATCTCGGCGCCCCGCAAACGCCGACGGTCGCAGGTCAGCACGTGTTGGACGCAGATTACTTCCGCCGCATCGACGCTATGAATTTTACGATGGCCCACGATGACGGCCGCTTGCCCGCCGATCTCAGCGATGCCGATATCATCGTGCTTGGAATCTCGCGCACGTCCAAGACTCCCACCAGCATCTATCTGGCACAACGAGGATATAAGACGGCGAACCTGCCGCTTGTGCCGCAGGTTGCGTTGCCAGTGGCTTTGACTGAACCCCATTCCGCTTTTGTCGTGTGCCTCGTCGCCAACGTCGACCGGCTGGCGGAAGTCAGACGTAATCGCGCAGTTCTGATGGCCGATCGGGACCTTGAATCCTATGTCGACCGCGATGCCATAACGGCCGAGATCGCCTACACCCGGCGCATCGCGGCCAAGAACGGCTGGCCCATCATCGATGTTACGCGGCGCTCGATTGAAGAATCGGCAACGATGATCCTCAAACTGCTCCACGATCGCAAGGCGGGTATCGAGGCAGATGCCGAGGCCAACAATGGCTGATGCGGTCCGCCTCATTCTTGCGTCGGCAAGTGCAGCACGCAAAACGATGCTGACGGCGGCCGGTTTGAAGTTTGAGTGTGTGCCAGCCAAAATTGACGAAGCGGCTATTAAGGCTGAGATGCTGCGCGAAACGCCCAACATTGAGGCTAGTGACGTTGCGGCGCGGCTCGCGGCCGCAAAGGCTATGGCTGTATCAGCGCAATTTCCAGACGCTCTTGTGATTGGGTCTGACCAAGTTCTGGCCCTGCGCAATCGGATTTTCTCAAAGGCTGGAACGTTGGCTGAGGCTAAGGCCGTGCTGGAACAATTGCGCGGGCGGACTCATGAACTTGTGTCCGGCGCGGCATTGGCCAAAGGCGGCGAAATTCTCTGGGAGACGATCGACAGCGCCGAATTGACGATGCGAAACTTTTCGGATGAATTCTTGACGATGTATTTGGATCACGCCGGCGACCGCATTCTTGGTTCTGTCGGATGTTACGAGCTTGAAGGGTTTGGATTGCAACTATTTGAAACTGTGGACGGCGACTATTTCACGATTCTGGGCATGCCGCTTTTGGCCTTGCTTGCCGAATTGCGCAACAGCAGCGTCGTGATGTCATGAAGAAGGCATGTGTCATTGGTTGGCCGATAGAGCATTCGCGCTCGCCGCTCATTCACGGCTACTGGTTGAAAAGATATGGCATCGACGGTTCGTACGCCAAAGTGCCCGTGAAGCCTGAGGATGTAGAAGGGTTTCTGGGTTCTCTTGCAGAACGAGGACTGCAGGGCTGCAACGTGACCGTACCGCACAAGGAAGCCGCGTACGCCGCTGCGGAGTTCAAAGATGCGTCGGCCGTTGCTGTTGGTGCCGCGAATACAATCTGGCTCGAAGGCGGAAAACTTGCCTGCGCCAACACAGATACCTACGGCTTCATGACGCATCTTCACCGGTCAGCTCCCAATTGCAAGGCGCGCGACGGTGTCGTGTCAATTCTTGGTGGTGGTGGGGCTGCGCGCGCCATTGTCTATGGCTTCCTTCAGGCGGGTGTCGCCAGCGTGCAGGTGTTCAACCGTTCACTTGAGCGGGCACAAACGTTAGCAGACCACTTCGGGCCAAAAGTAAAAGCGTTTGCTTGGTCCGAGAGAAATGCGAGATCGCGGCACTCAAGCATGATCGTCAATGCGACGACGCTTGGCATGAAGGGCCACGCAGATCCTGAGATCGATTTTTCCCGTGTGAACAAAGCGTGTGTGGCTGCCGACATTGTCTATGTGCCGCTTGAAACTGCATTTCTCAAATCGGCGCGCGCGCGTGGACTGACGACCATCGATGGCCTTGGCATGCTGCTGCA
>JANOKZ010000066.1:0-2804 GCA_031419515.1 Hyphomicrobium sp.
GGCGGCTATCTATCGGCCTACGCCGCGACCGGTCTCTTGAAGATCGTCCTCGCTGCAATCCTCGCCGCGTCCGCCGTCAAGTTATGGCACAAGGGGCATGGGCCGTAGGTGATGGGTGAGCACTTCCTCGCGAACCCCGACATCGCGACTGAGCACCGATCTACGCCAACATGCCAACCGCCACGGCCGGAGCATACCGCGTTGCCGGGAGCGAAACGTCACCACTCGCGCCAATAAGGTCGCCGAACGTCGTGCACGGCAAGCCTAAGCGCTGCGCAATCAGCGCGACATCACGCGCACCAATGCCCGCAGCGATAACGCCGCCGGAGACATCAACACCGGGGCGCGACAGGACTTGAATGGCGCCGTCGTAAATCGAGCCTAGCTGTTCGTCTCGAATGTGTGCGGCCGCCACGCGCCAAAGATCGAGATGGCGTTCCTCACCGTCGCGGCCAAATCCGCGCGCGAGACGGCGCAAACTTTCAGCCAAAGACTTGCCGCGCCCATCCGCGGTGTCATGCAGGTCGATATCGTCCGGCAATTCTCCAAGAACGCGGCGCACGTCCGCCATTGTGGCAAAACAATCGCGCGCCAGGCCCTGCCATTGCCCGGCGAGAACTCCCCGCGTTGTCACACTCGGCACGGGCGTGCGCGTCAATCCGGTGTAGACGAGTTCGCCGGTTTGCAAACGTTCGGCGTCGGTCAATCCTTGCGGGCGGTCGCAGGCAATAATGTCGGTGGTTGTCGAGCCCATGTCGATGAGCAGCGCGCCTTTGCGCTTTGCCGCGATCAATCGCGCTGTCGCAATAAAGTTGGCAGACGCAACCTGATCCGGACCGGCGCACGCCTGTGCCGCGTCGCCAAAGCCTTTGAGGCCCATGAAAAAGCGCGTTGCCGGTCCAAGTCGTTCGGTCAGAAACGATACGAGGGACACAACGCCCGCTTGCCTGCTCGGAAAGATTTCGGTCAATTCCCCGGTCATCGTCACAGCGTGGCGCGTTGCCTCCGCTGTCATGAACTTGGCTTCGTCCAGCGCCGTACCAAGCTGATCGAGCCCCTGCCACAAAAGACATGCGATCTGGCGCGCCTCGACAACTCGGCCGTCCTCGACCAGCGCCACCTTGAGGTGTGCCCCGCCAACGTCATATCCGGCTGTCAGTGTCATGTCGCGCTGGAGTCCGTATGCTTTCCATAAAGTCAGAATCTCGTGATACACGAAGAGGATAGGGAGGCAAGTCGTATGGAGGTTATTCCCGTTCTCGACGTGGCACGCGGCGCCGTTGTCCGCGCCGTCATGGGCGACCGCGCCAACTACAGGCCCATCGAAACGCCACTTGCCCAGGGCAGCGAACCCAAGAGCGTCGCGCAAGGCCTCAAAGCGCTTTACCCGTTCCGCAAGATCTACATCGCCGATCTCGATGGCATCGAGGGCCGCGGCCGCAACGTCCACCTCGTGCAGTCCATCAGCAGCGTCTTTACCGGCGCTGAAATCTGGATCGATGCCGGATCGAGTTCGCGTGGCGCCGCGCGCGCCGTTCTGGCGGCACCTGTCGCCACGCTGGTCGTCGGCTCGGAAGCGCTTGAGAGCCTCGCGGACTTCAAAGAGATTGTCAGCGAGGTGCCCGCGCGCGTCGTCCTCAGTCTCGATTTTCGCGGAGACGAGTTCATGGGGCCGCCAGCTCTGCTCAGCGACACAAAGCTATGGCCGGGGCGCGTGATTGTCATGACGCTGGCGCGCGTCGGCAGCGATGCAGGTCCCGACATCGAACGCATAACGGACTTCGTGGGCCGGGGGGGCGCGCGAAAAATCTACGCAGCAGGCGGTGTTCGCCATCGCGCCGACCTTAATGCTCTGCGCGCCGCAGGTGCAGCCGGCGCCCTCGTCGCAAGTTCGCTGCACGACAAAAAAATATCGGCCGGTGATCTGAGAATGATCGCCGGCCGATTGTAGTGTCCATTCCAACTTTGGGCCAACCTTTGGCGAAGCCAGGCTGGGCAGGAACGTCCTGCCAAGTCGAACTGCCGAAGTTTAGCCGCTATAACGGCCTGAAAGCAGTCTACCCAATCGCTGCAGCAGACCCCCGCTCATTGCAGGGGCATTGTCGTATTTCGCCGTACTTGTGGTAGCGGCGGCATTATCCTGCTGTGGACGGTGCCCGCTTCAAGTCTTTGCAGCGAACGGATGTGCGACCGAGTTGCGCTGAGCGGTTGCTTCAGCAGCGGTTGGCTTACCAGCCACGGCGCGTGCCAGAGCTTCCTTCGTTGCGCGATAGTTGTAGTCCTGGATCTTGGCGTCGTCGGCCGCTTCCCAGTGGATGAATACGCCGACGCAAACAAACACGTCGTCGGCTTCGGCAGCGGGAATCACACCTTCGGCGACCGAGTCCTGGATGGCCTTGGCAACGCCGTACTGGGCTGGGCCAAACATCTGAACGGCCTGACGGGCGTCCTTGATGGTGACTTTGTTGTACAGAATCGTGTTGGGCTTGCAGGCGAGGTTCGGCGCGATGACGGCGAGGAGCGACGTGAAGCCGTCCTTGTTGTTGGTCAGCGAGTTGCAGAATGCAGTTTCAGCAGCCGAACCGCGCGGACCGACGATGAGGTCGATGTGCGCAACTTCATTGCCGTCGCCGACGAGAGATTCGCCGATCATTACTTTATTGATTTTGGCCATTAGGGGGGTTCCTCCCACGAATTGAACACTACGAGCACCAACGCTCCCCCGTCGAATGCCGGGACTTCGCCAGTTTTGCTCCTGCTATTTCTATCCTTGTTCCCATGCCGAGCGGCAAGCGCCCCCGGAT
>JANOKZ010000067.1:0-7292 GCA_031419515.1 Hyphomicrobium sp.
GAGGCGTCAATCGAGAAGGCGCTGCAATATGCGCACGTGCTTGGCAACCGCATGATCCACGTCATGGCCGGGCTTGTGACGGACGGCGCCGAGCGGGGCACGTTCGTTGCCAATCTCGCGCGTGCCGCGGAACGCGCGAGCGAAGAAGGGATCACGCTCGTCATCGAGCCGATCAACACGCGCGACATGCCGGGATATTTCTTGTCCCGCACGCGTCAGGCACACGACATTCTGCGCGACGTTGCAAAGCCGAACGTCGGTTTGCAGTTCGATGTCTATCATTGCCATATCATGGACGGCGACGTTCTGGCGGGTCTCGAAGAAGCGCGCGCCTTCATTCGGCATATGCAGATAGCGTCACCCCCCGATCGCGGCGAACCCGATCAAGGTGAATTAGATTTCCGCGCGCTTCTCGCGGCCATTGATGCGAGTGGCTACACCGGCCACATCGGCCTCGAATACAAACCGCGAGGCGAAACGATCGCGGGGCTGCAATGGATGAAGAAGTTGGGTGTGCGGCCGGCGTGAGTCGATTCCCAGTCTCGCAAAGAACGCGATTCCGTAGGTTGGGTAGAGGGCGGTTATCCGCTTGCGAGATCGCGCCACAAGGCCCGCCCGAAACCCAACGCAAAGAATTCAAATTGGAAGCGGCGCGCATCGTGCGTGAGGTGTTGGGTTTCGCGCGGCAGCGTCATCGAGCTTAATCAAAAGGATCCGGGCCACGCTCTACCCAACCTACATTTCTGAATGGCTTTTTGCGGTTCCTGCCACCGGCGTTGCCACACATTGATTGACGCGGCCCCATGTGAACACCCCAACGAAAAACGCCGGCTCGAAAAAATCGAACCGGCGTCAGGCGCCATTTCCGGCACTATAGTGATACTACCCCAAAGGAGCGTCACGGTCAGGTTCAATCCGTATTAAGATTAAGGGCTTTCAGCGCGGCTGAAATGTATCGGCGTTAACCACAGGCATTTAGCGCTCTCGACGCGTTGCCGCGTTCGGCTGGCTTGGCGAGCGGTAGCCCACTTTTTCGCGCCTTGCGGCCGGCTTGAGGCATATGCGCGTGGGGTTGGCGGGGCGGCCACGCGCAAATCAAGCGAGAGTCGCAAAGCGCAAAGTAAAATGGCGCGCACCGAGGGACTCGAACCCCCAACCCTCGGAATCGAAATCCGATGCTCTATCCAATTGAGCTAGGCACGCACTTTTGTTTGGCAGTTCCGACTCTCGTTCCGAGTGCCGGCCGGAACTGCCGATACCGTATATCGCCGGCCACCGTCGCCGAAGAGATGATGCGTCGAACGGTATGCACTTGTCAAAGGCAGCGTGAAGCGGCTTAAAGACCGCACACTTCATGAATGGCTCATGCATGTCCTGCCCCTGCGGTTCCGATAAAGACTTCGACGCATGCTGTGGCCCCTACATCTCAGGTACGGCCAAGCCGCCGACAGCGGAAGAGCTCATGCGATCCCGCTTCACGGCCTTCACGCAAGGGGCGTTCGACTACATCGGCAAGACATTCGCGCCGAAATCCCAATCGGCGGCGCACGCAAAGGGCGCGAAAGAGTGGGCCTCATCCGGCACCTTCAAGCGATTGAACGTTGTCCGCACGGCCCAAGGCGGCGCAAGTGACATTACGGGGCTCGTCGAATTCGTTGCCACCTATACACAGAATGGCGCGACGTGGGACCATCACGAGACTTCGCAGTTCGCGCGCGACGCGCATGGCGACTGGGCTTACATCGGCGGCGACGGCCATCGCCATCGTGAAGGCGAGGGGCATCACCACACGCATCATCATGGGCCGGAGACAGTTCGCCGGCACGAGCCGAAGACCGGTCGCAACGACACTTGTCCGTGCGGCAGCGGCAAGAAGTTCAAGAAGTGTTGCGGGTCTTAATTTAAACGGCCAGCGATCAGTTCAGCGATGACCCGTGGCATGGCACCGAGTTTTGCGTCCATGCTATCGAGGCGCCGGTCAACGCGATCGAATCGGCCGTCCATATTTCTGAGCCGCTCATTGATCTTGCCGAATTGCTCGTCCATGTCGCCGAAGCGCGCGTGTAGATAGAGTGGCACGTCTCGTAATTGGCCTGAGATGAACTCGAACTGTCCAGCTTGCTGCGCGGCCTTAGTCTCTGCAAGATCGAGGCGGCGCTTCAGCTCTGCAACTTCGCGGCTCAATGTTTCGAGAGACTTTTCTCAACTCCGATACCTACCGCGAGACCGGTGCGTCCGGCTGGCTCCCGGCAGGGGAGTCGCAATGTATCATCAAATTGGTAGCTGGAGGCGGACTTGAACCGCCGACCTGCGGATTATGAGACCGCCGCTCTAACCACCTGAGCTATCCAGCCATTGAACCGCCGAATGAACCGCCGAACCCTTGTCCGCCGATCCGAAGCACTTCAAAGCACTAAGGCCCCGTCTATAGGTACGGGGCGTTCCGGCGTCAACTTGATACGTCACGGAGAGGCGGCCAAACCGCGCCGCTCATGTGCCAGTTTGTCTATTCCGCCGCAAGTTGATGGCGCCCGGCGTTTGCTTCCTTGCGGAAGCGCATCATCGTGAACAGGCCCCAGGGGCGCAGCGCGCGGCGGTCGATAAGCTTCAGATCGTCGCAAACCATGACGCGCGAGTCGTTAAATACCGAGTGCCAGCCAACGAGATCGGCGAACGGCGCCATGCGGCGCTCAACCCATCCGCGCACGCCGTCGTCCTGGCTGAAGTGGTTGACGAGCATAACTTCGCCACCCGGCTTCACCACGCGGGCAAGTTCACGCATGACCTTTTCAGGATCGGGCACGACGGTGATGACATACATCGCGACGACCATGTCAAACGATGCGTCCGGAAACTGCAGATTGCCGGCGTCCATCTCGTGCAGGCCCGCAACGTTGGTCAGCTTCTCGGCTGCAACGCGCTCGCGGGCGCGCTCCAGCATTTCCGGCGCAAGGTCGATGCCAGTAATTTCGAGGTGCGATTTGTATTCTGGAAGCGACAAGCCGGTGCCGACGCCGACTTCAAGCACTTTGCCCGTGCTGCCGTTGATAATCTCGACCGCGTGACGCCGGCCGGTGGTCGATATCCTGCCGAATGTGTAGTCATAGACCGGGGCCCAGCGGCGATAGGCATCGCGCACATCGGCTTCGTCCATCTGGTGAGCTGCCGCGTCTGAGGCACTGGCGAATAGCGGTCGCGGAAATTTGCTGCGCGTATCGTGGCTCGCCGTTCTCAAATGCTGGTTCTGACTCACTTCAAACCTCCTTCAACGTCTTAATCGAAGCCCCTATGCCCGGTGCGTGCATATATCAGTGCCGTGCGGCGATGTTCAACCGGTGACTTTCGCTGGCACCTGCCACCACAGTCTTCATAGTCTTTGCGATCGATCCGCCACCCAAGACCCGTGCCGTGGGCCCACCATCCGAATAGAATACACAGGCTTGACCCGTCGCAATACCCTCCTCACCGTCGCAGAGGACTACTCTCACTTTGCCGTCGTCGTCCGCGAAGAGCGTTGCCGGACGCGGCGGCTGGGATGAGCGCATGCGAACATATACCGGAGTTCCGTTGGCGGCGACCTCTGTCAGCGGCTTTTCCCCGAGCCAATTTGTATTGCGCAGGAGAAGTGCTGCCGTTTCTAGTGCTGAACGCGGGCCAACGAAAACCTGCTTGGTTTGTGGATCGAGGCGCACGACGAACAGAGGCTCGGCCGCCGGAATCTTGAGGCCTTTGCGCTGACCCACCGTAAAATTGATGATGCCTTCGTGACGGCCAAGCACCCGCCCATCGATGTGGACGATATCGCCGGGCTCCATTGCATCTGGCTTCAGACGCGCAATGACGTCCGTGTAGCGCCCGGCGGGCACGAAGCATATGTCCTGGCTGTCCGCCTTTTCCGCGATGGGCAGATTGAACTTGCGCGCGAGTTCGCGCACTTCCGCCTTCGGCATGCCGCCGAGTGGAAACCACAACTTGGCGAGCTGCTCGGATGTGATGCCAAACAGGAAATAGCTCTGGTCGCGGTCGGGATCGACGGCGCGCGCGAGATACGGCCCCTGCGGTCCCTCCAAGCGCTGCACATAGTGACCGGTCACGAGCACGTCGGCGCCCAGATCGCGCGCGGTCTCAAGAAGATCGCGGAACTTGATTTCGTTGTTGCAGGTCACGCACGGGATCGGCGTTTCGCCAGCGATGTAACTGGCGGCAAAGCCGTCGATGACTTTTTCGGCGAAACGGGCTTCGTAATCGAGGACATAATGGGGGATGCCGATCTGGTCGGCAACGCGGCGTGCATCGTGAATGTCCTGGCCGGCGCAGCAGCTGCCCTTGCGCCCCGTTGCCTGCCCATGATCATAAAGCTGCAGCGTGATGCCGATGACGTCGTGCCCTTGCTCCTTCATGAGAGCGGCTGCAACGGAGGAATCGACGCCGCCCGACATCGCCACGACGACGCGCTTTCGTGCAGGGTCAGGCCGATCAGTTGCATCGATAATCCGGGTCATTCGGGTGCCTGCGGGCGCGCTTGGCCCCTAAATAAATGCAGTTCTTGCACCGGCTAAGGACGACAACGCCTCCCGGTACGCACGTCAAATAGTCAATCATCGTGTCAAATCAGCAGATTAGGCACGATCTCGTCGGTCCGGCCGTAGGAGCAGGGCCGAATGAGACGCCATTATTCGTATAATCGTGCCGCTGGCAAGGCGGCGAAGTGCACTCCCGCACCGCATTCATCAAGTTGGCCCGAAATTCGCTTTACCTCGTCTCCAAGGGAAAACCCTGCCCCAAAGCGGGATGAACCTTAAGGCGAAGCGCACGAAAGGTCTGCAAAAGCTAGATTGGCACTCCCATTTATGCCATGTTCACTCAATGGGTTAGGGCTAATTTAATCGCAACCAAGTAGAACAAACCTGAGTGGTCTGAAAGTGTAATGAGTATCATGACCGAGCAACAGATGAGAGCGCGCGGGCGCTACGTGATTGGCCCGGATGGGTCCCCGCTAACCGTCGCCGATTTGCCTCCGCGCGATACAAAGCGCTGGGTAATACGGCGCAAAGCTGAAGTTGTTGCCGCTGTACGCGGTGGCCTCCTCAGCATGGAAGAAGCGTGCGAGCGCTACAGGCTGACTGTGGACGAATTCTTGTCCTGGCAGCGCTCGATCGACAAGCACGGTCTGCCCGGGCTGCGCGCCACGCGCATTCAGGACTACCGCGAGTAAAGTAAACTCCTGCGATAAAATTTTAACGAGCGGTTCGCCTGGGCGCGCCGCTCGTTGGCATTTATTAAACTTGGGGTCACCAAGTTTATGCGGGGCCTTAGGGTGCCGTTGGGGGTGACGCTGGGAGTACCGCTGGCTTAGCCTGTGGCGCGGAGACCTTTTTCTTCATCGGATTGGACTTTGCTTTAACCACCGCGGGCTTTGCAGCCGCCGGCGCGGGTACTGGCACTTGTGGCGACCAACCGGCTGCCGTTGACGTGCCGCCGCAACCCGTATCGCCGCGCGACCAGCGATCGACGTCTGCGGCCATCGCCGCCGACTGCGGCTCCGTCATTTTGAGGTTTGACGTTGTGATCGCCGCGTTTGTCTCGTCCTTGGGATCGATCTTGATCTGATAGGCTTTGGGACCGCGCGGATTGGCATTTGTGGGATCGCGTTGATGAATGGTGATCTCGGCTTTGCCGCCGCGCGAGGGCGCGTCCGCCTCGGCGTGGTAGATATAGTCCTTCTTCAGTGGGCCAGCCGCTCCAAACCAGCAGCCAACGGCGCCGCGCGCTACTTTGGTGTACAACTCCGTTGCAGACCCTGCGGGCGGCTCTGCTGCAGGTGCGGTCAAGGCTGCAACGGAATCAAGCGATGGCAGCTTTGGTGCTTCCGGCATGGTCCACGACGGCGCTTCAAGGGTGCTGGAACATCCGCCACCCAAAATGCCCAGGGCCATGACAGCCAGCAGACCTGCGATTTGCCGAGTGGTGATCAAGTCTTAAGTCCCTAAGTCCCGCGACTCTTAAGTGCCGGGAACCCCGTGCCCCGTTTGCAGCCGATTGGCGTTCCGGGCAAGGGGGTTATCCACGGAGCTAGGGGCGCACTTAATGTGAAAAAGGCGGCGCCCCGGTGGCACCGCCCATATTAATTCAGCCTGAGCAAATCCGGACTTTACCGGAAAAGCTGGTTAGCGCAGGCCTGCGCCTAACATCCTGTCCGAGCGCCGACGGCCCGACCGCATATCGTCGCGGGTTTCATTTTGAGCCAAAATCCGGGCGAACTGCTCGGCAGCATCGTCACGTTGCCGAACGGCTTCGGCCAGTTGTTCGCGCATTGCTTCGGTCGAAGTGCGCAGGTTGTCACGGCGCTGGGCCGCCGATTTTGCGTAGGTGGAATAGGAAAAATGGCCGCGGTCGCGAATACCCGTGCGGTCTTCCTCGGCCTGAATCTGCCGGTCAAGGTCAACGGCCATGGTGTCGAACTCGCGGATGATTCGCTCTAGCTCTTCGACTTTACGGCTCTTCTCGTCGACCGCATGCCGGCGCAAGCGCATTGCGTTTTCGCGTGCCTTCATTGTTCGATACCCTTTACAAATTCGAACCCGTGATAACCCTGTTTACCCAAGAAACGTGCCAACAAAGTCCGGCAACTGTCGGGGTCTTCAGTGAAAGCCGTATTAAGTTGCTGCACGGCTGCAGCACGGTCAAGTTGCCGTCACTACAAATAGCCTTGAGATTTGGTATAACACTCTGCCATTAAGTTGCGGTAAAGCAACGCAAACTTTTTTCTCGGCTGAGCGGTGTTCAGCGGTCGCTTTTTTGCCGTCTGGCCCCTAGGGCCCAATCGCGAATTCTGTTAGCTGTTGATTCGTATCGAACTTCGGCCACCCCTCGCGGGGTCTCGGCCGGGCGGGGTGGGCGCCCCGAACGGAGCAGGCGCGGGTTGGCTAAATGGGCGATCGAGAGGGCGCAAGTTCTAACAATTTCAAGTGGTTACAGCGGGCCGTCATCGGCGCGAGCGGGGATGCTTTTGTTCCCGCCGGCGGCGAGCCGCGGTTCAAGGCCGGGTTTGCGTCTCAAAAGACTCGAAATATATCTTTAGAGACGATTGGCCGGATCTGTAACAGGCAAGAGAAAATTAGGGTTTGTTAACCTCTCATCGCTAACTTCCTAACGAATGGCTTAGCTCGAAGCAGTTGTGCGTTCTCTTTGGGGCGGAGAGCAATCGGAACGCGGACGAGGCACGAGAGGAACGGCTATGCGAGTTCTACTAATTGAAGACGACAGCGCCACGGCGCAAAGCATCGAGCTGA
>JANOKZ010000068.1:0-24924 GCA_031419515.1 Hyphomicrobium sp.
GGACACAACCAGTTGCCAAAACTCGTTCTGGGTGTCAAGTTCTCCGACGGGCTGGAGGTCGTCGCCAAATCGGCACACCGTCAACCCGCAACCGCCGCCGCCTGACCGGCCCGGCCGTCACCAAGATTTGGCGATAGCTCCACGAAAATCGCAGCCCCTGCTGCGAGGAAATGCACGAGCGGTTCTTTGATGAGGGACTTCAGCACGGCGTAGAGTTTTCTCCTTGGTGGCAGCAGCCGATCACTAGCCGCAACGACAGCTATCAGTTTGACGTCCATTGCACCGTTTATAGCGGAGAGGTCTGCATTGGCATAGGCAGTCGGTCGAGCCAGGATGTCATGCCTCGCACAAGGTCCGGCGCGCCATAGAGGCGGATCAATCCGGATTCGCGTGCAGCCTGCGGCGTTAATTGTCCATCGATTAACGCTCGGATCACGGGTTCGTCAGTGGACCACGACAACGTCGCCGGTCGAAGGCCAAGCTGCATGAACGCTCATCGTCACGTCCGTTTGCGACGTCTCAAAGCGCGTCCACAGCGTGGTCCCGATCAGCACGACAGAGAACGTCGGCACAGCGTGTCTGCCTCGAACATTTGAGAGGCTGTCGCGAAATACGCCAAGCCGCTTGACGGCGCCGGCATATCCGATCAGCGCGTTGACGGGCGATGGCGGTTCGCCGTGCGCAATCACGCCATCCAACTGAGCCCTCCAAACTGCGGAGGTGACATGATGAGCGTTGGGAAAAGCCCAATTCAAAGTGCCGCGCGCCCTGCTTGCGCTATTGGGATCATCGAACCCGCAGGCCCATGTAGGTGTGGACGCGGCGACCAAACTGGCCGCCGCAATCACTATTCTTGCATGCCACTTTATCCAGCTCACGGCGTGTACCAGATGGGCGAAGTGTAGGCGCGCTCGTTCACGGTCAAAATGAGGCCCGCTATTGGCGCGCTTTCGTGCGCGTCAGATCTTATTTTTCTCTTGAGAGCCAACATTGACCGAGCGCTTCTGCCAAGGGAGCTCGTCTGCTGATGCTTCGGGAGCGGTCAACTCTGGTAAGACCTTCACCGTCGTCCCAACAGCCGCGAGGGAGGCCAGATGCGCGACATGCTCGTTCAGCATCCTGAAACAGCCTGAGGACGCTGCTATGCCGATGGTCTTTGGATCATTGGTGCCGTGAATCCGATAGAGCGTGTCCCCGAGGAACAGCGACTTCGCGCCGAGAGGATTGCGCAGACCACCAAGCATTTTTGTTGGGAGCCTGGGATCGCGTTCAAGCATTTCCTTGGGCGGGTACCAATCGGGCCAGTCCGCAATCCGGCTAATCTTCTCTGTGCCGGTCCAGGTAAAGCCTTCACGGCCCACGGAGATGGGATAATCGTACGCCTCGTTCGCGTTCAACGTGAGGTACAACTTCCGGCGGGCCGTATCGATCAAGATCGTTCCGGGTGGCTCGGCATTGGAATACTTCACGCGTGCAGGCTGCACCGGCGCGATCACGGGCCGCGGGCCGCCCTCCATCACTGGCGGAAACGCTTCCTGATCATCCGCATAATTCTGCGCTTGAGAACCTCCTTCATAATGGCCGCGGCTCTGTGCGCATCCACTGAGCAACGCCAAGCTCACTGCGCCGGTGCAGCAAAGCAAAAATTTCCAGAACTCGCGCCGGGGGCGATGCATGAACAAAAGACACCCCGATACGGGGTCCACAAGTCAGCTAGGTTAGAGGGGTGAAACGATCGAGCAATTCATGATCGCAAATTCGAATATCATGAGGCGGATGGCGCGAAATCAGGCCTCGGCGCTCAAGATCCACCAGCGCATTGCCGAGAGTGCCAAAATCCATCTTCAATTGCTCCGCAACGAAGAGGCACTGCACGGTCTCGTCAATGATATTGGGATCCCGGCCCTCCACCGCGTTCTGTCGTGACACATACGACAGGAATGCTGCGAGACGGCTAACCGGGCTATTGATTGTCGAGGCAACGAGGATCGAGCGAACATGGGCAATCTCCCGTTCAATTGCATCCGCCTGCCTTTGAGTGACCGACGGGGAATGTTCGGTAAGAAACGGAAGTGCGCTCAGAGGCCAGCAGCTCAACGTGCTGTCGACCACTGCAACAGCGCTGTACGTATGATGGTCGCGATAGCCGAACCCGAAGACCGTATTTGGAGTGAGATCCTCAATCCTTTCGGTCGGTCCGGTTGGCGGATCCCAAGTCAGGCAGATGAGGCCGCATTCGACGCGGTAAATTTTCGTCTTCGCCTCATCGCGATTGAACAATTTTTCGCCGCGCAGCAAGTGCTTTACCGAAAAATCGGGTCTTAACTCTGGCGGCCGGACAGTCTGGGATTTTGCCTTGCGTTGCCGACTTTGTATCGCAGTTTTATAGGCGCGTTCCCAAGCAATGGTTTCAAACATGACACGTACACACTCATTAAGAACTAATGCTGAAAGCTAACATATTCTTTGGTCGAATACGAGACCAAAGTCCGGAATTTACATTGATCCACCTCAATTCGCGACATCGCGGCGCGTCTAATGCGCCGGTCGGGCAGTGGCGGGCACGTGCAATTGACAGACGTGTTCTGGCGCTGCCGCGTAGATCAATATTGATAACAATGTAATTCGGCAAACGCGCCCGGTGCGTCGATTGGGCTAGCGGCTAGAGGCCTGCCGGAAGCTTGGAGGCCATCACCTTCCTGCGGTCGAGCTTCCGCCCGATGACACCAGCGGTAAAATTATTGAAAATTGAGCCGAGTGTAAAAGCCGGAGCAATACTACCTCGCAGAAGCGGCTGATTTGTTCTGCCGCGCCGGACTAAAAGTGCGGCAGAAAGAGCCCTTGTGCCTGCGTCGGCAGAGGGCGGCGGGGGATGAAGTCAGTGGAGCTTTACGCGCGGGTCCGGCACGCGGTGCAGATCGAGGGGATCAGCCGGCGAGCGGCGGCGGAGCGTTTTGGGATCAACGCCCGAACCGTTTCCAAGATGCTGACGTTTTCTGTGCCACCGGGGTACGTGCGCCGGAAGCCGCCGTTCAGGCCGAAACTCGAAGAGTTCATTGGCTTCATTGATGCGATCCTGGCGGCTGACAAGGACCGGCCGAAGAAGCAGCGGCATACCTCCAAACGCATTTTCGAGCGGCTGCGTGACGAACACGGCTTCACGGGGCAGATTACGATTGTGAAGGATTACGTCGCGGTCTGGCGCCAGCGCGGCCAAGAGATGTTCGTGCCGCTCGCTCATCCGCCGGGCCATGCCCAGGCGGACTTCGGCGAGGCACTCGGTGTCATTGGCGGCGTCGAGCGCAAGATCCATTATCTGGCGATGGATCTGCCGCACTCTGACGCGATCTTCGTCATGGCGTATCCGGCTGAGACGACAGAGGCGTTCTGCGACGGGCACGTCAAAGCGTTCGAGTTCTTCGGCGGCGTGCCGCAGTCGATCCTCTACGACAATACCAAGATCGCGGTCGCCCGCATTCTTGGCGACGGCCGGCGTCTGCGCACGCGCGTGTTCAGCGAGTTGCAATCGCACTACACGGACCGGTTTGGCCGCCCCGGCAAAGGCAACGACGTCGTGTCGGAGACGCGCCTTCGGCACGATGGCAAGGTCGAGGGGCTCGTCGGGTATGCGCGGCGCAACTTCCTTGTGCCGGTTCCGGTGTTCGCCGACTTCGAGGCGCTGAACGCGCATCTTCTGGACAAGTGCCGCAAGCGTCTGACCGACCGGCTGCGTGGCCATGACGGCACGATCGGCGAGCGGCTGGAACGGGATCTTGCGGCATTCCAGAAGCCGCTGCCGGCGCCCGCCCTATGACGCTTGTGAGAAACGGCCAGGCAGCGTCAACTCGCTGTCGCTGGTGCGCTATCGCAGCAACGACTACTCGGTGCTGCCTCGAGTCCATGCCGCCGAAGGCTATCGCGGCAGGCATTGAGTGACCTGGCCCGAACCCGAGATCGCACCATCGGCGCAGTACGTCGGCAGCTGAAGGCAAAGCTGCCGGAAATCATAACGCTGTCGCGTGACTTTTGCGGGAGCATGTCCCGCACCGTGCTGAACGGATGGGCAGGCGTTGCAACGGGCGGCCCAACAACTCATTGATATTGCTTCCGATCAATTTGGTGGTACGGACTCTTAATCAGCGGGTCGCAGGTTCGAATCCTGCATCGCCCACCAAGTTTTCCATTGTCCATACCGTGTCCAGCCCGGCGCGCGCTTAACCTCGCGGGCGCCACGCGAGCGGCGAATTGAGCAGCACGCGCGCGTAGTGCGGCATCGCCAATCCCCGCAAATTCTCAACGCCCCGCACGATCACCATTTCGGCCAACTCCGGCTCCGCATCCGCTGCAATATGTGCGTGAACCTTGGCGGCTAGCTCTTCATCACCAAGCTCTGAATTATAGGTCACCGCAAATGACACCTGAGCGCCCGTCACTGTCACGATAAATCCGGGCTCTGCCTTTAGATCGTCCATGCCGAGACCCGTTTCTTCGCGCAGTTCCCTTTCGATGCTGGCCGCGATATCGACAACACCGCCGGCACCAGCGTCGCGGCTATCGATGAACCCGCCTGGAAGATACGCCAAACCTGCATTGATATTCCCCGGCTGCTGGCGGCCAAGAAGGATGTGACCTTCAGCTGAGCGAATGAGGGCTGAACCAAAGCCATCGCGTACACCGCCTTCAGCCGGAAATCCTTCATCGCGCCAATAGAGAAAGTTCTTGAAATCGGTGGCGATGAACCGCGCCTCGACATGGGCGTCTCCCACGCCGATGCTCTCGATGACGTGGACCACGCCATTGAAGAAAGATGGGTTGGCGGCGACCGCAAGCTTCCAATGGGCCTCGATGGCCTCGCTGTGGTTCTCAGCGTAAACCCAGTGCCCGGACGAGACAGTGAGAGCAAGCGACGCGACGTGCACGACGCGATCGGGCTCCGAGATCAATCCGGCGGGTGTCACTTTTCGCCTCACAATCACGAGCCGCGCAGCCCTCAAAGCGGATATCACGCGCACCCACGTTCGGCCCACAATACGCCACAAGCCTTACGCTACAGGCGCTGAGACCAAATGCTCACAAATCCTATATTCCTTGCGAATTCAATTGCTAACGCAGTGGAAAAAAACCGGCCATCTTATTTTCCACCGCATTTCGTCATGAGAGCGACACGATCAAAACGTCTATTCGCATGCATCGACGCAGTCGCCGGGGGGCGACAGTCAAGGTCTCCCGACGGCACATGACGCCGGTTTCAGTCCGGCCGTTGCAAGAATATCGTCCCAGCGCCGCGGCGCACAAGGGACGGAGGTTCCATCGGTGCGTTGCTCAGAGCTTTCAAAGGCCTGGGATCAACAAACACCGGTACCCGGTTCGGCAAGGCCGTGCATTCGGCACTGCCGGAAACGGGCGGTGGAGGTCCCCGCTCCTCCACCGCCCGTGTTGGCGTCACGCTCTATTCCCGCGACAACGGGATGCCGAACGCTAACAGGACCGCTCGTGCTGCTGTGCCATAACCCTCCCCAAGAGAGCGGCAGCACGAGCCCCTTTAATCTTTCCCAAAGAACGAACCCAATGAACGGAAGGCTGGCCCGCGCCAGCGTCAACTCGCCAAGTTGTAGCTCTACTATTCACTTATTAAACGGGCCTGGGCTAGAGCAGCGGCGCCTCACGGCGGCTTCAAACATTCATCGCGCCAAAGAAAAAGCGATGGCGTTGCCGCCATCGCTCACATGTGCTGAACTTGAGGAAATAGGCCGGACAGAAACCGGCAACTTAGTTCCGCGCCTTATCGACCATCTTGTTCTTGGCGATCCAGGGCATCGGGGACAAGGGTCCATCAAGCGAGGCCCCGGTTTGTCCTTTCGTGATTGAAATTTGTAACTTTGTGCCCCTGTGCCAGTGCTTCCAAGTATAAATCCAGATCCACCGTTATTAGGGTCGTCGATTTATCCAACAGTGCCAGCCAAGCGCAATCCGCAAGACCAAGGCGCGTAAATTCTGGCCGGCTTACAAGGGAGCGGCTCGGATTGTAAACTTCCGTAAATGCATTCACCAGGCCGCGAACCGACGCTACAACGCGCGCACGCCAAGGATCGGAAAAGCCCCATGGCGCTAGATTAGAAATTTCGCTTAAGGCATGAGGGGTTGTGACGACACTGTCGGTGCCTGCAAGCATACCTTCGAGCAATTCGAAATCGCCGCGTTCGTATCCTCTCAGTCTTTTGTGTTGCGTGATTAATTCTGGCGACGTCCGCCCCACCGCAAGAAGCAGCGCCACGTTGCTGTCGAGCGCCAAACGCCTCGCCATCAAGCGGCTGCTCTTTCTCGATTCTTAATCGAGATCGGCTTGCCGCTTTCAGCCAGGCGAACCACTTTGTAGTCGAACGTCGAGAACGACCCGGTGGCCTTTGTGAGTTGATCGTCTGGCTTACGGAAAAAGCCAAGCGTCACGCACCAGGTCTTCTCCGCATCTTCAAACCAGATTTCTTCCAATCGAGGCTCCGAAAGCAACTCGTCTGCGAATGTTTCGCGGAGATGTACTTTCGCCAAACCCACGACTTGTTTGGCATTCACGGTAAAACTCCTTCGTTTCCGGATAGCTGCACACCACTTGACGCGACTTGGATCGGAATTCGCCGGAATAGTGAGCTTAGTTACGCCCCTTGTCCACCAGCTTGTTCTTGGCGATCCATGGCATCATCGCACGCAGCTTGGCGCCGACTTCTTCGATCTGGTGCTTGTCGTTCATGCGCCGCGTCGCCTTGAAGTTCGGCTGACCCGCCTTGCATTCCAGCATCCAGTCGCGCGTGAAGCGGCCCATCTGAATGTCATTCAACACGCGCTTCATCTCGGCTTTGGTTTCAGGCGTCACGATGCGCGGCCCGGTTTGATATTCGCCATACTCGGCCGTGTTTGAAATCGAGTAGTTCATGTTGGCGATGCCGCCTTCATAGATGAGGTCGACGATCAGCTTCACTTCGTGCAAGCACTCGAAGTAGGCCATTTCCGGCGCGTACCCGGCTTCCACAAGCGTTTCGAAACCAGCGCGGATCAACTCAACGAGACCGCCGCACAGCACGGCCTGCTCGCCGAATAGATCGGTTTCGCATTCTTCCTTAAACGTCGTCTCGATCACGCCCGAACGTCCGCCGCCAACGCCTGAGGCATACGACAAGAAGAGGTCATGCGCGTTGCCGCTTTTATCCTGGTGGATCGCGATCAAGCACGGAACGCCGCCGCCCTTCTGGTATTCGCCGCGCACCGTGTGGCCCGGGCCCTTTGGCGCCACCATGCCGACGTCGAGATCTTCGCGCGGCTCGATCAAGTTGAAGTGGACGTTCAAGCCGTGCGCGAACATCAGCGCCGCGCCCTTTTTCATGTTGGCGTGCAGGTGATCGCGGTAAATGTCGGCTTGGAGTTCGTCGGGCGTCAGCATCATGATGACGTCGGCCCACTTGGCGGCGTCCGCCACCTCCATGACCTTGAGCTTTTCTTTTTCGCACTTGGCAGCCGTTGCCGAGCCTTTGCGCAGGGCGACGGCCACATCCTTGCAGCCGCTATCGCGCAGGTTCAGCGCGTGGGCGTGGCCCTGGCTGCCATAGCCGACGATCGCGACTTTCTTGGACTTGATCAGGTTAATGTCGGCATCACGATCATAATAGACGCGCATGGGCGGCCTCTCGGGTTCCCCGGTCGAAACTCGACGTTCGGGCTGGCTGATGAAATTGGGGGGCGGACAGGCCAATCCCCCCGAACGATCGGGTGGAACCTAACGAGATCGACCAAAGGTTTCAACGCCCGGATCAGCATCTCAGGGCGGCTTTTTGGCACCCGCCATTGGGCTCACACCCTCTGCCCCCGCAATTCTGTGGCCAATTCTTTAGATCCATTAACTGAACCCTAACTGGGCATCGGGCAAACTCCGCCCCAAACATCCCGTCAAACGAACGTTTTTCAAACCCTCAGGCTTCCCTCATGATGCGCCCCGCCGCCCTCCTCGCTGTTGCTGCTCTCTTCGCCCTCGCCGGCTGCGGCAAATCCGAAGACAAGGCCGCTGCAGCCGCCCCCGTTGAAAAAGCAATTTATATGTCGGCCGCCGATTGCGTGGACGGCGGCAAGGTTCCGGTCGAACAGTGCGAGGCACTGATCGAAAAGGCGGTCAAGCAACACGAGAAAAGTGCGCCGTCGTTCAAAAGCCTGCGCTCGTGCGAAGAAGCATCCGGCATTGAACGCTGCGAAAACGATGTGACCGGCACATACCGCATGCGCCTTCAAGCCTTTCTTATCTCGTTCGGCAAGACCATCACATCGGCCCCACTTTACCCATCAGACGGCGGCAAGATCGGTTTCCGCGATGACAAGAAGGCCGCAATCGACGCCTTGAGCGACGCGTTCACCGTCTCGAATGCTGCTTTGCAAGCGGCCCACGAAAACGCAAAGATCGCTAAGAACGTCAAAGTCGTCAAGAAGAAGTAGGGCCCAGCCTGCTCAAGCCTGCTCAAGCCTGCCAAGCCTTCAATGCACCCTACGCCGCGTGCGCGCTGAAGAGCGGCCAGAGCGAAGCTACGAGCGCCAACGCCATCGCCCGGTTAAAAACCTTGAGGCGGCCGGGCGCGTTGAGGAAACGCCGCATCCCTTGCCCAAACAGTGCCCACGTTGAAGCCGACGCGAGCGACATAGCGATAATCAGCGCCAGCATAACCTGAAGATCTGCGGGCACGTTATCGGGATCAATGAAATTTGCCGACGCGGCCAATGCCATCATAACACCCTTGGGATTGACCCACTGGAAGAGCGCCGCTTGCAGGAACGACAACGGAGGCCTTTCTGCAGTTCCCTCTGAGGGGCTAGCGGCCGTCGCAATGCGCCACGCGAGCCATAACAAATAAAGCGAGCTTGTAATCTTGAGCGCGGTGTAAAGCGCGGGCTGCAAGACAAAAACCCGCCCCAAGCCAAGCGCCACGGCTGCAAACATCACCGCATATCCAACGACGATCCCGGCGATGTGCGGCAAAGTCCGGCGAAATCCAAAGTTCACCCCAGAGGTCAGCAGCATTGCGTTGTTCGGACCGGGCGTGAAACTGCCCACAAGCGCAAACGCAGTTGCTGAGAACAGGATATCAGGTGTCAAAGTGTTGCCGCACCACGCCCAATCGCAGCGATGCCTGTGCGTGCGATCTCAACCAGTCCCAGCTCCGTCATGATCTGAATGAAGGTCTCGATCTTGGAAGGCTTGCCGGTCACTTCAAACACAAAATGTTCAGTCGATGTGTCGATCACCTTGGCGCGGAAAATCTCTGCCAAACGCAAGGCTTCGATGCGTTTGTCGCCTTTTCCGGAAACCTTGACCAACGCCAATTCGCGTTCGACTGAGTCACCTTCCGCTGTCAGATCGCGGACCCGGTGCACGGGCACAAGCCGTTCCAACTGATGCTTGATTTGCTCAATGACCGCTGGCGTGCCCCGCGTCATGATCGTGATGCGCGAAATGTGCTTCTCGTGTTCGGTCTCGGTCACCGTGAGCGAATCGATGTTGTAGCCGCGCCCGGAAAAGAGCCCGATGACGCGGGCGAGAACACCCGGCTCGTTGTCGACCATGATCGACAACGTGCGCGAGACGATCTCCTGCGCCTTCAGCGGACTGGGATAATGCGTTTGTGTCGGGTGCTCGGCCATTTGATTGTCTTTCGTTGCGTCATCGGAAGGTTTGTGTGGCCGTATGGCCGGTTTCGTAGTCGGCAATCGTCCAAGGCTCAGCGAGCGCGGCACGTTTCCAATCAAGGAACGCAGGGTGCGCAAGCACTGTATCCATGTAGGTTCGCGTATCGGCAGCGACCGGGATTTGATAGGTATCGAGCCGCGTCACGACAGGCGCGTACATGGCGTCTGCGGCCGTCAAGGCACCAAAGAGAAACGGCCTGCCGCCGGAGTAATCTTTGCGTGTGCCGCGCCAGATGTCATCGATGCGCGAAACATTCGACTTAAGGTCTTCGCTCAACTCAGGCGTCTTAAAACGCTTACCGAGGTTCATCGGGCAGGCATGGCGCAGCGACATAAACCCGCCGTGCATTTCGTTCGAGATGGCACGGGCGTGCGCGCGGGCCGTTGCATCTTTGGGCCAAATGGCGTGCGAGGGGAATTTCTCCGCGAGATACTCGACAATCGCCAAGCTCTCCCAAACGCGGACATCGCCATCTATGAGAACCGGTACTTTTCCAGACGGCGACTGCTCCAGAATGCGCGCCTTGCTATCGGCTTCGCGCAGAGGGATGACCGTTTCTTCAAACGGAATGCCAAAGGCGCGCATGAGCAGCCACGGCCTGAGAGACCACGACGAATAGAGCTTGTTGGCGATCGCGAGGCGCAGCATGGAGATTACTTCTTATCCCCCGCGCCAGCCGCATCCTTCGGAAAAACCGCTTTCAGAAAAATCGGAAACCCATGCTTGTCGACCGACTTCTTGAAGTCATCGGCCTGCGCGGGCGTATAATTGTACTGGGAAAAAATCGACGAAAAACGCGCGCCCATAGACTTGGCGATGAAATCGGGCGACGGCATATTGCTTTTGGCGCGCGCCTCTTGCGGCAGGCGCGCATAGATGACGGCCAAGACCTGCGAGTGCATGTAGTCTTGCGCCATACAGGCTTCCAGGCCGCGGTTGAATTCGCTGGCAAGCGTGTGCGTGCGATAGCAGGCGTCGAGAAATTTCAGCACACCCTGTGACCCTTGCGAGCGATGCAGTTTGGCGAGATGACCGGCAGCTTCCTTGATGTTGGCGGTTTGGTTCCAATTGGGCTTGGCGTGGGCTGGGCTGAAAGACGACACTAAGGCGAGGGCGACAAACCAAGCCACACTCCGGCGTGGCCGCACGCTGGAGAGAATGCATGGTTGACGGCCTGGATTCATCACCATTCCCCACCATTCGTTGATATCCAGCGCCTGCAATGATAGTATGCACAGCCGGAGAATTCGCAGGAAGTAACAATCGTCATGCCCCAGTTCATCATCCGAGATTTACCGGAAGAAACCGAGCGCCTATTGCGGCGGCGCGCGGAGCTTTCCGGCCGAACTCCGGAGGCCGAAGCCGGTGCACTGCTGCGCGCCGCCATCGGCTCGCAAGAGCGTCCCTTGTCGAATGAGCCATTCGGCACCGAACTGTTGGCCCGACTTCGAAGTTCGGGGCTCACCCACGATGACTGGGAAGAATTTGATCGAAGTCTTACTGCGGCCCGGCAATCGCGAGGCGATTCCATACACCGGCGGATTGATTTCATGGATCCAAAGTGGGATTGATGATCGTCCTCGACACCAACGTCGTGTCCGAACTTATGCGGCCAACCCCCGACCCGGCTGTCGTTGCTTGGTTCAGCGGGCTTGATCGCTCGGCAGTTTTTTTGAACGCCGTCACAAATTATGAAATTCGTTTCGGCATCGAGCGATTGCAAAATGGAGAGCGCAAAGACCGGCTGTTCTCGACTTGGTCGGCGCTGCTCATCACATTCCTGCCCGGACAGGTTCTCCCGCTCGATCACGATGCCGCCGAACAGGCTGCATCGATCAAGGCTTTCCTCATTGCTCGCGGCGGCAATCGCGACATTTGCGATCTCTTGATCAGTGGCATTGCGGTTCGGCACGGAGCCACCATTGCCACACGAAATGTACGCCATTTCGAGGGACTTCAAATTGACATCATCGATCCTTGGGCGGCGAGCTGACCTCACACCAGCACCTTGCCTTCCTTGCCAACGGCGCGGCCGACTTCTTCGTCCGACACATCTTCGCCGAGCAGCATTTCGTTATGCGCTTTGCCCGATGGGATCATCGGGAAGCAGTTCGCAAGCTTCGCCACGCGGCAATCGAACATCACCGGCCCTTTGTGATTGATCATTTCCTTGATCGCGTCATCGAGATCGGCCGGGTGTTCGCAGCGCATGCCCTTCCAGCCGTAGGCGTCCGCAAGTTTCACAAAATCGGGCAAGCTTTCGGTGTAGCTGTGCGACAAGCGATTGCCATGCAGCAGCTGCTGCCATTGGCGCACCATGCCCATGTACTCGTTGTTCAGAATAAACACCTTCACCGGCAGATTGAACTGCGTCGCGGTCGAGCATTCTTGAATGTTCATCAGGATCGAGGCGTCGCCAGCGACATCGATGACGAGCGATTTTGGGTGTGCAATCTGCACGCCGATCGCTGCCGGCAAGCCATATCCCATCGTGCCCAGACCTCCGCTCGTCATCCAGCGGTTGGGTTCTTCGAAATGCATAAACTGCGCGGCCCACATCTGATGCTGACCAACTTCCGTCGTGATGTAGGTATCGCGATCCTTGGTCAGATCCTGCAGCCGCTGCAGCGCGTATTGCGGCATGATCACGTCTTTGGAATTCTTGTAGGAGAGCGACTTCCTGGCGCGCCAGCCTTCAACCTGTTTCCACCAGGTCTTGTGCGCAGCCTTATCGACTTGCGGCGCCTTTGCCTTCCAGATGCGCAGCATGTCTTCAAGCACGTAAGCGCAATCGCCGATGATCGGGATATCGGCGTGCACGTTCTTGTTGATCGAGGACGCATCGATATCGACGTGGATCTTGCGCGATCCCGGCGAGAACGCGTCGATCCGGCCCGTGATGCGGTCGTCAAAACGCGCGCCGATGTTGATCATCACATCGCAATCGTGCATCGCCATGTTGGCTTCATACGTGCCGTGCATGCCGAGCATGCCAAGCCACTGTTTGTCGGACGAGGGATAGGCGCCAAGTCCCATCAGCGTCGATGTGATCGGAAAGCCCGTAAGCCGCACGAATTCGCGCAGCAGCTGGCTGGCCTTCGGGCCGGAATTGATGACGCCGCCGCCCGTGTAGAACAACGGTCTCTTGGCTGACGCTATCAGATCCACCGCGTCGCGCACCGGCTGCTGGTCCGGTTTCAGTTTTGGCTTATACGTTTTGTGCTGAATGTTGGACGGGCCAACGTAGTTGCCCGTCGCGAATTGCACGTCCTTCGGGATATCGACGACCACAGGGCCCGGCCGGCCGGACTTCGCGATTTGAAACGCCTCGTGCATGATGCGCGCCAGGTCGTTCACGTTCTTCACGAGCCAGTTGTGCTTGGTGCAGGGCCGCGTGATGCCGACGGTATCGCACTCCTGAAATGCGTCGTTGCCGATTAAGTGTGTCGGCACCTGCCCCGTGATGCACACGATCGGAATGGAATCCATCAAGGCGTCGGTTAGGCCCGTGACGGCGTTGGTTGCGCCGGGGCCAGACGTCACGAGCACCACGCCGACCTTGCCGGTCGAGCGCGCATAACCTTCGGCCGCGTGCACGGCGCCGCCTTCCTGGCGCACAAGGATGTGGCGCACTTTCTCTTGCTGAAAAAGTTCGTCATAGATGGGAAGCACCGCGCCACCCGGATATCCGAAAATGACCTCGACGCCCTGGTCCGCCAGCGCCGTCAATACCATCTCCGCGCCGGTCATCGTCCGTGCCATGGGTAATCTCCTCCCGCCGCCCGCGCAGATCGCGAGCCTCAGCAGCTTCAGTATGTAGAGACGCTATTTACCGTGGTCAACGCTAACTTTGAATAAACGACATGATATAAGTCGTATTTATTTCCTTATATTTCGTTTCTATCATATTCCACGCAATCATATAACGCCGCAGCCAAGTCATCTGCCGTTTGATGTACTGCCGGGTCTGCGCCTTGGCGATGGCGACGGCCTCGTCCAGCCCGCTCTCGCCGCGCAAATGGGCAATGAGCGAGGCGACGCCCAATGCACGCATTGACGGCAAATTGGGATCGAGTCCAAGGCGCTGCAATCGCTCGGCTTCGTCCAAGGCGCCAGCGGCCATCATCTGATCGAAGCGGGCGTCAGCGCGGGTTTGCAGTGGTCCGCGTTCCGGCATGATCACGAACGCATGCGCGTCGCTAAGATCGACAAGCGGCGTTCCCTTTCGGGCTTGCCAATAGCTGAGCGGACGCCCGCTCGACTCCAACACTTCAAGCGCGCGCACGATGCGCTGCGTGTCGGTCGGATTGAGCCGCGCTGCCGTTTCCGGATCCTGCATCGTCAGGTGGATATAGAGTTCGCCTGCGCCTTTCGCGTGGGCCTCATCGCGCCAGTGCTGTCGCACCGCGGGGTCAACTTCCGGAATGGGCGAAAGTCCTTCCGTCAGCGCTTTGAGATAGAGACCCGTGCCGCCGACAATAATCGGCCGCAAACCTTTTGCGCGCGCGCCCGCAATTGCCCCTGCCGCATCCTTGACGAAGCGCCCGGCGGAATACGCTTCGCGCGCTGTTACAAACCCATAGAGCGCATGTGGTGCGCGCGCTTCGTCGGCTGGCGATGGCCGGGCTGTCAGAATGCGCAACTCTGCGTACACCTGCATGCTGTCGGCGTTTATGATCGCGCCGCCCAAACGTTCAGCTAACTCCAACGCCAAAACCGACTTACCGCTCGCCGTCGGCCCCGCGATCAAGATGGGTTGCGGTGCTGGCATAGGATGGAGTCATTTCCTCGCAGAGTGCGATCACCCTGACCCAGTGCGCGCACGTGCACCGTAAAGTGGCGCCGCATATCGCGCCAAGTCATGTCGCATCAAGACACGCCAGCTCATACCCCGCAAACTGCTTTGTACCAAATCGTATTGTTGCAAATAACAATCATTCGCAATAACGTTGACAACGATTGTCGTCTGTAAAACCGGGGATGTTGGTGATCATGGGATATGTGAGGCTTGGAATCTTTCTGCTGGCGGCGTCCGCGGCCCACGCCGCGTCCGCCGGCGATCCCCGTCCCGCTGCCGGCATCTCGGACAATTCATTCCTAATCGAAGAAGCTTACAATCAAGAAGCCGGCGTCGTTCAGCATATCGCCACGCTGACACGCCAGAACGGCACTTGGCTTGCCGCCTACACCGACGAATGGCCGGTACTCAGCCAGACGCATCAGTTCTCCTACACCGTCCCGTTTGCCTGGCTCGCGGCCTCCGGCGGCGGCGGTCACGGCTTCGGCGACATAGTCGTCAACTACCGTTATCAGGCGCTGTTCGAAACGGACGTGCTGCCGGCATTCGCTCCCCGTGCCAGCCTCATCCTGCCCACCGGAAACGATGATCGGGGCTTCGGCGGCGGTTCTCCCGGCTACCAACTCAACCTTCCCGTTAGCAAAATCATCGGCGCGCGCACGACGCTGCACGCCAACGCCGGAATGACCTCTTACTTCGATGTCAATGGCCGGCAACCCACCAGCTTCAATCTTGGCGGCAGCATAGTTTATGCCGTTACCCGTGACTTCAACGTCATGCTTGAGGCGGTGCAGAACTGGGAACAATCGGTTGACGGTCTTGGCGGCCTCGAAAGCGATCGCGCGTTCATGCTCTCGCCCGGCATTCGCACCGCATTCAATATGCCTGAAGGCCAACTTGTACTCGGCATCGCAGCGCCAATCGAATTCTCAAACGGGGCACGCAATTACGGCGTGTTTCTCTACGCCTCTTTTGAGCACAGCTTTCTAAATTTGGGAAACTAACCGGCGCATTGCCGTTGCGAAGGTCACTCGATCACGCGCCGCCCCTGCCAAGAAAATAGGCTTTAAGTTGCATTAGGCCCGACCGCGCCCGTGCCATCCATGGATCGAGGACTGCTCGAACGCCCGGCCGCCATTTCGTCCACGCCTGCTTGGCTTCAAGCCGCAACCGTGTCTTGACCATGCGCCCATAGCGCCAAACCCAGGAGCTGCGAATTTGTGCAAACAACGCGTCCTTCCACGGCACAAACCAGTTATACGCCCGCGCGAACCAGCCAAGCTGCATCAAGGCCGGTTTCGTCAGCGTGAAAATGCGCGCGACAAGCGCGGTTGACGCCACTTTGGCACCTGCAAAAAGTCCCGTTGCCGTCCAGACCTTTCCTTGAGCCAAGAGCCACATCGCCAGAAACTTCAGCGGCAAAAGTAACGTCGTCGGCAGCGCAAACACTACAAGCGCTCCGTAAGGTCCAAGCCCCGCGATCCAACGCTCGATAAGCGCGATTGGCGCAAACTTCGCCAGTCGCGCCAGCAGCTCGGAAAGCGGTTTCCAGCCCCACTCTTCGAACAGCACAATAAGGGCCGCGAGAACCTGCAGCGCCGCAATGATGGGCCCGCGCGCGATTGACCACGCTGTGCGCAGGATCTGGCGCATCGACCAAATCGCGATCACGAGCCAGCGCCACAGCCGGTTGGTTAATGTTTCGGGTTCGTCCGCCACTGCAGTCCTTTCAATCGGCTATCAAACGCGCAGATGGTCCGCGCACAACCGCAGTGTACCCTGCCGGGCAAGGGCGGGGAAAATTTCGCCGAAAAAAAGTAGGCCGTTAAGCCTTAACGAGAAAAGCGTCGCCCGGGCGGATCGCCCCGGTCTTTTCGGCTTCCTCCAAAGCATGCGCGAGATCCTCGCGGGCTTTCTCGGCTTGGCGCTGTCGTGCCCATAGGCTGGCATAGAGCCCGTCCTTGGAAATCAACTCTGCATGCGTCCCCTGTTCAACCAGAGACCCTTTCTCGAGCACCAGAATTTGATCGGCGTGCACGATGGTCGACAGCCGGTGCGCGATCACCAGCGTGGTGCGGTTTTTCGAAACGCGGTCGAGTGCGTCCTGTATTTCTTTCTCCGTGTGGCTGTCGAGCGCGCTCGTCGCCTCGTCCAGGATCAGGATCGGCGGGCCTTTCAAAATCGTGCGCGCAATGGCAACGCGCTGCTTTTCGCCGCCCGACAATTTCAGGCCGCGTTCGCCAACCATGGTGTCGTAGCCATCGGGCAACGCTCTCATGAACCCGTCGATCTGCGCGAGCTGTGCTGCCTCCTCGACCTCGGCGCGCGAGGCTTCGGGCCGGCCGTACTTGATGTTGTAGAAAATCGTATCGTTGAACAGAACCGTATCTTGCGGCACCACACCAATCGCGGCACGCAGAGATTTTTGCGTGACGGCGCGCAAGTCCTGGCCATCGATTGTGACCGCCCCGCCCGTCACGTCATAGAAGCGCAACAGAATGCGGCTGATTGTCGATTTGCCAGCACCCGACGGCCCAACGATCGCGAACATTTTGCCCGCGGGAACTTCGAATGACACGTCCTGCAAAATCACACGCTCGGGATCATAAGCGAACTTGACGTGATCGAAGCGGATGGCGCCACCGTTGACGCTGAGATCCTTGGCGTTTGGCCTGTCCGCCACCTCGGGGTTCTTGTCGAGCACATCCATCATGTGCTCGATGTCGGTCAGTCCCTGTTTAATTTCGCGATAGACCATGCCCATGAAGTTCAACGGCATGAAGAGCTGCAGCATGAGCAGATTGACCATGGCGAAATGCCCAACCGTCTGCTTGCCGGCCACCACGTCCTGCGCCGCCATGACAAGGCAGATCGTCAAGGCTATTGTGAAGATGACAGCCTGTCCGGTGTTGAGCACGGCGAGCGAGGTATAGGTCTTGATACTCGCCTTCTCATAACTCGCCATCGACTTGTCATAGCGCTGCGCCTCGCGATCTTCGGCACCGAAATATTTGACCGTCTCGTAGTTCAACAAGCTGTCGATGGCCTTCGTGTTGGCGTCCGTGTCGCTGTCGTTCATGGTCTTGCGGATTGCGACGCGCCAGTTGGTGGCCTGAATCGTGAACCATAGGTAGATGACGATCATCGACACGATGGTCACGATATAGCGCCAATCGAATTCAATCGCGCACACGCCGATGATCAGGAGAAATTCAACGATCGTCGGCAGCAGCGTCATCAGCGCCATGCGCGTGATGTTTTCAATTCCAGCGCGCCCGCGTTCCAGAACCCGCGTCAGTCCGCCTGTCTTTCGCTCAAGATGAAAGCGCAGCGACAGGCGATGCATATGCTCGAACGTGTTGAGCGCGAGTTTGCGCACGGCGTGCATCGCGACCTTGGCGAACATGCCTTCGCGCGTCTGCACCAGCAGCGTCATCACGATGCGCGACGCGCCATAGAAAATACTCGCCAGCACCGGCGCGCCGATCAGCCAGCCGACACTTTCGCTTTCGAGCACCTTGCCGCCGCCGGCCGCGACAAGTGCGTCGGTTGCCCACTTCAACGTGTAAGGCACCATCACCGTCACGACCTTGGCGATCAGGATCAGCACAAGCGACCAGAGAACAGTTTTCTTGAGATCTGGCCGGTCGTGCGGCCAAACATGCGGCCAAAGCCCCCTCAGAACGCGCTTTTGTTCGGGAGACAATTCAAAGCGCGCAGCAGGGCCCGTTCGCTCCGCCGCGCGCGATTGTGAAATTTCGCGATGCATCATGGGTGCGTATTTAGGGTGCGGGAGCACGAATGTCCAATGCGGCAAACCACTTCCCAAACTTACAAAGACCTAAAGCCCCTACCGCCTTGGCACCAAAAACCGCTGGCACGGATAGATCAGATCAGGATCGCGGATGCGGTCGCGGTTGGCGCGATAGATTCGCGCGTAGTGACGCCCTGCGTTATAGTGGCGTTCTGATATGCGCCACAAGCTATCGCCGCGACCCACGACATAACGGCGCGGTGCGAACGCCTTGCGCCGTGCCGCCCGGCACGCTCCATACTTGGCGCGCCATACCCAGCGCCGCACGGCGGGACCGCGCGCATACCGGCCCGTATCGCGGTAGGTCGCCTCGCGATAGACTCGAATGCGCTGACGTAAACGCGAACTGCCAACATAGACACCGTCTTCTGCACCGCCGCGATCGGCAACGAGTGTGCGGTCAGTGAATTCAGGTGAGGGCGAGGTGACTTCCGGCCGCCCTGAAGTTGGTTCGGCGCGCGGGCGGACAATCGGCTCGGGGTTGATCGTGATTGTCAAGCGCCGGTGTTTTGATGGATCGACGGCGGTTTCGCTGGGCCGCGGTTCGGTTGGGCGTTGTTTGGCGGCACGTGGCTCCGTGGTGCGGGCCCGTTCCTCTGCTTTGGCTTCCGCGTTGCGCTTGGTTTCATCCGCTCTGCGCTGTGCTTCATCCGACTTGCGCTGCGCTTCCTCGACCGATTTGCGCTTCGCTTCGAGTTGGCGCAGCTGCTCGGCACGCTTTTGTTCCTCAACGCGCTTTTGCTCGCCAAGGCGGGCCGCCTCATTCGCAGCCCGGAGCTTTTCGGCTTCGACGTCGCGGGCGGTTTCTGTCTTCTCTACCGCTGCCGCCTTCGCCGCGTCTTCAGCGCGCTTGCGTTCATCAAGCGCCTTCTGAGCTTCGGTTTGCTTTGCAGCTTCCGCCTTCTTGGCAGCTTCAGCCTGCTTGGCGGCTTCGGCTTTTTTCTGCTCTTCGGCAGCCTTCTGGTCATCCGCTGGCTTTGCCGGTTCGGCAGGCTTTGCTGCGGCGGCCTTCTTGGCGTCCTCGGCCGCTTTTTTCTCGGCCGCTTGCTTCAAGTCCTCAGCTTTCTTGCGAGCCTCAGTTGCCTTGGCAGTCTCAGATTTCGCCGCCTCGGCCTTGGCCTGTTCGGCGCGCTTCTTTTCCTCTTCAAGCCGTTTGGCTTCGGCCACTTTCGTCGCCTCTATGGCCTTTTCGATCTCGCGCTTTTTTGCGGCAGCGATGGCGTCGGCGTCCGTTCCACCCGTTGATGGCCGCGAAAGTTCTTTGACGATTGTGCCCTGGTATTCCCGGTTTGCACGCGCCAGCCAATCCTGCACGCGCGAAGAAATTCCGCCCACATCAGGCGGCGGAGGCGGCGCTTTGCTCGCACTCTGGGCCGGAGCGGGTTGCTGTTTTTTCTCGGGCGCGGCAGCCGGTTGAGCCGGCGGCGCAGCGGGTGCCGCAGTTGGTGACTCAGGTGCGGCTGGCGCCGCAGCGGGAACAACCGCCGGTTCCGTTGCTGCCGGAGTTTTGGGAGCTTCGCGCTTGACTGGCGGCACGATGGCATCAGCGGCGGGCTGAGGCGGTGATCCAGCGGGCGGCTCGGCGGTGGGTGCGCCAACCGCCGGTTGAGTTTCTGCTTGAGCCAGATTGAACGGCTTGGTGATGCCATTGCGCAGAGATGGAGTCACCACGCTCCAAGCTTCTCCGGCCACGCGCACGCGCGTCACGTTCGTCTCCGGCCCGTTCGCGAACAAGCCAATGCGCGCGTATTCGTAGATGCGTGAGGGTTGCGCATGGTCTTGAGCCGTAAGCGACACCACGGGACGAGCAACATGCACGGTGTGCCCTGGAACCGGCCACAGCGTACCCGTATCGCGTGCCGACGTTTTGATAACGATATCGCCCGTCGCAGCGCTCACCGCAGTCTGCAAGTGCCAGCGCCCATCGGCACCAACGATTGGAGAACCGGCCGGTTTGGCATCGGCCTCTACATCAATAAACGCGAACGGCGTGCCACGACCCTCAATGCGTATCGCTCCCGAAGAGTTCGTCACGACGCGTTCGATTGTTGGGCCAGTGACGATGCCAGACTTCGGCGAGTCCGGAAGATCCGGTGCCAACTCCGGTGCAATCTCCGGTGTCAGTAAGGCCGTGCGTGCGTCTGGGTCTCTAGGCGCTGTGCCACTAAGGTATGGCGCTCTTGCCGCAAAAGCCGGCGCAACACCAATGGCCGCAAAGCAAAGGATCACGAAGACGTGCGGCAGCCTAGCCGTTCTTGACACTCGATCCCAAATAAACATTGGTGCCAGCTGAGCCGATGGCTGGTTCCGCGACCAGCTTTCCCGGTGGGAGAATTTTTGTTCGCCCGTCTTATCTTGGCGGCTTTTCATCAGAACGCCTCACAACTCAAACCCCAAATAAGCACAGCTCCCCCGCCAACGCCAAGAGTACGCAGCGCCTCGAGGGGGCGAGGCGGCGATTTGGCACCGTTCATGCGACGTTTGCGTCCTTGCCTTAGTGTAGCGCTAAGGATGCCGTTCAATCGAGTGCGGCAAGGCCACAAGTCCCCTAGATGTAGAGATCCATGCAGAAAAAGATCAAAGACACGCTAGAACCCGAAAAACAGGACTTAAGTCCGTCAACAGCCCGAGGCGTGGAGAGCGTCTGCGTCTATTGCGGCTCCGGCAAGGGCGTGAACCCGGCCTACGCCATTACCGCCCGGAAATTCGGCAAGGCTCTGGCCGACAACGGTATTCGCCTTGTTTATGGGGGCGGAAGCTTGGGCCTCATGGGCGAAGTCGCGCGCGCCTGCTTGGGCGCCGGCGGCAAGGTGACGGGGATTATACCGGAGTTTCTGGGCGCCAAGGAAAAAATGCTCCAAGACGTCGACGAGCTGATCGTGGTCGAGGACATGCACGTGCGCAAGCGCCTCATGTTTGAGCGCTCGGACGCGTTCGTTGCTCTTCCAGGCGGCATCGGCACGCTCGAAGAGCTGGTCGAACAGCTAACCTGGTCGCAGCTCGGCCGGCACTCGAAACCGATCGTGGTCGCCAACATCGATGGCTTCTGGACACCCTTCCTCGATCTACTCTCCCACATGAAAGGCGAGACCTTCATCCGCGCCGGCCTCGACGTGCATTTCGCGGTTGTCGATACGCCAGAGAAAATTCTCCCTGCCGTGCTTGCCGCCGCCAAATTCGGCACGCTCAACGGCGACCACGCGGTCGTGGCGAAGTTTTGAGCCGCTCGCAGCGCGCATTTGTCCCTTGCCTTGCCATCGTCGCATTTGGCACGCTTGTTCGTTGGCAATGATGCCCAGAGGCGGACCAGAGGCGGGAGGCCAATGCCTTTGCGATTGAGTGTTGGACAATTGATTTCCGCGCGCGCTGTGTGTGCGCTTCTTCTGGTCACCGCCATCACGGCGAATGGGATCCCAGTTCACGCACAATGGGATCGCGACGGATATTTCAGAGGCGGTGGAGACGAGCGCGACGAACCTCGCGACAAGAGCCGCCCGCGTCCGCCCCGCTCTCCTGCCGACTCCTACGACTTCGGCGTCGATCAGCGCGGCGGCAAAGCCAGCGGCATCGCGGACGTGTCGTACTTCTATGAAGCCCTCGACGATGGCGGCGTGTGGATGAACCACCCGCGCTATGGCGACGTCTGGCAGCCTTACGTCGATGAGGCGTGGCGCCCCTACACGCTCGGCCGCTGGGCCTACTCTGACGACTACGGCTGGACCTGGGTGTCGGACGAACCCTTCGGCTGGGCGGTCTATCATTATGGCCGCTGGAGCCAGGACGACGAGTACGGCTGGATCTGGGTCCCGGGAACCGAGTGGGCGCCAGCCTGGGTCTCATGGCGCCATAGCGAAGACGCGATCGGCTGGGCACCGCTCCCGCCTGAAGCGCGCGGACGCGACGGCCAAAGTTCAGACGACGAGGAATTTGGCCGCGGCGAGCGC
Organism: Hyphomicrobium sp.; assembly: GCA_031419515.1. GTDB lineage: Bacteria > Pseudomonadota > Alphaproteobacteria > Rhizobiales > Hyphomicrobiaceae > Hyphomicrobium_B. Next base: position 22,275 of record JANOKZ010000068.1, read on the forward strand.
TTCAATCGCGCCTGGGTGTTTGTGCGCCCGCGTTATTTCGCGCGGCCCGAAATGCGCCGCTATGTGCGCCCGCCATCGTGGAACGCCGATCTCGTGGTGCGCAGCACACCGCAATCCGGATTCGAACGCCGCGACCGCCACGTTCGGAATCGCGGACTGCCGCCTGAAGACGTCGAGCGCTTATCCAACCGCCCCGTGCCGCGCATTCGCGTGGCACCCGTCGATGACCCGGACGTGCGCCGGCCTGGCCGTTTCGACAATTGGCGTTCGCGCTCGCGCAATGAGGTGAAAATTTTCCGCCCCGAGCGGCGGCGCACCGAAGAGGCCGTGCGCAAGTTCCGCAAAAACCAACCCGATGAGGCGCGCCCGGATTTTGCGCGCGAAAGCGGCGGCGCACCCGCAGCTATTGCGCGCGCTCCGCGCCGCGCCGTGAAACCTGTTCCGCCTGGAATGTACCCTGGCGGCAAGCCCGCCGTCGCGGCCGCGCGTCCACCGCGTTTCGAGCGCGGGCCAGCGGAAGCAAAACAATCGGACAGCAAGCCCGAAGGCGATAAGCCGGTAACGGCCCCAACACCGACGCCCACTCCCGTTGCAACGCCGCCTGCAACCCCGCCCGCATCTACGGCGAAACCGGCAGTGCCCGTCATCATCAATCCATCGACGCCGCCATCGGCCGCACCAACGGCGGATGGCCCCATAACTGGGCCGAATGGCAAACCGCCGCGCAACTGGCGCAATCCAGATCAAGGCGCGGGCGCCAAACCCGATGACCGAGGTGTGATCGGCACAACGCCCCCGCGCGATGCTCGGGTCGATGGTGGGGTCGATGCTGGGGTCACAGGCAGCCCGCCGCGCAAAGGCGGCAAACGCCGTTGGGACGGCAGCGGACCATCTGGCGCGCCAAGCACCGCTGAGCCAACCGAGGAATAGGTGTCTGACCAGAAGGGCCGGAGGCACGCCTGCGGAACGGGTGAGGGGGAGGTGTGCTTGCAATTCACAACGCGCGTCATGGCCGAGGCGATGCGGAGCATCGCGTAGTCGTCGGCCACCCACGACAAGCGTCCGCGCGTTGGGTGACACGATTTGGCGCCATCTCGACGCAACCGTAAAACCGCGTCTGTTGATGCTTGTCGTGAGTGGCCGCCTGTCGTTGCGACGCAATGAGCGTTTCACGACGCGGCCATGACGTTAGTGATGTGGTTGGGTTCCGGCCGAATTCCCAACAATGCTTGGTGGCGCTGCTTCAACGCCGGGACAACAGCGGTGGGTGAGTGCGCGCGCCCAACGGCACCCTACGTTTCTTCGCTTTGCCGATGCGGGCTTATTCTCTCTACCCGCATTCCCGGCCGGAGTGATGCGGAGCGTCACGCAGAGCCGGGATCTTTGCCGGATGAAGTTGTGCCCCAATGCTGCGGGTGAAGATCCCGTGTCTGCGGCGCGTCATGAAGGATGCCGCACCGCGCACGGGAACGCGGGTAATTGTTTTTGGCGCACGCCCAATGGCATCCTACGTTTCTTCGTTTTGCCGGTGCGTGGGACGCGGGCTAATTGCTTGCCCCCCCATTGCCTAAGACCCGCGCGCGCCTTATCAGCGCTTATGACCAAGCCGCTGGACGAGTCTGCCGTCAACGCCGCGCCCAAAGCCCGCATCGCACACGATGAGATGGCGGACATGATCGCGCGCATGCGCAAGGGCGAGCGGCGCGCAACGTCCAGCATCATCACCGAACTCGAACGGATGTCGGCTGCCGCGCCCGCGTTGCTGCAAGCGCTGCAACCGCACTTAGGTCACGCCCTCGTCGTCGGTTTTACCGGGCCGCCGGGCGCGGGCAAATCCACCCTCGTCAACGCTGTGATCGAAACCCTGCGCAAACAAGGCCGCACGGTTGGCGTCATTGCGGTCGATCCTTCAAGCCCGATCTCGGGCGGCGCCATTCTGGGTGATCGCATCCGCATGACGGCGGCACTCGATGATGATGGCGTGTTCGTGCGCAGCCTTGCCTCGCGCGGATACTTGGGCGGCTTGTCGCCGGCCGCCGTGCGCATCATCGACGCTCTCGACGCGGCAGGCTTCGACATCGTGCTGCTGGAAACCGTTGGCACCGGACAAAGCGAAATCGACGTTGCCGAAGTCGCCGATATCCGCGTTGTCATTTCCGCGCCCGGTCTTGGCGACGACATCCAGGCGATGAAATCCGGTTTGCTCGAAATCGCCGACGTGCTGGTCGTCAACAAGGGCGACCGCCCGGGCGCCGAACAAACCATGCAGCAGTTGATCGGCGCGCTGTCGCTCCGCGCCACTATCTCGGACAAAGTGCCCGTGCTCAAAACCAGCGCACTCAACGGCGACGGCGTCGCGAAACTTGTCGAAACTTTGGACGAGATCGGGCGGCGCGTTTCAACTGAGCCCGCTGTATCCCGCCGCCGCCGCCGCGCGCGTTATCTCCTTGCCCGTGCCGCCGCCGATCTCGTTGCACAACGCATAAAAGCTGGCGGCAAGGCCGGCCTCGATCCCCTCGCCGACGCGGTTCTTTCCGGCACCATGACGCCCGACGCCACCGCGCGCAAAGTCTTGGAAGGCTGAGGCGGGCCACTGTCACTCGCCCGGTTTAAGCGCGAAGATTTCATTGATCAGCGGGGCCATCTGTTT
>JANOKZ010000069.1:0-2208 GCA_031419515.1 Hyphomicrobium sp.
CCTTTGTAGCCCGGCTCATTCGGGTTGGTGCGTGCCAAAACCGTCATCACGTCAGCGCGAACGGAGTGCGTGATCCAGGTCTTCTGACCGGTGATCTTGTAAACGCTGCCGTCCTTCACTGCGCGCGTCTTAAGAGAGGCGAGGTCGGACCCCACGTTGGGTTCGGTAAAGACGGCTGTGGGGAGAATTTCGCCTGTTACGATCTTCGGCAGATACTTCTGCTTCTGCTCGGGCGTGCCATTGTGCAGGATGAGTTCGCCGGCAATTTCCGCACGCGTTCCAAGCGAACCGACACCAATGTACCCGCGCGACAGCTCTTCCGATGCGACGCACATCGCCTCTTTGCCAAGACCCGAGCCGCCGTATTCTTCCGGAAGCGACAAGCCAAACACGCCAAGCTCAGACAGCTTCTCGATGATTTCGAGAGGGATATAGGCGTTCTTGAGATGCCACTCGTGGGCGTGCGGTATGACTTCGTTCAAGCTGAAATCACGCATCAAGTTCTGTATTTCGGCGTGCATTTCATCAAGGCCAGTATCGCCAAACGTCATGGCGCCGGGCTGGGCTGCAATAAGTTCGGCCAGACGCGCTTTCACGGATTCAGCGCCTCCTTCCGCAACGAGATCGGATACAGAATCTTCGAAACTGCGGATGTCGGTTTTCGAGACGCCCAGCGCATCCGTGCGGATGATCTCCAATTGGCTCATGGGAATGCCGCCGCCGATCTGCGCCAAATATTCCGCGAAGGCGGCAGCCAACAGCAGTTGTTCAAACTCGCCGAAGCGGCCTTCGCCGGACATGCGGTTCGCCCAATCGTGCATCTGCCGCAGACCTTCAATGGCTGTCGCAAGCCAGGCCAGACCGTGGGCGACGTGCTGGGCATTATCGATGCCGCCGGCTTCCTGGATCTTGATCCTGACGCTTGCTTTCGCGGTTGCCAGCACCTTGTCTGCGGCCGTTACGGCTTCCCCGCAGCGCTCAATCAAGCGGCTTGGTCCAGCCCCAAAAATGTTCGTGGCGGCCTTGAGCGGCGCAACTGCCATAGTCGTCTCCTTTGGGAATTAATTGGTCCGGAAGGCTTGAACCTTCTAGGCTTTTCGCGGCAGGATAGACATCCCCGCCCCCGCTGCAACCGGCAACCGACGCGACTTATCCGCGCCGATAAAGCGAGGGGCTACAGTTGCATATCCTGGTGCATATCCTGGGGCATATCCTAGTGAAGTGTTCGCGACGCGGGACGTATCGGATCACTCGCGACTTAGCCTACAGTTACTGACCCGTCAAAGCCTTGAGGAACCGGCCCATCGTCGCCCCGCCAAGGGGGGCGGAGTCAACCGCATCGGCCCCCGGCGGCCTGCTTTGGATGACCTGGGCGGCAGCCCGAGCGGCAGCTTGGGCGGCAGTCTGGGCGGTGCGGGCCACTTCGGGCGTCAGCGGCGGCGGTACATCGGGCGTTTTGGTTGCCGGCGGGCGGCGCACGATCTGCACGCTCGCTTCCTCAATCGATCCGCGATACGCGGCATAACTCGCGCCATCAAATTCGTCGGGCTGCGACCCGCGCCGGGCACCGAGGTAAACTTCCGTGCCGCCCGGTGTGCGCAGAACCGAATTCGCGAGCGCTTCTTCGGCACGCTTGATCGTCACTCGGGCTTCTACGGCCGCCTGCCGGGATCTCGGTTCAACATCATCGAGCATGGGCGGCGGTGCTGCAGCCGGAATGACTTGTGCGGGGCGTACTCCAGACGAAGCGGGCGGACTGGAAACTGGCTGATTAAAAGTTGCGGCCTTGCCGTTTTTCGCTTCGGCCGGGAGTGGCGGCGGCGAAGCGCCCGCGAGCAGCGAGGAGCGCGCCGCAACGACCGCGAGTAGAAGTGCTTCCGACGTTGCTGCGGATGCCGCGGGCTGCGCAGGACTTGGTGGTTGCGCTGGTATTTGCGTTTGGGGCTTTGGTGGTGGCACAGCTGGTGCGGAAGGACGCAATGGCAGCGGCGGCAATGTGTGCTGCAGAATGTCTGCTGCCTTATCATTTTTGCCGGCCGGGGCGGCGACGGGTTGCGTGGCAGGTGGCGAAGAAGGCAAAGCAACAGCGGGTGCAACGGACACCACCGGTAACTCGGGCGCAATCACACGGTAGGCAGGCGCGGGCAGCGGCTTCGCCGGAACGAGACCCTCATGGATCGCACCGTCACGTTTGGGCTCAAGCACGGC
>JANOKZ010000070.1:0-14093 GCA_031419515.1 Hyphomicrobium sp.
CGAAGACGACATTGGCGCACGCGGCGCCGTGGGACACTCGATTGGGGACACCGTTTTATGACCGATACGACAACCTCCACATTTGACTGGCGCGCCAACATTGGCTGGGCCGCGCTGGCAGTGATTGGCGCTATTTCGCTCGGCGTCGTGGCGCTATCGCGCGGCGAGACGATCAACGCCATCTGGCTGGTCTCGGCGTCCGTCTCGGTCTACCTTATTGCCTACAGATTTTACGGGCAGTTCATCGCGCACAAAGTTCTGCGCATTGATCCCTCGCGGCCGACGCCCGCCAATCGTTTCAACGACGGGCTCGACTATTGCCCAACCGACAGAAACGTTCTGTTCGGCCATCACTTCGCGGCCATTGCAGGTGCCGGGCCACTCGTTGGACCCGTACTCGCAGCGCAAATGGGATATCTGCCGGGCACGCTGTGGCTTCTGGTTGGTGTGGTGTTCGCGGGCGCGGTGCAGGACTTCATCGTGCTCTGGGCATCAACGCGGCGCGACGGGCGATCGCTCGGCGACATGATCCGTGCGGAACTCGGCGACCTGGCCGGCACGGTGGCCATGGTCGGCATCTTGATCATCATGATCATCCTGCTTGCTGTTCTAGCGCTCGTCGTCGTCAAGGCGCTGGCGCATTCGCCTTGGGGCACATTTACGGTGATGGCGACGATCCCCATTGCCGTGCTGATGGGCGTTTATGGGCGCTACTTCCGCCCCGGGCAGATCGGCGAAATGTCGGTCATCGGTTTTGCGCTGTTGATGGGGTCGATCATCTATGGTCAGCACGTTGCCGAAGATCCAACGCTCGCGCCTATGTTCACGTTTACCGGCGAGCAGCTCTCCATGATGTTGATCGCCTACGGCTTTGTCGCTTCCGTCTTGCCCGTGTGGCTGTTGCTGGCACCGCGCGACTATCTCTCGACCTTCCTGAAAATCGGCACGATTGTCGGCTTGGCCATTGGCATTCTGGTCGTGCAGCCAGATCTCAAAATGCCGGCGGTGACCAAGTTCATTGACGGCACCGGCCCCGTATTCACCGGCGCGCTGTTCCCGTTCCTGTTCATCACCATCGCCTGCGGCGCGGTCTCGGGATTCCACGCGCTTGTCGCGTCGGGCACGACGCCAAAGATGCTTGAAACCGAGGCGCACGCGCCGTTCATCGGCTACGGCGCCATGCTCATGGAAAGCTTCGTTGCCGTCATGGCGTTGATAGCTGCGTGTGCGCTGGAACCCGGCGTTTACTTTGCCATGAATAGCCCGGCGGCGTTGATTGGCACGACGGCGGTTGAAGCGGCGGCCACGATTTCCAGTTGGGGCTTTCTCGTGACGCCCGAAATGCTTGATCAAGTCGCCAAAGATGTTGGCGAGACGACGATCCTGTCGCGCACAGGCGGCGCGCCGACGCTCGCGGTCGGCATGGCGGAAATCCTGTCCGGCGCTATCGGCGGCAAGGCCATGATGGCGTTCTGGTACCATTTCGCCATTCTGTTTGAAGCCCTCTTCATCCTGACGACGATTGATGCCGGCACGCGGGTCGCCCGTTTCATGATTCAGGATCTGATTGGCAGCTTCGCGCCGGCCTTCAAGGACACCAAATCCTGGACCGCGAATATCCTCGCAACCACAATCGCCGTCACGGGTTGGGGCTATTTCCTGTATCAAGGCGTCATCGATCCGCTGGGCGGCATCAACACGCTGTGGCCGCTGTTTGGCATCGCTAATCAAATGCTGGCGTGTATCGCACTGACACTTTGCACGGTCGTGCTGTTCAAGTTGAAGCGCGAGAAGTACGCCTGGGTGACGGCAATTCCGGCGACGTGGCTGGCGATTTGCACGCTGACCGCCGGATGGCACAAGCTGTTCAATGCGGACGCAAGAATAGGCTTCCTGGCGCACGCAGAAAAATTTGGCGCGGCGTTGGCCAATGGCGAAGTGCTGGCACCGGCTAAATCGATCGAGGAGATGAACCGCATCGTCTTCAACGACTACGTCAACGCGACCATGGCGTCGCTGCTGATGGCGCTCGTTGTTGCGATGCTCGTTTTCGGCATCCGCGCGATTTTCGAAGCCCGCGCCAACCCGCACATCACGGCGCGGGAAACCGTACTGCAACCGGCGGAGTAACGATCATGCTGTTTCGCGAACTCTGCAACGTGCAAGGGGCGGCGCTCGCCAAGTTTGGAGCGAAGCTCGGCAAGGGCTTGGCTTCGACCGCGCGGCTGATGGTCGGCGTGCCGGATTACGAGGCTTATGTCGCGCATCGCCAGACGATGCACCCGGGCGACGCTATCATGAGTTACGAGGACTTTTTCCGCGAGCGCCAAGCCAGCCGCTATGGCGTTAACGGCGGGAAGATCAGTAGGTGCTGTTGATATTGCGCGCTTATTGGTGATTTCCCCGCCAATCGCGTCACTTCGCCATGGCTCGCGATACGCGGCTGCTGCCCGGGCAACTTGTGCTATACTGTCTCAGCAGTTCCGCCCATCGCAATCCATCCCAGGCTTGATTGCAATACATACGCGCCTGCACGCTTCGCAGAACCCGGCAGCGTTGGCCGATGATTAGCCGCTTGAGCGGCAAGGAGATAACGCGTGGCAAGTTATAAATTCAAGGTTGGCCAGATGGTCAATTTCAACCCGGCGCGCGCGACCATCCCGGCGTCGATCCGCGAGTACAAAATCCTGCGCCAGCTGCCCTACGAAGGCGGCGAACGCAGCTATCGCATCAAGACCATCGCCGAGCAGTATGAGCGCATCGCCAAGGAAAGCGAACTCGAACCGCGCACGATGGCGCTGTAAGCCAGCCGGTCAGTGGGCAAGTGGCGCCGCAGTCGCGATTCAGCGGCGGCCGAAGCCTTGATCCCGCTTCGTCTCCTGGTTGGTTGGACCGGATGTCTGGCCAACGGCGTTCGTCCGTGTCCGGGATTGCTGCTTGCCAATACGTAGTTTTGCTGGCGGCTTTTTTGCCGGACCAAACAGAACCATGATTGCAGCCACCGAAGCGGCAAGTAGACAACCCAAGATCAGCATTTGACTTAACTGTTAGCCTCGATCGATCGCGCGCATGACAGCCGCGCCACGGGCGAACGGATGACGATTGACGTGTCATCTTTGGGCAAGGGAAGTTAACAAATCGTTGCGAAAGCGGCGGCCGGTTGCGGCACGCGCAACCGGCCAATAGCTGACAAGCCCAACAATCAGCAGCACGTTAGAAAAACGCCATTGTGCGCACTTCAATGCTTTCGCGTTTTGGGGCGCCCGGCGGCGTGGACGGATCTTCAAACGCGCTATGGTTCATAAATCGGGCGCGGTTGGCATCTGAATCAAAAGTCTTCAACAGCAGCGCGTGTTCGACCTGCATCTTGGGGAAATAGTACCATCGATGATTGGGCGAATGGCGCATGACGTAGATCTCGCCCGTGCGCTCTTGGTACTTGAGTTCCATGCGCAATAGGTCTTCGTCCGTCGCTGACGTCACGTCGCACATGGCGAGTGGCAATTCTTCGACCGGTTCGTAGAGAGATTTCCAGACGTTGTAGAACGCTATGCGGCCTTTGAGCAGTTCATCGGCTTCATCGGGGACGATATCGCGCACGCGCTGAACGGCGGCTTTCGCCGTATAATCCGCGTGGACAAGAAGCACGGCCGGGCGCTGCGTCGTCGTTTGTGCCTTGAGGTCTGCGGGCAAGCGCTTGCGGATGGTGTGGTCGAAAATGATAACGCGCTTTGCGCCGGTATTGCGCGCTACGAAGTCTTCGATCTGCGCATAGAATTCCGATTTTACGGCAGCGTCGTCATCGTAGCTCGAAAACTTGGCCGGAAACGGCTTCAACTCGAAACCTTCGCGATCGAGCGAAAACTCGTTCGCTTTCGGCCAGCCGTCGTGGATCTCGACTTCTTTTGTGTCGGTTCCCGGTGGATTGCGTATTACCGAAGGGTCAGGCTCATAGAAGTAGTAGTCCGGCGGCACGCCGTTATCGACCGTGTAATTCAGATTGGTTTTCACAGAGTGCAGCATGGTGCGTTCGTCCTCGTCCATTTGCCGGCCAAGCCTATTCGGCCGGAATTTCTCCGCAGTTTCTTAGCGCTGCGCCGCGAGAATTTGTAATCAACTCCGCGTTAGCGTGAATCCAGGCCCAACGTAAGACCTTTCCCAGCATGGCAATTTCTCAATGCCCTCCGTCATCCAGCGCGTCAGGTGCTTGTGGGGCGCCAGCGGCAGCTTTTGATACTGGTGCAAGTGCATCGGCGCGGCGATCGCGATATCGGCAATCGTTGGCTCATCGCCGCACAGCCATTTGCTCTTAGCGAGGCGCGCGTCGAGAATGCCGGCAAGCTTGTGGAATTGCACATCTTGAGCGGCGAGCACCTGGTCGTCGGGCTTTTGATCGAAGAGCGGTTTCACGCAGTGCTCGACCAGATATACATAGGCACTCGGGAACCAGCTGGACGACTCCCACAAGAGCCAGCGATTGATGTCGGCGCGTTTGCCAAGATCGAGCGAATAGGCGCGGCTGTTGCCGACCTTGTCGGCGGCGTATTGCAGGATCGCGTTCGATTCCCAGAGCACGAGGTCTCCGTCTACCAAGGCCGGAAGGGACGCGTTGGGATTGATGGCCAGGTAGGCCGGAGATTTCTGCTCGCTTTTGAAATAGTCGACATGGACCCGCTCGTAGGGTGCGCCGAGGAAATCGAGCCCGGCCATGTCCTTGCGGCAATTGACGGTAATGGGATCAGCGTAGAGTTTCATGGACGTTTCCCTATACTTGATCCGTTATTGGCCCGAGCGCAGCACGCGTTTCACCGGGATCAGACCAGATAAAGCACGCAATGTGAAGAGAGCAGGACTTCTGGGGGTAGCACACTGTGAGAATCCGCCGCTTGCCCTTGATGCTGCACCGCACTAAACCCACCCCATGGCACCCCCTCTTTTGACCCTCAAGAATATCTGGCTGACGTTTGGCGGCACGCCCCTGCTCGAAGGCGCGGAACTGACGGTTGCGCCCGGCGATCGTATTTGTCTCGTTGGCCGCAATGGCTCGGGCAAATCGACGTTATTGAAGATCGCCGCCAAGATGGTCGAGCCGGACCAGGGCGAGCGCTTTGCCCACCCTGGCGCAAGCATCCGCTATCTGCCCCAGGAGGCCGACTTTGCCGGATTCCAAACGACGCTGGATTATGTCGAAGCTGGTCTTGGACCGACGGACGATCCATACCGCGCCCGTGCGTTGCTCGAAGAATTGAGTCTGACCGGAGACGAAGACCCAGATCAGCTCTCCGGCGGCGAAGCACGCCGCGTGGCACTTGCCCGCGTACTCGTCGCCCGTCCCGACGTGCTACTGCTCGACGAGCCGACCAACCACCTCGATCTACCGGCGATTGAGTGGCTCGAAAGCGAACTCAAGTCCTTGCGCTCGGCGATCGTGCTCATCAGCCACGACCGGCGTTTCCTGGAAAATCTTTCGCGCAGAACAGTCTGGATCGATCGCGGCAAGGCCCGCCAGCTGGATCAAGGCTTTGGATCGTTCGAAGAGTGGCGCGACAAAACACTCGAAGAAGAAGAGCAAGAGCGCCACAAGCTCGACCGCAAAATTATGCGCGAGAACGATTGGATGCACGGCGGCGTCACAGGGCGGCGCAAGCGCAACGTGCGCCGGGTGCGCGAACTCCGCGCCATGCGCGAGGAAGTGCGCGAGCAGCGCCACGTGCAAGGCAACGTCCGGCTTGATGCTTCGGAGGGAGGGCTATCGGGCCGTCTGATTGCCGAGACAAAAGGCGCCAGCAAGAGCTATGGCGATACACCGCTCGTCAAAGATCTCTCGATCCGCGTCATGCGCGGCGACCGCCTGGGTCTCGTTGGCCCCAATGGCGCGGGCAAAACGACAATCCTCAAGCTTTTGACTGGGGCTGAAGAACCTGACAGCGGAACAATCCGCCTCGGCGTCAATATGGAGCTCGTTTCGCTCGACCAGAAGCGCGACGAACTCGATCCCAATTGGACAGTGCGAGACGCCTTGACGGGCGGGCGCGGCGACCAGGTCATCATCAATGGCAAGGCGCGTCACGTTGCGAGCTATATGCAGGACTTCCTTTTCCTGCCCGAACAAAGGCTGACACCGCTGCGCGTTCTCTCCGGCGGCGAGAGGGCACGGTTGATGCTGGCGCGCGCGCTCGCAAAGCCATCGAATGTTCTGGTTCTCGACGAGCCGACCAACGACCTGGATCTCGAAACTCTGGACCTCTTGCAGGAACTGCTCGCCGACTACCCGGGTACTGTTCTGCTTGTCAGTCACGACCGCGATTTCCTTGATCGCGTTGTGACGAGCGTGCTCGCCCCTGAAGGCGATGGGCATTGGAGCGAATATCCGGGCGGCTATTCCGACATGCTCGAACAGCGCAAAGGCTTAGAGCCAGAAAAGGCCTTATCCGCAAATGGAGACGCGCCGGGGCGTAGGCTGACTCAGAGCCAAGGCACCGCAGCAGCTCCAGCGCCGCCCAAACCCGCACGCAAATTATCGTTCAAGGAAAAACACGCGCTCGAAACGCTACCCGGCCAGATTCGTAAGTTCGAAGCAGAAATCAAAGTGCTCGCCGATAAGCTCTCTGACGCCACGTTGTTTACCCGCAATCGTACTGAGTTCGACGCGACGTCGGCGCGTCTCGCCACCAGCCAGACGGCACTGGAAAAGGCCGAAACGGCTTGGCTCGAACTCGAGCAATTGAGAAGTGAAATCGAAGGCGCTGTGTAAGCTCGGCGCATACTCGCTAATACCTCCCAGTGCGCGGCTACAGTGCGCCGCTATTCCGACCGGTCAGTTGCTGACTCAGCCGCCACTGCGAGTAAAATAGTAGAGAAACTCTTGCTGCTAACTTGCCAGTTTAGCTAGGTTTTCCAGGACACCCTGATGGTTTCGATAAATTTGATCGACGCAACAACTTAGTGCACAATGCATTCTGTGATTGGCTAATTTGGAGCCCTTTTGAGGCATCCTTTCAGACATTAGGAGCGGCAAAACACACTGGCATTTGGTGCATGGCATTGCAAAAGCGATAAAATTCATTGGCGGATAAGAAGCATGCCCGCAGACAATAATTCTGCACTTTCACCGCGAGAACTGCAGTGCTTGGATCTTCTGGCCCGGGGACATTCAAACGAGGGCATCGCCAAGTCCATTGGAATTAAGACACCGACCGTTGCCATGCACTTAGCCAATGCCCGCAACAAGCTCAAAGCGGGCTCACGCGAACACGCTGTCGCCATTGCAATTACGAAGGGCTTTGTCAGGCTCTGATAGCTCCAATTATTTCGACACCCATTCTTCCTTCACTTCGTCGCACTTCTTGCCGATGAAGCTGTTGATGTCTTCGACCAGCGAACTCGACAAGATGTTGACCGTGTTGTCGGCCGCCGTTGCGGTCCACAGTGCGCCTTTTATGAGGGTAGGCGCTTCAAGCTTGCCCCAATTGATCTTGGCTTTAATAGCGACGCCTTTTTCGAACGTGATTTTCGGCGAGAAGTCGAATTTGATATCGGCAGCGGGTTCGGTTTCGCGATCGACCAAACACGTCACCTCGTGCTTATCGAGCTGCGTCTCGAACTTCTCGTCCGTCATGGCCTTGTGAAGATCGGCACGCTTCAACTTGACGGCCGATGTGCAGCGCACCGGGCCATAAGGCCAGCTTACTTTCAATTTGCCGACCAACTTGCCAAGCTGCTCCTTGCGCCAGCTCTTCACAACATCACAACTGATGTCGGACCCGCTTGCTTGTGGTTTGCGAAAGGCCGCACAAATATCGACCTTGCAAGCTTTGCGCGAGTCCCGCTCGGCCTTTTCTTCGGACGTGAGTTCGATCTCCGTGGGGTTGTCTGAAGCTTTGACATCGCCGCCGCCCGGCGTGACTGGCGCTGCCGCAGGCTCGACCTTAGCGTCAGTGGCGGCTTTTGCGGGAGCTTCGGCGGCTGGGGCTGGAGCCGCCTCGGGTTTGGCCTCCTCCGCTTGCGCGATCAAAGCTGTCGCCGCGAACAGTCCAAAAGCCAGCGCCGCTGCTCGAAATCCAGTTCTCATACGTTTTCTCCCCGTGGCGAGTGCCAATTCATTGCCCGCCACAAACGGAAAAAGTCGAGCAAGACTAAGGCACGGGTCTAATAGCCCGGACTTTCGGAATAATTTCGTGGCCTGCCCCGTACGATCCCCAGACTTGAACATTGGTTCGCACGCCCCAATATAGCTGTCCTGAGATCCCGTCATGCCCAAAACTGGGGTGACGGGCAAACGGAAGGCCTTTTGGCTTCCGGCAATTGAAAGGTCGCTTCGGCGGAGGGCTTTTGCATGTCACGAATGGCAATGCTGACAAACCCCTTGCTCTTGGGGTTTGAAGAAATAGAGCGTTTGATCGACCGGGCCGGCAAAGGCTCCGCCGACGGCTATCCCCCCTACAATATCGAACGGGTTTCAATAGACGGCGAGCGCGCGGAACTGTTGCGTATCACTTTGGCCGTCGCCGGATTTACCCGCGACCAGCTCGACATCACGCTTGAAGACAATCAGCTGACAGTGCGCGGCAAGCAGGCGGACGGCAATGCGCGCGAGTACCTCTATCGCGGGATCGCCGCACGCCAGTTTGCAAGGACTTTCGTCCTGGCCGACGGGATCGAGGTCAAATCGGCCGACTTGTCGAACGGACTATTGTCCATCGACCTGCACCGCTTTGAGCCTGAGCGGATCGTGCGCCGCATTGAGATCGGCGCAACACCCCCCAGTCACAAAGGCCCCACCTAGAGTCTTTCAGGTCACAGCAATTTGACCCGAATCGTCCGAGGATCAAACCTTGGTATGGACTTTCGGCCCACTCGAAAAAGCCCGATTGATCCCCCATATTGTGGTGATCGTTTTCGTTCCGAAGGAGGAACAGCGTGATGAACACAAAGACCCAATCAAAGTCTTCGCGCAAGACCATCGACCCGCGCGCCGAACAGCTGATGAGCGAGCTTGAACTCGCCCGTCTCGGCGGCGGGCAAGTCGCTTACATCAAGACGCTCTCTTCGGATGACGCTAAGCGCATGTTCCCGATGATCGAAGGTTTGCCGAAAGGCATCGCCCTGTTCTCGCTGCATGCGGCCGACGGCACGCCGATCGCGCTGACCGACACGCTGCAGGCCGCCATCGGTCACGCCGAGGAAGGCGAACTCGCGATCGCGGCGCTGCACTGAGCACGCTCCGAATGAGATGGGAATAGAAAGAGGCCGGACACATTATGTGCCCGGCTTTTTTCTTGGGGTCGCGAATTGGCGAGAAAATCTATGCGAGCTTGAACGGCATGTCCTTATCCGCGAAGAACGCGTCGATGTTGTCGAGGGCTTCAAAGCCCATCTGATTGCGCGCTTCGATGGCGGCAGAACCCAAATGCGGAAATAGTAACGTGTTTGGCAGGTCGTAGTAGCCTTCGTGGATCTTGGGCTCTCCCGCGAACACATCGAGACCCGCGTATCCGAGACGGCCCGACTTTAACGCCGCGATCATATCCTCATCGTTGACGAGATCGCCGCGTGCGGTATTCACCACGATGGCGCCGTGCGGGAGCTTTTCGATCGTCGCCTCGTTGAAGAACCCGCGCGTCTCCGGCGTTGACGGCGCATTGATCGAGAAGAACTGCGACACCTTCAAAAGGCTGTCGAGGCTGTCGTGATAGGTGGCGTTGTACTTCGCTTCGACTTCAGGCTTGGCACGGTAAAGGTCGTAGTAGTGGATCTGCATATCGAATCCGCGAGCGCGCTGCGCCAGTGCCTGGCCAATTTTGCCGAAGCCGTAGATTCCGAGCACTTTGTTGTCCAAGCGCTGACCGACAAGCTGCAACGGCTGCCAACCCGGCCATTTGCGCTGCCGGACCATGGCTTCGCCTTCGCCGGCGCGGCGCGCACTGCCTAAGAGCAGCAACATGGCGATTTCAGCGGTCGCGACTGTCACGCCGTGGGGCGCGTTGCCGGCCTTAATGCCGCGCGCCTTGCAGGCGTCCAGATCGATGTGGTCGAAGCCGATCGAGAACGTAGAGATACACTTGATGTTCTCCGGCATCCTGTCGATCACGTCCTTGCGGCACTTCTCATTGAGCGTCAGCAGTATCGCATCGACCGACTTGGCAGTCTGAAGCATCTCGTCGATGGTGATCTTCGGATTGTCGCCGTGCGCGATGACGTCATAGGTCGCGCGGGCCCGCTCCATGACGGCTTCCGGCAGTGGCCAGGTAATCAGGATCTTCTTTTTCATTTTTGTAGGGCTCCCCTAAGATCGTCGTTGGATCTTCGCCGGTCTATCGACTTTGGTAGGGTATGGCTTTTGCCCGAGGCCCGCGCGCCTGACAAGCCCGAAGGGGTGCCGGAACGCCGATGCCGGGTGCGGCAAGAAACCTTTTCTTCACCATGACGGGTGCACTGTTTGGCGTCATTCAATGCCAACCCCGCGGAGGCCGGATCGTCTCATGTCCCGCCCATCCCTCAGAATCTTCGTAATTTTCGTGGCAGGTATCGCCGGACTGAAGGTCTGGGCGCAAGACCGCTATTACCGCTCCATCATGCATGAAGCCCTGATCAGCGCTTATCAGGATCGCGCTGCAACAACATGCCAAAAAGAGATCCAAAAGACCCAGCGCTCAAAGTCGGGGTTGCCTTGGACTGGCCCCGAGATCGTCATAGGCAGCCGGCACACACAGGTCGCCGTCTGGGATATCGACAATCCGCTGTGGGATCTGCGCTACCGCCATCCAAACCTGGTCTTAAAGGCAGGCGCGGACGGCGATATCCGCTGTTCCTATGATCTGAGGGCGGGCCTAGCGGCGATTGATCGTCCAAGCCCCTAGCGGCGCCTGCCGCAAACTGCGATCTGGGCCATGAAGAGATGGTCGAAGCGGCCGCGCGTTGCCCAGGAAATCAATTCCGTTCGAGCGCTAAACGGCGTGACGGGGCCAACTTCGTGAATGTCGAAGCCCGCTTCCTCGAACATCTGGGCAAAAGTATCCGGTGTGAACCAGCGCATGTGCGTGCGGTCGAAGACACCGCGATCTTCAAGGTTGAAGCGGCCGTTGATGAGTTCGCCGATAACGCGCCAATGCGAAATATTGGGCGAGCTGGCGAGCACCATTCCGCCGGGTCTTACAAAACGCGACAAGTCCTTGAGGACGCGTCCCGGCTCCACGAGATGCTCCAAGACTTCGGAAAGAATGATGGCATCAAAAGTAGCTGGCTGCCAGTCAAAGGCCAGCGTTTCGACATTTCCAGTGATGACGTCCGTTAAAACTTGGCGCGCCTGAGCGGCAGCGGATTCGAAAAGTTCTACGCCGACGTAGCGGCCGCAGCACCCTTCGGCGAGCGCCAAAGCACCCGTTTCGCCCGAGCCACAACCAATTTCGAGAATTGAAGCGGAGGGATCGCGCGGCAAGCGCGCAACGAAGTCGGCGCGCGCACCCGCAAAATAGCTTTTGGGCTTCGTCGCATAGAAGCTGCTGAAATTATCGGCCATTCCGGCGGCATCGTTTGACACGCGCACATCCCCATGGGTTTGAACCAGGACTACCCATACCATCCTATTCTTGAAGAGCGGGCTAACGCCCGGAAATCTGCGACCCGGCTTTTTGAACGTACATCAGTTTCTTTACGCCGACGCTTCAGTTCTTAATTCGAATTTAACCAGAAATAGCCATTCCTGATGGTTGGGGTCGCACTCTATCGAGTGGGGCCTTCGTATGCGTATTCAGAATTCGAGCAACCGTCTTGCGTTTGCCGCTCGAGAGATTTGTTCGCTTTGCCATCGCAGCTCTATTGAGCGCGACATTGGCCGGCGCTTGCGTCAACCCCATCGCCATGAGCGGACCGCAATTTGCCACCCGCGCAGGTAAGATCCCTCTGCAGCGCACCTATCGCCTCGGTGTCGGGGACAAACTCAAAGTCACTGTGTTTGGCGAAGAAAATCTATCCGGCCCCCTAGAGGTCAACGGCGTGGGCCAGGTTTCCATGCCGCTCATTGGCGAAATGCCAGCCAAGGGTCTCGCGCTCCACGAATTCCGCGACGCGATTGCGCGGCGCCTTGCGGACGGTTACCTGAAAAGCCCTAAGGTGTCGGTCGAAATGACCAACTACCGGCCGATCTACGTGCACGGCGAAGTCAAGAACGGCGGCGAATTCCAATACAAAAACGGCCTTTTGCTGCGCGATGTTGTCGCCATGGCCGGCGGCTATACCTACCGCGCTGACCAAACCTATCTCTACATTGGGCGCGAGGGCGAACCGGACGCGGCTGTGAAAATGCCGGCCGACATCCCTGTGCTGCCCGGCGACAACATCAAAATTCCCGAAAGGTTCTTCTGATCCGGCATCCGCCCCGGAGCGGGGTTTGAATTTCGAGCGTTTGAGTTATGCGTAACGGAAGCACAGCAATTTGGCGCGCCCCATCCCGCCTTTCGGGCTGGTTGCGCAACTGTGCTTTGGCATTCGTAATTGCGATCGTTTTTCTCGATACGGGTGCGCGTGCCGGCGAACTCGATATCGACGACAAAGACGGGCTGAACACGACGACGATCGCCAAGCGGCAAAACGATATCGAATGGCTGAACGCCAAGAACTTCGGCGCTGAAACGGTGGCCGGCCGCAACCGGCAGTTCGTCAAGCCGGAAGGCATCAGGGCTGGCAACTACATCGTCTCACCGGAAGCCGGGGCTCTCGTCATCTTCGACGACAATATTTACGGCACGGACGCGGAAAAGGTGCGCGACATCCGCTCGGAACTGGACGCTTCCGTTAAATTCCAATCGCAACTGCCGCGTCACGCCTTGGACTTTTCACTCGACGGAAAAATCGTCAGTTTCGCTGAAAACTCAGACCAGGACTTCGCCAACGTCCGGGGACGGCTCGACGGCGCTTTGCATTTCGATCACGCCCACACACTTGCCGCTGGCATGCTCTCGTCGCTGACCCACCAGGAACGCAACAGCCCATCGTATCCGACCGCAGCCCGCGGCCCTGTCCAAGTCTTTTACAATCGCGCCGCAACTGGCATTACCCGCGATGTTGGCCGCCTTTACGGCACCATTTCAGCCGCCGCCGAAAGTTGGGACTTCGCCGATACTGAGGCCTTGGATGGGTCTCATCTCGACCTCGATCCACGCGACTTGCAGCTCTACAGCACGACACTCAGAACCGGCTACAGGTTTTCTCCCGGCTTCGAACTCGTCGGTAAAGTCAAAGGCCTTAAGACACTCAACAAGGGGGACGGCGTCACCGATACCGATGCACTTGGCTATGAAGCCTTGGCCGGTTTTGCCTTCGAGACAAACCCGCTATTGCGCTGGCGCATTCTTGGCGGCTTCGGGGTGCGTGACTACGAACAAGCCGGTGTCGAGAACCATGCGGTCAGCCTCATGGAAGCTGAAGTTCAGTGGTTGCCGACGCAACGGTTAACGATCTACGGCGCCCTTACGCGCCGCCTAAATGAGACAGGCGGGCCGGATGGTTCAGCCCTGCTCCAGACCGGCCTCAGCATACGTGCCGACTATGAAATCTATCACAACCTGCTGCTCAACGGCGGTTTTGAGATCCGCGAGGATGCATCCCTCACAGCCGACACGACTGAAATGGTCTACGGCGCCCGGATCGGACTCGAATATTATCTGAATAAAAACTGGCTGTTCACCTTTGCCTACGAACATGACCTGCGCGAGTCGGAAAGTGATTCGCGCGACTTGCATCGCAACCGGTTCATGATCGGTGCGAAATTGCGGTTCTAGGCGCCAGGGAGAATGGAAGAAAATCCCGAAGAACTGAGTGAAGGCGGACAGGGCGGCGGGGGAATGAGCCTCGAGCGCGCGGCTGCGGCTGTGCGCAAGCGCTGGAAGCTCATCGTCGCATTACCCATTTTGATGGCAATTCTTGCAGCTGCAGTTGTATTGGCTCTGCCAAACCGTTTCGACGCCTCTGCAATCGTCCAAATCGATCCGCGCCAGAAACTGGTATCAAACCTCGATAGCGTCGTCACCGATCTCAAGGGCGACAACCCGACCGTTGAAAGCGAAGTTGAAATCATTCGCTCGCGCCCGATCATT
>JANOKZ010000071.1:0-6706 GCA_031419515.1 Hyphomicrobium sp.
TCCAGATCGAATGAACGCCCGACTTGCAATTGCCACCTCCGTTCTATTGGCCCTCGCCTCGAGTGCCGCTGCGCAAAATGCGCCGCCGCCGCTCCCCGTAACGGTCGCTCAGCCGCTCGCTAAGCGGATCACAAACTGGGACGAATACTGGGGACGATTCGAGGCTGTCGAAAGGGTGGAAGTCCGGCCCCGCGTTGCCGGGTTCATCGAACAGGTGCATTTCAAGGACGGAACTCTGGTGAAGGCCGGAGATCTGCTGTTTACGATCGACAAACGGCCCTTCCAGATCGCGGTCGATGTCGCGAAGGCCGACGTCGCCCGGCAGGAGGCCCAGGTCGCACTCGCTACTTCCGAAGTTGAGCGCGCCGAGCCACTCGCCAAGTCCAAAGTTATGAGTGAACAAGTCTTCGATCAGCGCAAGGCGAGTTTGGGCGGTGCGGAAGCACAACTTCTCGCGAACAAGGCGAACCTCAAATCCGCTGAACTCAACCTTGAATGGGCCGAAGTCCGCGCGCCGATTTCGGGCCGCATATCCGACAAGAAAGTCGACGCAGGCAACTTGGTCGGTGGTGGCGTTGCCGGCGCGACGCTGCTGGCAACGATCGTCTCACTCGATCCGATCCATTTTGTATTCGATGTGTCTGAAGCCGATTATCTGCGCTATTCGCGGCTCTTTCTTGCCGGGCAACGCCCGTCGTCGCGCGACACCGCCAACCCGGTACGCGTGAAACTTTCCGATGAGACCGATTGGAGCCATGATGGCCAAATGGACTTCGTTGACAATGCCATGAACGAGCGTTCGGGAACGATGCGCGGACGCGCCATCTTCGACAACAAAAATGGACTTCTGACGCCTGGAGTGTTTGCACGCTTGTCTCTGTTTGGCGGCGAATCCGACGTCCTTCTCGTTCCCGATGCGGCAATCGTCTCGGATCAGGCACGCAAAATTGTCATGACCGTCAATAGTGAAAACGTCGTCGCTCCTGTCCCCATCACACTTGGACCCATGAGCGACGGCCTTCGCGTGGTCAAGAGCGGCCTCAAAGGCGATGAGAAGGTCATCATCGAGGGCATCGCCAATCCGATGGTCCGGCCTGGGGTGAAAGTGGCACCTGTCAACGGCACCATCGCATCGGTCATGAGTAAATAGTCGAGCGAACAAGGACGGCCAGAATGCGTTTCTCGCACTATTTTATTGAGCGGCCTATCTTCGCCGCCGTCTTGTCGCTCATGATTACGATCATCGGCCTCATCGCCGGGCGGAGTTTGGCGATTTCCGAGTATCCTGAAATTGCGCCGCCTACCGTCAATATCCGCGCCACGTATCCTGGCGCCTCGGCCCAAGTTATTGCCGAGACCGTCGCGACGCCGATCGAGCAAGAAGTCAACGGCGTTGACAATATGCTCTATATTGACAGCGCTTCTACAGGTGACGGGCAGCTATCTGTGAATGTCGTCTTCCGCCCCGGCACAAACGTCGACCAAGCCCAGGTTCTCGTTCAGAACCGCATCGCGGTCGCCGAACCACGTCTTCCAGAAGACGTACGCCGCCTCGGCGTATCGGTGCGTAAAGCTTCGCCCGATCTGATGATTGTCGTGCATATGACGTCTCCTGACGGCACGCGCGACCAGCAATACATTTCGAACTACTCAACGCTTTACGTCAAAGATGTGCTTGGGCGCATCGATGGCGTCGGAAACGTGCTGGTCTTCGGTGCGCGCGACTACGCCATGCGTGTGTGGCTCGACCCCGCTAAAGTTGCGGCGCGCGGCTTGACCGGCAGCGACGTGGTGCAGGCGCTGAGAGCGTCGAACTTGCAGGTTGCCGCCGGTGCCATCAACCAGCCCCCGGCAGCATCGGAAGCAGCCTATACGCTGTCCGTCAAAACATTGGGGCGCCTCTCGAGCCCAGAGGAATTCGAGAACATCGTCATCCGTGCCGAGCCCACAGGGCAGTTCATCCGCATCAAGGATGTGGCCCGCGTCGAACTCGGCGCACAGGACTACACCGTCAATTCGCTCTTGGACGGCAAGCCAGCGGTCGCCATCGTAATGTTTCAGCGTCCTGGCTCGAATGCGCTCGCAACCGCGGCTGCGGTGCGAAAGACCATGGAGGACTTGTCAAGCAACTTCCCGCCAGGCGTTGCATTCAAGATAATTTATAATCCGACCGAATTCATCCAGTACTCGATTGATGCGGTCTTGATGACGCTTGCTGAAGCGATCCTGCTCGTCGTCGCCGTTGTCATTCTATTTCTGCAGACTTGGCGGGCGGCTATCATTCCCATACTTGCCATTCCTGTGTCCCTGATAGGCACGTTTGCGGTGATGAGTGCCGTGGGCGTTAACTTCAACACGCTTTCGCTTTTCGGGCTCGTGCTTGCGATTGGCATCGTCGTTGACGACGCCATTGTCGTGGTAGAAAACGTCGAGCGTTATTTGCGGCAAGGCTTCAGCCCAAATGAAGCAGCGCACAAAACCATGGATGAGGTCGGCGGTGCGCTGATCGCGATATCACTCGTACTCATGGGAGTTTTCATCCCGACTGCCTTCATCACCGGCCTTCAGGGCACGTTCTACAAGCAGTTCGCAATCACGATCGCGGCTTCGACGGCCATTTCTGCATTTGTTTCGCTCACGCTTTCACCGGCACTGGCTGCCGTTCTCTTGAAGCCTCACCGGCACGGAGAAGAAGTCCATAGCATAGGATACTACTTGTTCTGGCCGGTCAGGATGTTTTTCAAGGCCTTCAACTGGGGCTTCGATAAACTGGCAAACGGATATGCCTGGCTGACGGGAAAGTTGATCACGATCGGCGTGTTGATGCTCGTGGCCTATGGCGGCTTGCTCTTTTTGACAAAGAAGCAATTGGATGCAACGCCTACTGGACTCATTCCGCAGCTCGACCGCGCCTATCTGATTACCGTTTTCCAGCTGCCGCCAGGGTCTACGTTGCAACGAACCGACGCGGTCGTTCGCAAGGCGTCGGAACTTCTCCTCACCCGCCCCGGCATCGAACACGCGGTTGCCTTCGTCGGTTTCGATGGCGCGACGCGAATCAACTCGCCCAACGCCGGCGTCGTCTTCGTGCGTTTGCAAGGGTTCGAAGAAAGACTAAAACTCGGCCTTACCAAAGATGGCATCCTTGCCGATTTGCGCAAGACAATGAGCGAAGTTCGCGAAGCCTTCGTCTTCGTACTTGAGCCGCCTTCCGTGCCGGGCATCGGCACCGGCGGGGGCCTCAAGGGCTATGTGCAAGACCGCGCGGGGCGCGGTTTGCCGGCTCTCGAGAAGGCAGCCTGGGGCATCGCGGGTCCGCTCGGCCAGACACCCGGCTTTGCGCAAGCATTTTCGCTCTTCAACGTCCGAACGCCCGAAGTGTATGCCGACATAGACAGGACAAAAGCCGAGCAACTCGGCGTGCCCGTGAACCGCGTCTTCGAAACGCTCTCGACCTATATGGGCTCAACCTTTGTCAATGACTTCAATATGCTGGGACGCACGTTCCGAGTGACCGCGCAAGCGGACGATCCCTACCGCTTGTCGCTACGCGACGTGGCCAACCTGAAGACCCGCAGCAACACAGGAGAAATGGTGCCGATCGGCTCAATCGCCACCTTCAGCGATGCGACGGGCGCGTACCGTGTGCCGCGATTTAATCTCTATCCCTCGGCCGAAGTTCAGGTTCAGCTAAAGCGCGGCTACTCGACAGGCGAAGCTATGTCGACGATTGAAAAGCTGGTTGCGGAGAAACTCCCTGCCGGTTTCGGTTTTGAATGGACCGAGATTGCTCTGCAGCAAAAGCTCGCCGGTAGTACGGCAACGCTCGCCTTCGGATTGGCCGTGGTCTTCGTGTTTTTGTTGCTGGCTGCGCTTTATGAAAGCTGGCTCCTGCCGCTTGCCGTTATCCTGATCGTGCCGATGTGTATCTACGCGGCGATGATTGGCATCAACTTCCGCGGTCTCGACCGCAATATCCTTGTCGATGTCGGCCTTGTCGTGCTCATCGGCCTTGCGGCCAAGAACGCAATTCTGATCGTGGAATTTGCGAGGCAGGCTGAGGACGCCGGGCGCACGCGGCGCGAAGCAGCGATTGAGGCGGCCCGCACACGGCTGAGGCCGATCCTCATGACATCGCTCTCCTTCATTCTCGGCGTGCTGCCACTCGTCTACGCCACAGGCGCGGGCGCTGAGATGCGCCAGTCTCTCGGCACGGCCGTCTTTTCCGGCATGATCGGCGTGACGTTGTTTGGCCTCATCTTCACGCCAGTGTTCTACGTCCTGGTGCGCGCTCTTCAGCGAAAGAAAGCCGTCGCATTGGCGCCTGAAATGTCACCAGCGGAATAAGCGTAATGAGCGGGCGGCACCGCGGCACAATCAGCCAAGTGCGTGCGGCAACCCCGGCGTTCGTTCGGAGTGGATACCCGCGCGCACTGCGATCGCAAATATAACCACGGCAAAGGCAAACATATAGACAAACCACACGCGCCACATGCCCCAACTCGAAGCCAGCGTAACACCAGCACTGGCAAACGTTGCGTATCCGTAGGGCGCCATTGCCGTCCCAAGACGTCTGATTCTTTGCAGGACAGCCAATCCGATTAACGCGAGGAGCGCGGCTCCGACAACGCCAAGCTCGAACCACGTTTGTAGAAATACGCTGTGCGCGTCGCGCGAATAGCGCGAATGCAGCTCGCCCTCCTTCGGAGCAAGGCTGCCCTCGAAATTCCAATATGTCATGCCCGCTCCAATTCCTACGACTGGCGACTTCATCGTCGCCTCGGAAACGCGGTTCCAAATGATGATGCGATGTTGCGCTGTTGGCTGTAGCCATGGGGCGTTGTGCAGGTCGATCCTGTAGAGCGCTAGCGATATCGGGACAATAGCCAGACAGACCGTCACCCAGCCAACTTGGAGCAAGCGCAAACTCCATTGTGGCCTGCAGACCGATAGAACAAACAACAATGCCCCTGCCGAAATCGCGAGTTTGGCCGTCTCATTCTCGGAAATCATGACGACAACTACAGCCATGGAGAAAACACCGCACATTATGGCGCGAACCATTGTCTCCGTCGTCGTTCCCCGGATCGCGAGCAGCGTCGCCCAAATATAGAGTGGTACCGGCGCAACGTTGCGTGTCAGGTCCGCCGGCAGAATAGAAATGAGTTGCCCGGCTTTCCAGCTAAAATGATGCCGGGGACGCAGATCCCCGGGACTGAGATGCAGAGCATTGTAGAGTCCAACCTTGAGGGCCTGGTTGGTCAGGATCTCGACGGCGAGATAAATAAGTCCAGCCGCGACACCGATCCATAATCCTTCGCTGATGTGAAATATGTTTCGGCGTTGTTCGCCAAGAAGTACGCGCGCAGCGATCCCGCAACCGAGGAACGCTACTAACGAGATAAAGCCCCACCCCAGCGTGTCGTAGGGATGCGCGGCCCACAGCGCCGATAGCATCGAAAAACCGAGAAAAGCGACAGCCACCAGCGCACCGGCCCCAAACTCCGGTATCAGACTTCGGTAAGAATTGCGCATGAGTGCGGCGGCGATAAAGCCTGCAAAGCAGATCGGTAATGTCACTTCGAGTGTTCCCGGAGTGACGAGCGTGGCTGCGGCTGCGGCCATCACCAGGGTGCCGTTGAAGATGCCCCAGTACCTTGTGCGCAGCGGATATTGGGACCTGTCGAGATTATTAGGAAACACCGACCCCCCCCCGCGGGATGACAGGCTAGCAGCCCACCCTGAAACACCCTAATCTCTAGTCAGTTCCGTTGCGCTTTCCAAGCCGGTGCGCCAAAGAGGCATGTGTCACGGCCAGATCGTCGCAATAGAGATCGTCGCAATGGTAAGCACATGAATTCTACTGTTTGAGGCCCACACTCAATGACAAAAACAACTAAGCCGAGCCGTACAGAGGTCGAGGCGGCTTTCAAGACAATTATTCGCTGGACGGGAGATGATCCCACACGCGACGGCCTAAAAGAAACACCAGCCCGGGTGACGCGCGCCTTTGAAGAGTTCTTCAAGGGATACACTGATGACCCAGAGGCAATACTGAAAAAGACCTTCGAAGAAATCGAAGGCTACGATGAGATGATTGTACTAAGGGGAATTCGCTTTGAAAGTCATTGCGAACACCACATGGCGCCAATTGTCGGCCGCGCCTGGGTCGCCTATATCCCCAAAGGCCGTGTCGTCGGAATATCGAAGCTTGCCCGGGTTGTTGATGCCTACGCGAAGCGCCTCCAGATCCAAGAGAAGATGACAGCACAGATTGCCAACACGATTCAGAACGTTTTACAGCCGGACGGCGTCGGCGTGGTGATTAAGGCCGAACATCACTGCATGACCACGCGCGGGGTGCACAAGCACGGCACCGACATGGTCACCAGCCGTATGCTGGGTTCGTTCCGAGATAATCCCATGACAAGACAGGAATTCCTCGCCATGGTCACTGACCAGATAGAGCGCTGACGGCCTGCATCATTCATCGTTGTCGTCTGGTTCAGTAACGAGATCGCTTGCGTTGCAGCCGTAATCGACGCGCGCCAGATAGAGCCCAGAAGCTGGCGCCACGGTCCCGCACCGCGTGCGATCTCGAGCGGCGAGTGCTTCTTCGAGATCGCGTACGGTCCATTTGCCATCGCCGACCAGTTTGAGACTGCCTACCATCGAGCGCACCTGGTTGTGCAGGAATGACCGGGCG
>JANOKZ010000072.1:0-7799 GCA_031419515.1 Hyphomicrobium sp.
ATGGCCATGCAGTATCTGGCCCCCGTCATCATCAACAAGATTGCCGGAAGTCTTGGATTGGGCCAAGGCCTTGTCGGTAAAGCCATCAGCGCCGCGCTTCCAGCAATCCTTGCCGGCTTAGTCGGCAGCGCCTCGAAAAGCGGCGGCGCTGGAGCGCTCGCCAGCATCCTCGGCAAACAAGATCCGGGCTTACTCGGCAATCTTGGCAATCTGATTGGCGGCGGCGGTCAGCAACAACTGGTTGACAGCGGCACCAGCGCGCTTTCATCCCTGCTTGGCGGTTCGCAGTCCGGCGCCCTCGCCAGTGCAGTTGGCAAGTTTGCGGGCCTAGACGCCGGCAAGAGTGCTTCCCTCATGGGCATGCTGGCCCCTGTCGTACTCGGCACGCTTGCCAAGGAACAAAAGTCGTCCGGGTTAGATGCAGCTGGCCTTGCCAACCTCTTGAACGGCCAGAAGAGCAACATCGCAGCCGCAATGCCGGCTGGTTTTTCCGATCTTCTGCAAGGCTCGGGCGTACTCGATTCCATCGCTGGAAATCTGAAAACAGCAGCTCCTGTCGCGCACGCCGCCCCGGCCTCATCGGGTGGCGGACTGCCAAGCTGGCTGCTGCCGCTCGTGCTTGGACTTGCCGGTCTCTATCTGCTCTCCAGCTACGGCTGCAATCAGGCGCCCATGGTCGAGAAGACAGCACCCCCGCCAGCTAACACCGAAGCGCCAGCGGCCGCCCCGAAAGCCGAAGCACCTGCCGCAACCCAGGTGGACGTCGTCGGGCTTGCCTCCAAGGCACTGAGCGGCCTGACAGGGACACTCGGTACCATCAAGGATGAAGCCACAGCTAAGGCTGCCGCTCCTGCGTTGACAGACGCCGCCAGGCAGATCGAAGCCGTGAAAGCTGCAGCAGGCTTGCTCACCGGCGATGCCCGTAAGCCTCTGACAATGCTTGTCGGCGGAGCACTCCCCCGCATCTTGGCGGCTGTTGAAAAGGCAACCGGCATCCCGGGCGCCGGCGCGATCCTGAAGCCAATCCTTGAGCCGATGGTCGCAAACCTAACCGGATTGTCAAAGTAACAAGACCCGCAACAACAACGAAAAAGGCCCGCATAATGCGGGCCTTTTTTGTGTCTCGCGATCTCCGGTCTTCAGTGCAGCTTCGACCAGATCCGCTTCTTGCCGAGATAGAGGAGCAAGGTCGTGATCAGAAGATACAGCATCACCTGCCAGCCGATGCGCTTGCGCTGATCGAGAGACGGATCAGCCGTCCATGAGAGAAACGCGGTCACGTCCCGCGCATAGTTTTGAACTGTCGGCGGAGACCCGTCCTGATACGCGACCGAGCCCTCAGCGAGTGGCGCTGGCATCGCCAGCTGATGTCCTGGGAACACCTTGTTGTAGTACATGCCTTCGTTGACTTTTACGTCAGCGGGCGCATCCGCGTAGCCTGTCAAAAGGGCATAGAGATAATCCGCGCCACCTTCCTGGTAGCCTCTGAAGATATCGCCGAGCATCAGGAACGGGTGCACCGCCCAATGTGGATCGCGCTCGACGTTGCGCGCTTTCGCGATGATCGACAGGTCTGGCGGCAGCGCGCCGTTTTGAGCCGCACGCGCCGCATTATCGTTCGCGTAGGGTCCAAGGATCGGATCGGAAGGTTTGGCTGGCCGCTTCAAGAGTTCGCCGCCCTTGCCAGCAAGCTCACCCGCATCATTCATTTCCGGGATTTGGTTTGGCCATTCGGCAGCCAGCAGCTTTACTGCCTCTACCGGAAAGCCAGGACCGCCCGGCTCCGAGAGATTGCGGAAGCTCACCCGCTTCAAGCCATGGCAGGCGGAACAAACTTCCTTGTAAACCTGAAAGCCGCGCTGCAACTGCGCTTTGTCGAACTGGCCTTTGAAGCCCCCGAACGGCCATTGCTGACGCTCAATTTCCGG
Organism: Hyphomicrobium sp.; assembly: GCA_031419515.1. Classification (GTDB taxonomy): domain Bacteria; phylum Pseudomonadota; class Alphaproteobacteria; order Rhizobiales; family Hyphomicrobiaceae; genus Hyphomicrobium_B. The sequence goes on from JANOKZ010000072.1 coordinate 1,929, forward strand.
GCCGTGTCCGCCCGCTGCAAAAGCGGCCGTCGATAGCGCAAGAGCGCTTGCAAGAACTGCAGCCCGGGCAGGGATAAACTTCATCATGGGTCTCGTCCCTCGCCTCAGTGTTTCGCTTGGATCATGGCATCGCCGCCACCGAGCACCGCTTCGGTAATCGACTTCGGCAACTTCTGCGGCGTTTCGATAATGCCTATCACCGGCATGGCAACGAGGAAGAAGAGGAAGTAGGCAAGCGTGAAAATCTGCGCCCACATCACGTAAACGCCATCGGCCGGTTTTGATCCGAGATAGCCGAGCGCGACGCACGTGAACGCGAACGCCCAGAAGAACCACTTGAAGATGGGGCGGTACTTGGCGGAGCGCACACGGCTGGTATCTAGCCACGGCACGAAAGCCAAAACCAGGATCGATCCGAACATCGCGAGCACGCCAAAGAGCTTGGCGAACGAGCCAAGCGGAACACCGAGGAAAGAACCGGTGAAAGCACGCAAGATCGCGTAGAACGGCAGGAAGTACCATTCGGGCACGATGTGCGGCGGCGTTACCAGCGGATTGGCTTCGGTGTAGTTGTCAGCGTGGCCGAGGTAATCCGGCAGGAAGAATGCGAACCACGCGAACATGATCAGAAACATGAACATGCCGACAATGTCTTTCGACGTCGCATAAGGGTGCATCGGCACCGAGTCCGACGGCTGCTTGATATCAAGGCCCGTCGGATTGTTCTGCCCCGCGGTGTGTAGCGCCCAGATGTGCAGGATCACGACGCCAGTCAAGACAAACGGAAGCAAATAGTGCAGCGAGAAGAACCGGTTCAACGTCACACCTGAAACCGAGTATCCGCCCCACAGCCATTCAACGATGCCCGTTCCAAGACCGTCCCAGATGGTATCGAGTGCGGAGAACAAGTTGGTGATGACGGTCACGCCCCAGAAACTCATCTGGCCCCAGGGGAGTGTGTAGCCAAGAAACGCCGTCGCCATCATCAAGAGTAGAATGATGACGCCGAGAATCCAAAGCACCTCACGCGGCGCCTTGTAAGATCCGTAGTAGAGCCCGCGGAAGATATGTACGTAGACGGCGATGAAGAACATCGACGCGCCAACCGCATGCAGGTTGCGCATCAACCAGCCGAAGTTCACGTCGCGCCGGATGTGTTCGATCGAATTGAAGGCCGCCACATCGCTCGGTTGATAATGCATCGCCAGCACGATGCCCGTCACAATTTGCGCAATCAGGCAGAAGGCGAGAATGCCGCCAAACGTCCAGAGATAGTTCAAGTTGCGCGGCGTCGGGAAATCAACAAACGATCCGTGCATCAAGCGCGCAATTGGCAGGCGCTCGTCCCACCATTTGCCCCAGCGCGATTTCGGCTCATAGGTCGAAACGTGACCTGACATATTGAAGCTCCTCAGCCGATTCTGATTTTTGTGTCGGTGACGAATTCGTAGGGCGGCACATCGAGATTGCGCGGTGCCGGACCAAGCCGGATGCGCCCCGAGGTATCGTAGTGCGAGCCATGGCACGGGCAGAACCAACCGCCAAAGTCGCCCTTGGCATCACCCATCGATTGACCTTTCGGAATGCAGCCCAAGTGGGTGCAAATACCAACTAGAACCAGCCAGTTCTCGTGACCCTTCTTGACGCGCAACTCGTCCGCTGCGTCGGCGCCACCAGGAAGCTTGTCGAGCTCAACCGTGCGCGCCGCTTCGATTTCGGCGGCCGTGCGGTTGCGAATGAAAACCGGCTTGCCGCGCCATAGAACGGTAATCGCCTGACCTTCCTTGACCGGCGCCAGATCGATTTCCGTCGAAGCCAACGCCTTAGCGCTGGCGTCTGGGTTCATCTGCTGCACGAATGGCCAAAGTAGCGCAGCCCCGCCAATCGCCACGAATGCATTCCCGGCGATCACCAGGAAATCCCTGCGGTCTGCCTCGTCAATTTCGTTCGTGTGAGATGCCACGAGTGCCTCCGGTTGGGATACGTGCGAAAAGGCGAAGCCGGCAGAAACGATAAGTCCCGGCAACCCGCCTGCAACGGGCGCGGTCGAGGTGGACCGGATTTATCAAATCAGCGCAGCCCTTTTGACATCGTTCGCAACCCCCCTCAAGCTCGCCAGCGCCGCATTGGCCGGGCAAGGCACGGGGCAATTTGGCGCATCGTTCACCGGGGCTTGGCCGGCGTGCAAAACTGGTGGACTTTAGGAGCATGAATGCATCATGAGATTAGCCCTCTATCAGCCCGATATTGCTCAGAATACCGGCACTATTCTGCGTATGGGTGCCTGTCTTGGCGTGCCTGTGGACGTCATCGGCCCAACCGGTTTCGATATGACCGACCGGGCACTGCGCAGGGCTGGTCTCGATTACCTCGATCATGTCGATCTGACGCGCCACGAAAGCTTCACCGATTTCGAATCATTACGAACGCGGCGCGGAGGCAGACTAGTCCTGCTCTCGTCGCACGCAGATCGCGCGTACACGGATTTCGAATTTCGCGACACGGACACGCTTCTGCTCGGCCGTGAGAGTGCCGGCGTGCCAGAAGCCATTCATAACTCGGCCGATGCCCGCCTCTCAATCCCAATGCGCCACGGTCTGCGCTCCCTCAACATCGCTGTCGCCGCCGCAATCGTGCTGGGCGAGGCGCTACGGCAAACAAACGCCTTTCCTGTGCGTTAACGAGCCGGGAAGACTTCCCGGCACTTATCGCGGCCAAACATTGGACGCGGCAGATCGAATGCTTATATTATTGCGTACGAATGATGTGACGTGCGGGCCTTAAGCCATCGCGCGCCCGATACGCGACCTGCCAGGGAGACGAAATACCAATGCGGAAGTTGATGATCGCCTGTTTTTTGAGTCTCGGCCTAGCCGCCCCGGCCTTCGCCGACGACGACGACAAGGCCGAAGTGAAATCGAAAATGAAATTCTGGAATCTCACGGGCGAAGATCTGACCGAGCTTTACCTAGCGCCCGAAGGCTCGGACAAGTTCGGCGACAACCAAACGAAGAACGACGACAACAACGTCGCCGAAGCCGACGAGCGCTTAGCCCTTACAGACGTCAAGGCCGGGGTCTATGACGCCAAGATCAAAGACAAGAACGGCCGCACTTGCCTCGTCAAAGGCGTCGAGTTGAGAGACACCGGTCCCTACTCGTTTTCCCTTGAGGCCGATCAGCTGACGGATTGCAAAGTGGCGAAATAGAGAAAAGTGGGCGGCCGAAATCCCAATCGTCAACGGCCACCCAAGTTTTCCGAAACAGCACCCCGGAAGGCAGGTACTGGACGGGGGGACTGGTTCCTAGAATTTAGCTCCAACAGTTACGTAAACGGACGTTGGCGCACCCGGCATGATATTGTTGTTGTTGTGCGCGGAGGCGAAGTAATCCTCGTTGAAGAGGTTCTCGACGTTGACCTGCGCACTCCAATTCTGATCGATTTCGAAGAACAGCGCCGCATCGACTCGGGTGTAGCCCGGCACTTGGACCGCATTGTCGGCGGCTGCGAAAAAGTCGGTCTTGTGGACCACGCCCACACCCGCCGCAAACCACGGCAGGAACTGATACCGGTTCCACAGCGAGAACGTGTTGTGCGGCACCCACGGCACTTCCTTGCCAACAAGCGCGGGCGCGCCAATCGTGATCTCTGCAATCTGGTGGCCAAAGCCCGCCGAGACCTGCCACGCGTCCGTGATGTAGCCTGTTAGCCCCAGCTCGCCGCCTTTCGTCTCCGTTTCGCCAACTGCGAGACCGGCAAACGGACCCGCCGCCACCACCTGATTTTCGCGAATAAGCCGGAACAGCGCACCCGTGAACGCTAGCCTCGGCGTCACGTCCCACTTGAAGCCGATTTCCTTATTATCGAACTCTTCGGGCTTTGCGCCCTCGGTCGTCAAGTTCAAAACGTTGAACTGATCGCCGCCGCTCGGCAGGAAGGATTTCGAATAACTGACGTAGAGCGAAAGGTCCTGCGATGGTTTAAACACCAGACCCGCGCGCGGCGACCAGACTTCATCGACCCGAGCGAACGTATCGCCCGTCAGCCCGTTCTGGAAATCCAGATCGAACCGGTCGAAGCGGATGCCGCCGATCAGCTCCAGGTACTTCGAAACTTCGAGCTGATCTTGAACATAGACGCCGGCCGTATCGAGCGATGTGTTCCGGCGGCGGTTCGGATTATTGAAGAACACGGGGTCGAAAAACGCCGGGTTGGCAAACGGAACGTCGACACTTCCGCCGCCGTCAGGCGCGCCAAACCGCGCATTATCGCGATTATTTTCCGTCTCTTGCCGGCCGAACTCCGTGCCAAACAGGAAGGTATGGCGGATATCCGGCGATATCCGGTGCTTCCACGTCACGTCCGTCTGATTGATGAAAGTCTCGCGGAAAGTTTCGTCCCGATAGCCGGCAATTGCAACCAGACCTGCATCGGAAACCGAGCTGTTTGGAAATGTGTTGGAGTAAAACTTGTCGCCATCGCTATACGAAGCGTGGTTGCGAACCTTCAGGTCGTTGCTGAACTTGTGTTCCAGCGTCACGCTTGCCGTATGGCCCTCGAAGCCAGAATCGTTGACCAGCGGATTGCCGAAGAACGTTTCCTTGCGGCCTTCGGTTGGTCTGCCGCCGCGCGACGGCACGCCGCGATCGACGACGCGGTCGTCTTTGTAGAATTCGTAACTGACAAGCAGCTTAGTACTGTCTGTCAAATCGAAGCCAAGCGTCGGGTTGATGGCGAAGCGCTCAAGCGCGAAGAAGTCGCGGAAATTCCCGCTGTCTTCGTACATCGCGTTCAAACGGAATGCGGCAGCGCTCGTAATCGCCTGACCCACGTCGATGGTCGCGCGCTTCGTGTCGTACATGCCGCCCGTGATGGTCGCTTCGCGCACGGCGCGCCCGTCCGCGGATTTCGTGGCGCGGTTGATAACGCCGCCCCCGCCGCCGCGGCCGAAGGTCATGGCGCTCGGGCCCTTCAAGACTTCGATTGCGTCAACGTTGTAGAGGTCGCGGTAGTATTCGATGTCGTCGCGCACGCCGTTGACGAAGAAGTCGGCGGTTGTCTGCTGACCCCGAATGGTCACGGCATCGCGATGACCTTCGCCGAGCGCCACGTTGACGCCGGGCACGTAAGTCAACGCCTGACCGAGGCTCTTGCTGCCTTGGTCATCGGCCTGTTTGCGCGTCACCACCGAAATCGACTGCGGAATGTTCTTGATCGGCGTGCCGGTTTTGGTGGCCGTCGTTGTCTGCTTGGCTGTGTAGCCGTCGATCCCGCTGGGACCTCCGAGCGGATCTGACTCGGCGTTCGTGTCTCCGGCGTCTGACGACGAGACAGCTTCTGCCTCGGGCTGTTCGTCAACCTGCAGCGCGGGCGCGGCCGGTGCGCTCGGAACATTGCTCTTGGGCTTGGAGGGCTTGGCAGCCTTCTTGGCTACTTTCTTTGCCGGCTTTGGCGGCGGCGGTTCATCAACCTCGACCACAGCCTTAGCTTTCGGCTTAGCGGCCGCAGGCTTCGTATCTGGCTTATCCAACGTTTCAACCGTCACGTCCGGCAGTTTCGCACCATCAGGAGCTGCGTCCGGCGCTTTGGGTTGTACCACTGGCGCCGGCGTTTGCTCGGCAGGCACCGCATCTTGCGCCTGAACTGCATGAAGCGACCCCGCCAAGGCCAAAAGGGCCCAGGTTGAAATCTGCCTACTTTTCAGGAATTTGGATTTCGATGTCTTAGCGGAACTGATCATTCCAATTCGATCTGCGCCAGCCATCGCCGTGCGCAAACCGCGAATCGCGGCCGTCGTCATTTTTCCCCCAATCAACGGGGTTCAAGGCCCCGCCATCAGCTACATTCCAAACCGCATCAAGCTCTGCTCTT
>JANOKZ010000073.1:0-34549 GCA_031419515.1 Hyphomicrobium sp.
TCAACACCCCGCCGACGCTCGTGTCCGACAACGGTATCAACCGGCTGTATCGGCACACGCTTAGCGGCAGCACCTGCGCTCTTGCCACTGTGAACAACATCATCGCCATCAAGAGCAACGTCGGCTTGATCATGTTCTAGGGTCGTAAATCAGTTAGTAGCAGAAGGCCCCGCCAGTCGGCGGGGCCTTTTGTTTGTACGCCCGACATGGGCGGTAGTCAGGAGGTGTGAGTCCTCCCGGGACCTGGTCGCAGGGACCGAAGCGAGCCGCAAGGCGCGGACATGTCAACCGCCACGCGCGGCAGACAATCGCGCATCAACGCTACTTGGCGATCGCTTGGTTTGCGGCCGCGGCGGCGCCCGAAGGAGCGGAGTTCAATTTTGCCGTTGTCAGTTTCAGGTGGATCGGATTGCATACCGTCTAGACTTTTCTGTCACCCTATTACTGGGCCGTGGATTTCAACCGCTTACTCCAATAGCCGGGCCGCCGCTTCAGATGCATGACGGCATAGATCTTGATGTTCGTTCCTTGAACCCGAAAAACAATTCCATATGGAAAGCGGCCCATCAGATAACGCAGCAAGCCTTGGCTCAAAGGCTGCCACGCTTCAGGGCGCTCGGCAATTCGCTTGACGCCAAGTTCCGCCTCGTCACGGATCCGCTTCATCACGGAATTGATTGCTGAGCTCGCGCGAAATTGCCCGATAGTAGCTGATAGCGTCATCTAGCTCGCTTGCGGCCGCTCCGTGAAACTCAACGTTTACGAGCGGCGATACTTCGCAAACACGTCAGCCGCTGGGATAAGCTTTGCCTCGCCCCGTTCCTCTGCTGCAATCCGCTCTTGAACTTCTTCTACCCACAAAGCGTCGTTAGCGGCGTCGGGCGACAACGAGGCGAACAGCAATTCGGCAAGCCGCTCCCGTTCAGCCGCGTCCAGCTCCTGGGCCTGTTCTAGGATCGATTTGAGACGCTGGTTCATCCTGAAACCATAGCACAAGTCTGCTTGTTCCGGAAATCCTGCGTGCCCCGCCTAAGCAACAGCCTTCTTGATAGCAGCTGCAAGATCCGTTTTTTCCCACGAGAAGCCGCCGTCTTTCTCGGCCGGACGGCCGAAGTGGCCGTAGGCTGAGGTGCGCGAATAAATCGGCTTGTTGAGATCGAGATGCGAGCGGATGCCGCGCGGCGTCAAATCCATGACTTCAGCGAGCGCCTTCTCGATTGCGGCCTCGTCAACCTTGCCGGTGCCATGCGTATCGACATAGATCGACAGCGGCTTTGCAACGCCAATGGCATAGGCCAGCTGAATGGTGCAGCGATCGGCAATGCCTGACGCGACGACGTTCTTGGCAAGATAGCGCGAGGCATAGGCGGCTGAACGATCAACTTTCGTTGGGTCTTTGCCGGAGAATGCGCCGCCGCCATGCGGGGCCGCGCCGCCATAAGTATCAACGATGATCTTGCGGCCGGTCAGACCGCAGTCGCCGTCGGGACCGCCGATAAAAAACTTGCCGGTCGGATTGATGTGCCAAACCGTGTCCTTCCCGATCCAGCCTTCCGGCAACGCCTTCTTGACAAAGGGTTCAACGATCTCCCGCACCTGACGCGAAGTGAGATCTTCAACGACGTGCTGGTGTGAGACGACAATTTGCGTCACGCCGACAGGCTTGCCGTTTTCATATTGGACCGTCACCTGGCTCTTGCTATCAGGCCCGAGCTTCGCGGCTTCGCCTTTGCCGGACTTACGCGCAATCGCGAGGTCTTGGAGAATCTTGTGCGCGTAGTAAATCGGCGCCGGCATGAGTTCCGGCGTTTCGTTGCAGGCGTAACCGAACATGATGCCCTGGTCGCCCGCGCCTTCTTCTTGATTGCTCGGCTGCTTGGCATCGACGCCCGCTGCAATGTCGGCCGACTGTCCATGCAAAAGAACTTCGATGTTCGTGTTGGCCCAGTGAAACCCTTCCTGCTCGTAGCCGATGTCCTTGATGGCTTTGCGCGTGAGATCCTGGATCATCTCGACCGTCACACCGCGCGGTCCGCGATATTCGCCAGCGATGATGACGCGGTTCGTGGTCGCCATTGTTTCGCAGGCAGCGCGGATGCCCCACGGATCGAGCTTTTCTTTCGCGCCTTCGCGATAGAACGCATCGACGACTTCGTCGGAAATGCGGTCGCAGACCTTGTCGGGATGACCTTCGGATACAGACTCGCTCGTGAAAAGGAATGACTTGCGTGCCAAGGTGGCCCCCGTGTCTGATTGCTTGTGTTTGAAGTCGCGTTCGGCCATCCAGCGGAACGGCTCGAAATCCGGCCGGTTTGTTGCAGTCTTTGCCTAATGGGTCAAGCAAGGGCCGCTGTCCTGCCTTGGGCCGCCCTGTGCAAAAGCCTGTTTGACTACATTCCTGCTTAAGTCGCAGGCTCCTCGCCCGCCAAGCCTTTAACAAGGTCGACGATAGACTTGCGCACTTTGGGATCGGTGATGCGCGCGAAGGCTTTGTTGAGTTCAAGCCCTTCCCGGCTACCGAGAAACTCTATGACATAAGTATCACTCGGGCGTTCGGCGAAGCCTGTGGTGTGCATGCCGCTGCGTGTTCCAACGGGCGCTTCGTCATAGAAAAACTGCACGGTAACGCCCAAGACCTTCGCCAGATCATACAGACGGCTGGCTCCTATGCGATTGACGCCCTTCTCGTATTTCTGAACCTGCTGGAACGTGAGACCTAGATTTTCGCCCAGTTTTTCCTGGCTCATTCCAAGCAGCATGCGGCGCAGGCGCACCCTGGTCCCCACATGGACATCCATGGGATTCGCGCGCCGGGAATTGCGCCCCGCTTCCTCGCCGTCGTCGACCAATTCTGCTTCCGCCATTGTTTGTACCAAATGTAGAGCGCACGCACCCTTGCGGTGCAATTACTAGGTGCAGGCGTTAGAAGCGTCAACCGGCACACTAGCCGCGACAAACTGTCTGCCCTTACATATGGTTGCCACCCGATGCCGCGCGGGGACGTGAAAGCCGGATCCCGAGGAACATTAGCAACAGAAGCAACATGAGCACACTGTCACCGGATTGCACGAACGGCGTCGGGCCGACGGCCTTAGGGAGAGGCGAATCCGCCACGCCCTTCACATTAAGGCCTAACGACGTCGCGACCCTGCCATACGGATCGATGACAGCCGAGATGCCATTATTGGCCGCTCGAATGATCGGCAATCCTTCTTCGACCGCCCGGACCCTGGTTTGATGGAAATGCTGACGCGGCCCGGTCGTGTCGCCAAACCAACCGTCATTCGTCACGTTGATAATCGCCCCCGGCCTCAGCGTGCGATCAACCACGTGACCTGGAAAGAGCACTTCATAGCAAATCAGCCCGGCAACAGGCGGCAACCCCGGAATGTTGAGCAGCGGGCGGGACGTTGGCCCGGTGGAAAACGAGCCAAGACCCTTCGTCAGCTTCGTGAAGCCGATGGCGCCCAGCACCGCGTTGAACGGCAGGTATTCGCCAAAGGGCACGAGATGCGCCTTGTCGTACGTGGCAATGAGCTGACCATTGTCGCCGAATGCCATCAAGCTGTTGAAGCCTCTCTGTTCGCTGCCCGGAATTTTTTCGCGGCGCAGCGCGCCAGTCACCAGCACTGCGCCATCTGGAAGCATGGCACCGATCGCGGCCAGCGCCTCGGGATGCTCGAGCGGCAGAAACGGCATCGCGGCCTCGGGCCAAATCACATGCGTGATGCCAGCCAGATTATCTTTTTTGCCATCCGGCCCAACGGCTGACATGTCCAAGTGCTCAGAGAAAATTGTACCCTGCTTTTGCGGCTGCCATTTCTCGCGTTGAGGCACGCTTGGCTGCACAATGCGTAAGGTTACACCGGGCACGCTCTCGGGTGGCGACGCGGAAAGCCGCCAAGAACCGAATGCCGCTAAGCAGGCAATGGGAAGCGTCGCGATCAACAGGGCTTGAATAAACGCAGTGCGCTGCCGCGTGCTATTGGCTTCAGCGGCGACGACGAGCGGGGCTGAAAAAACAACGGCTGCAACGAGTGTCAAGGCATAAACGCCCATCAGCGCCGCGCTCTGCATGAGTTCAAGCGGGTAAGTGAGTGCATAGCCGAGCACGTTCCACGGCAAGCCGGTCAGGACATGACCACGCAGCCACTCGGCAATTGTGAGCGTTATTGCGAGGACCAGAACGCGGCTAGCGTCGCCCCGCCAGAAATAGCGCGCCGCAGCCGCAGCGCAAGCCCAGAACAGCGCTAAGCCCGCCGGCAAGATCATGACGGCAAACGGCATAAGCCACGCGAATTTTTCAGCTTCGACCAGAAACGCTTCCCCTATCCAAAAGAGATTGGCGAGGAAGTATCCAAACCCAAAGGCCCATCCAGCAAGGGCTGCACTGCGCGGGCCGTCGCTGCCATCGATTAGCCAAACAAGGACCGGCAACGTGAAAAACAGGACAGGAAAGCAAAATACCGGCGCGAACGCGAGGACGGCGATGGCGCCAGCGAAAAACGCCACGAGAGAGCGCCTCTTGCCTTGAAGTCCGGCGACGCTCGCTTCCGCCCGCCTCAAGCTTCGTTGGAGCGAGTCAATAGCCATGATCAGATTTTTGCTGGCTCAGACACCGGTTTCGGCGGCGCCGGCAATGAACGCGACATATGAATCTTGAGCTTCTTCACACGGCGCGGATCGGCATCCAAAACCTCGAATTCAAGGCCGCTTGTGTGATGAATGAGTTCACCGCGTGCTGGAACCCGGCCGAGCAGCGAGAAAACCAAACCGCCGAGCGTATCGACATCCGACTCTTCGCCGTCTGGCGAAAGCTTGACGTTCAGATGCTCTTCGAGTTCGGATATCGGCGTGCGCGCAGAGGCGATAAGACCCTGCTTGGGATCGTTCGCAATATTGGTTTCTTCAGCCTCGTCGTGCTCATCCTCGATATCGCCAACGATCTGTTCTACAAGATCTTCAATCGTGACAAGGCCGTCCGTGCCGCCGTATTCGTCAACAACGAGCGCCATGTGAATGCGCGACGACTGCATGCGGATCAGCAGATCGGCGGCAGGCATGGACGGCGGAACATAAAGAACCTGACGGCGAATTCTGGCCGTCGTAATGGGACGCTCGAGGTCGATGCGCGAGAGATCGAGCCTGAGTGGCGCCCGCGCGGCTTCTCCCGCGCCACCCGCGGCGCCTGGCGCCTTCATTTCTGAGCCCGTCGTCTCGGACAAGAACCAGCGGAACAGATCCTTGACGTGGATCATGCCGCGCGGATCGTCGAGCGTTTCGCGAAATATCGGAATGCGCGAGACGCCGGCTTCATTGAACGTGTGCAGCAACTCGGCAAGGCTCTCGTTTTCGTCGAGTGCGGTGATATCGGCTCGCGGCACCATGATATCGACGACGCGGCTGGCGCCAAAACGCAGCAGACGCGACAGCATCCCGCGTTCCGCGTCCGAGAACGCGGTATTGGTATCCTGAGTTTTAAGCACACCCTCAAGGGTATCGCGTAGCGTCGGCGGCCCGGTCAGACCGAGCTTCGCGCGCAGCACCTGCATCCAGCCTTGCGCGCCCCCTAGCCGCTGCTCATCGGGAATGACGTCATTGCCGGACTTGTCGTTTGATTGGTCGGTCATTGTCTTTACTTTTTGGGTCGCATCTCTTGCAGTCACAGGACGTGCAAACAACCCGTTCACTGTCTTTTATCTCGATCAAGAGTACCCGTGTAGGGATTTGCAACGCCGAGGCGCTGCAATATCTTTATTTCGAGGGCCTCCATGCGTTCTGCTTCTGCGTCTGTCTCGTGATCATGGCCGAGCAGGTGCAGGAGCCCGTGAACGATGAGGTGCTGCAGATGATGCTCTCGCGGAATATCCTGTTCTTCGGCCTCGCGCACGATTGTTTCCGTGGCGAGCACGATGTCGCCGATATAGCCGCCGGGCGATCCGGGGCCCGGCGGGAAAGACAGCACATTAGTTGGCTTTGGCTTTTGGCGGTAGCGCCCATTCAGCACGGCAACGCTCAAGTCCGACGAGAGCACGATCGAGACGGCGCTTTTCTGAAGTTTGAGGCCAGGCTCCGTTGCCACCTCTGCAGCTGTGGCGTCCGCAAGCGCTTTGATATCGTCTACCCACGACCAATCGCCCGAATCCTCCACCACCTCAGCGGTGAGTTGCGGTCTCTTGCGATTGCGTCGCTCAGACATTTCGTGACTCGCAATGTCGAACGGGCATGGCGGGGTTTATTTCGCCTTCTCATAAGCGGCGACGATTTTAGCGACCAAATCGCGCCGGACAACGTCTGCGCCGGTAAATCTGACGGCCTCGATACCGCTGACGCCATCAAGCAGGGCCACCGCTTCTTCCAAACCCGACTTCATGCCGGGCGGCAGATCTATTTGTGTTGGGTCGCCGGTGACGATCATTTTCGAACCTTCGCCGATGCGGGTTAGAAACATTTTCATCTGCATCGACGTGGTGTTTTGCGCTTCATCAAGAATAACGAAAGCGTTGGCGAGCGTGCGTCCGCGCATGAAGGCCAGCGGCGCGATTTCGATGATGCCGGTTTCAAGATCGCGCTCGACTTTCTCGGGCGGCAGCACATCGTAAAGGGCGTCGTAGAGGGGGCGCAAATACGGATCGACCTTGTCGCGCATGTCGCCCGGCAAGAACCCGAGCCGTTCTCCAGCTTCAACAGCGGGGCGTGACAGGATGATGCGTTCAACCAATCCACGCTCAAGACAATGGGCGGCAAACGCCACGGCAAGATAGGTTTTGCCGGTACCAGCAGGTCCGATGCCGAATACGAGATCGTGCTTATCTATGGCCCGAATATAGGCGCTCTGCATTTGCGTGCGCGCTTTGACGACCCGGCGGCGTGTCGCGATTTGCGCCTGACCATCGCTGCTGGTGCCTTCAGCGCGCGCATGACGGATCAAGCCGTCGAAATCACCCGCACCAATGGTCTCGCCTTTATTGATGCGGGCATAAAGTTTCTCCAGCACATCGCGCGCGACGGCACATGCGGGAGCAGGCCCCGTCAGAATAACGACGTTGCCGTGGGCGTGGGCATCGATGCCGAGACGGTCTTCAATGAGGGCAAGGTGGCTGTCGTATTCGCCAAGCAGGCGCGGCAGCAATCGATTGTCTTCGAATGGGATTACGACCCGTGCGCTCTGCGCTTCGGATTTTGCCTCGCGGCGCGAGGGCGATGCGGGAAGCCCGCGAATACCTGCCAAGTGGCGTTACTCCTTGGGGTTATGCCCGATCCGAATGCCTCTCGAATCGAGACCATCTCACTTAAAATACCATGCCCTGAACTTGTCCGGCAGCCAAGGCGGACGTTCCTTGGTTCAAATACCGGTAAACACTAAAATTATGCCGTCTGAATGACGCCGCCAAGACTGAGCTGCGTTGCCGACCGGATCGCCACGGGCCTGATTTCCCCAATCATTTCAGGCCCGGCGTCGGCATGTACCAGCTGCAAATAGGGTGAACGGCCGATCAACTGGCCAGGGCGGCGGCCGGGACGCTCAAACAATATGGGGACGACCTTATCGATCAACCGGGCGTTGAACGCCGCCTGTTGCTGGTCGAGCAGCTGTTGCAGGCGCGAGAGGCGTTCGGATTTGACCGCTTCCGGGACTTGGTTGACATGATCGGCAGCGGGCGTGCCGGGGCGGCTCGAATATTTGAAGGAAAAGGCCTGAGCGAATGTGATTGCGCGCACAAGTTCCAGCGTTTCCTCAAAATCGGCATCCGTTTCGCCGGGAAAGCCGACGATGAAGTCCGAAGACAAGGCGATGTCTGGGCGGCGCTGGCGCACGCGGGCGATGATGCTGGCGTAATCAGCCGCCGTGTGTTTGCGGTTCATCGCCGCTAGAATGCGATCCGAGCCCGATTGAACGGGAAGATGCAAAAACGGCATCAGCTTGCCGGCTTCCCCGTGGGCATCAATCAAATCATCGTTCATGTCGCGCGGATGGCTGGTCATGTAGCGCAGCCGCGCGATCGCCTCGATGCCGGCCAGATGGCGGATGAGTTCGGCGAGAGAGTATGTCCGCCCCTCGGGGCCGATGCCGTGATAGGCGTTGACGTTCTGGCCAAGAAGCGTGAGTTCGCGTGCGCCTCGATCAGCTAAGCGGCGCGCTTCAGCCTCGATTTCGGCGACGGGCCTCGAAAATTCAAGCCCGCGCGTATAAGGCACGACGCAGAACGTGCAAAACTTATCGCAGCCCTCTTGCACCGTCAGAAAGGCGCTCGGATTGCGCAGAGGCGGCGCGCGTTCCGGCAGGCTCTTGAACTTATCTTCGGATGGGAACTCCGTTTCGACGATGCGCTCGCCGTACTTTTCGACGCGCTTTACGAGGTCCGGCAGGCGATGATAGCTCTGCGGCCCGATGACGAGATCGACTGCGGATTGGCGCGCGGTGATTTCGGCGCCTTCGGCCTGTGCGACGCATCCCGTCACGGCAACGATGGTGCTTTTGCCGCTTTTTTGCCGTGCTTCCTTGATCTGCCGAATGCGGCCGAGGTCTGAGTAAACTTTCTCTGCGGCCTTCTCACGAATATGGCACGTGTTGAGGATGACCAGATCGGCGGCGGCAATGTCGTCAGTTGCGGTGTAGCCGTCGCCCGCCAGCGCTTCCGACATGCGCTCGCTGTCGTAGACGTTCATTTGACAGCCGAACGTTTTCACGAACACCGCTTTTTGCGGCGTTGTTGAAAGGTTTGTGGTTGCTGTTGCAGGGATCATGGTCTTGTCTTGCAGCGTCACGCGCGATCCGTTCAAATTTCCGCTTTCGGGCGGGGAGATGTGGGGTTCCGCATAGCACACGGCGCACGGCTCATGTCCATTTTTCGCCGCCTGCGGCCCGGACGGACATCTTTTGCTTGCGCGCGTCGTCCCCGGGTTCAACCGGATCGATGACTTCGCCGGTTTTGCGGTCTCTCAGAATTGCATGCACCGCGCACCTCACCTCCCGTTCGCTCTTTAAGGCGAGTTCCTTGCGATCGGCGAAAGCCTCAAGTGGAACGGGCGGGCCGATCCGAACCGTGACTGCGAGCGGCCCCGATTGCAGCACAGCCCAAGCGTGCGACTGCATTTCCATGTCGCCGTACCAGCCGACGCGCGGACGATCCGCGCGCCCCAGTGAGACGCCGTGCAGATGGGTGTAAACGATGGCAGCCGTTTGAACGACAGCCTGCCGTTGGCGCGCGATGCGTGGCTCGGTACCAGGCAACACCGCTCCAAACAATGACGTTTTAAACGGCAAGACGCGATTGCCATCGCTCGACGTCCCTTCGGCGAAAAGAACGATGGTGTCGCCCTGGTCCAAGCGCGCCGTGATTTCGTCCGCCGCGTCGCCCGCCGATTGCCGGCGGTTGCGATCAACGAACACACTGCGTTGCAAACGCGCGAGTGACGAAACGAATGGCCAGCTGCCAACTTCTTTTTTAGCGACGAACGAGACCGGTGCCACGGCCGAGAGCACAGGAATATCGAGCCAGGACGTATGATTGCAGACGAGGAGAACCGGCTGGTCCG
This sequence comes from Hyphomicrobium sp., assembly GCA_031419515.1. GTDB lineage: Bacteria > Pseudomonadota > Alphaproteobacteria > Rhizobiales > Hyphomicrobiaceae > Hyphomicrobium_B. The sequence goes on from JANOKZ010000073.1 coordinate 9,541, forward strand.
CTGCAAGTTCGCCCTCGACCGTCACGTGGATGCCCATGAGCCGGCAGACTTGGCGATGGTACCAATGCGGGAAACGGCGCGCAGCCTTATCCGACGTTCGCAGAAGGATCGCCTGGACCGGCATCAACGGCACCGTCAATCCGAAAAATCCGGCGAGGATTGAAGTCGCGCGCAACTTGCTCATGGCCCGGTTTGGAACCCTCTCAACTGTCGCGAGCCGGCGGCTTCTTCTTCGCAATAGGCACACCGTAAAGTTCGAGCCGGTGGCCGACCAGCTTGAATCCGAGTTCGCGGGCGATGCGTTCTTGAAGTGCTTCGATCTCTTCGTTGGAAAACTCGATCACCCGGCCGCTTCCGACGTCAACGAGGTGATCGTGATGCTGCCGGGAAGCTTCCTCGTAGCGGCCGCGGCCGTGACCGAAATCGTGGCGCTCGAGAATTCCCTTTTCGGCGAAAAGTTTCAGCGTCCGGTAAACCGTCGATAGCGAGATCCCGGCATCGATCTGGTGGGCGCGGCGATGGACTTCTTCAACGTCGGGATGATCGGTTGCGGCCGACAACACGCGCGCAATCGTGCGCCGCTGGCCTGTCATACGCAGACCATACTCGGTGCAGCGCTCTTCGATGCGCGACGATGCTTGCAGGCGTGTGGCGGGCATTGGGGTTCCGGTTCCGCTAACCAGATCGCGTCTAGGCCTTATAGGCACGCCCACACGACCCGTCCACCGGCCATTCAACTTAAGTAACTGGATTCAGAGCGTTAGCACAAGTCTAAGGGCATCGGACGCAGGACCGCCTGCACGTTGGTAGTACGCCTTGCGGCGGCCCGCTTCCGTGAACCCTAGCCGAGCGTACAGCGCTCTGGCTGCAACGTTATCCTCAGCCACCTCCAGGAAGAGACGGGTCGCTTCACCGCGCTTGGCCGCCCGAACCAACCCTTCCACAAGTGTCTTGCCGAGCCCCGCGCGCTGCCAGTCCGGCGCAACGCCAATGGACAAGATCTCAGCTTCGGCGGCGGCGAGTTGGCCAATGATAAACCCTTTGATTGTTTTTGGCTCGCCCGCAATGGCGATCAATGACGTAGAAGCGGGGTGCTCCAGCATCGTTTTGATGCTCGCCTGATCCCAGGCCGGATCGAACAATTTGGCGTGCAATTCGGCCAGTTCTTTCGCACGTTCCGGTGCCGCCCAGAGTAAACTTACATGCTTGACATTGCGGAACGGCGTTACGTTGTTCGACGTCATACCGAACTCCTGGAAACAAACGAGGGCGCCGGAGGTTTGGCATCAGGAGGGCGCAGATAGAGCGGGTGGACAATGGCGGTTGGCCTTTGTTCCATGGCCCAAAACAGCATGTCGAATGCGTCGGGCAGAAGGCCTGTCGCGGTGGCGCAAGCGTCGAGGCCTAACATGCGCGCTTGCGCTGCTACGTCCTCGGCACCAGAACCCGCTACTGCTGTCGGGCCGTGCCCGAGCGACTGCGCTGCGTCTGCAAAGGACAGCACCGCTGGCGGCCCAAGCGACTGCAAACTTCTTGGGCAAAAACGCTCGATATAAACCTCACCGCGCCGCGCGTCCGTTGCGATGGCGAGCTGGCGCGCACCGGATGATCTGGCGTCTGGGCTCATCGCCATAAGTTTCAAACTGGTCAGCGTGACGATGGGCGTATCGTTGACAAGCGCAAGCGCGCGTGCGGCAGCGACCGTGATCCGCGTGCCAGTGAACGTGCCGGGGCCTGTCGTGACGGCTATGAGATCGAGATCCGCGACAGTGAGTTTCGTTTCCGACAGCGCCGCTTCGATCATGGGCATCAGCCGTTCGGCGTGCCCGATCGTCATGGCTTCAAACAGCGGGCAGATAGCCGGCGTCAGGCTACGAAGACCGCGCGCGGCTGCCACTGAGCAGGCATCAAAGGCTGTGTCGAATGCGAGTATGTTCATGCGAGGCCGACTTCTAAATGATCTGAGCCATCTCGTCGAAGGCAAAGCGTGGTGAACGGGGCTGAATTTGAGAAGCGTCCCCATAACCCAAGTTGCATAGGAAGTTTGATTTTGTCGCTGTTCCGGCAAAGAAGGCCTGATCCACAGCGTTGTTGTCGAAACCGGACATGGGCCCACAATCGAGGCCCAGCGCCCGGGCGGCAATTATGAGGTAGGCCCCTTGAAGGCTGCCGTTGCGGAATGCCGTATCCTTAATTTTCTGATCTTGCCCCTTGAACCAGCTCGCAGCATGGGCCTGGGGAAAGAGCTTTGGCAGGTGGTCGTAGAACTTGAGATCGGAGCCGATAATAGCGGTGACAGGAGCGGCCATCGTTTTCGCACGGTTGCCCGCGTCCAGCAGCGGGCTGAGCTTCGCCTTGGCTTCAGCCGACTTTACGAAGATCACGCGCATCGGCGAACAGTTGGCGCTCGTTGGCCCCATTTTCGAGACATCAATGAGACGATTCAGAAGCGCGTCATCAACGTCTCTTGCCAGCCAGTTTGAATGCGTGCGCGCTGCGAGAAAGATCTGCGCGAGGGCATTGCCGTCGAGCGGCTTTCCTGAAGCGCCGGAATTTTGGAACATGGGCACGATCTCACGAAAAATGTGCAGATAAACTGAAAAACCCCGAGGACGCCCCGGGGTTTGATTCTCGTTGTTCTATTTCATAACCGCCTCAGACGGCCTGAACCGATTGGACATCGGGACAGAAATGCTTGAGCAAGTTTTCGATGCCGTTGCGCAAGGTCGCCGTGGAACTTGGGCAACCCGCGCAGGCGCCGCGCATGTGCAGATAGACGACGCCCTCGCGGAAGCCTGAGAAAATTATGTCGCCACCATCTTGCGCAACCGCAGGTCTGACACGCGTCTCGATCAGTTCCTTGATGGTCGAAACGGTCTCTTCATCGGCCGGGTCATACGTGCCTTCTTCGCCGTCATTGGCACCATCTTCCGCCGCAACGGGCTTGCCGGACACGTAGTGTTCCATGATCGCGCCAAGCACCATCGGCTTCAGATGCTGCCACTCGATCTCGCCCTTCGTCACGGAAATGAAGTCCGAGCCGAGAAACACGCCCTTGACGCCATCGATGTCGAACAGCCGCGCAGCGAGCGGCGAGGCCAGCGCATCGCCCTTGGTGCGGAAATCGGCTGTGCCATCGTTCAAAACCCGTTTGCCGGGCATGAACTTCAGTGTTGCTGGATTGGGGGTGGCTTCGGTTTGAATGAACATGGTGCGAATCTCTTATGGCTTAGAACGCTTCTAATATAGTAGCCTAACCCGCCTCTGTCGAGCGCGGCAAAGTCACGGTATGGCGAGATTTAGGTGTCTGGCCCTCTGGGCCTGACACCATGGCACGGTTTCCCGGTGTCAGGCCCAGAGGGCCAGACACCGTCCAAGTCGCCGTCCATTTCACGCCAATGCCTTGATTTCCTCCAGCGACAGTTTGCCCGGCACCACGGTGACTGGCACGGGAAAGCCGCCGGCCTCATTACCTGCCGCTAAGGACGACACCAAGGGGCCTGGGCCTTTGGCGTCGGTCGACGCGCCAAGAACCAAAATCGCAATATCCTCGTCGTCAGCAATCAGCTTCAAGATTTCGTCCGCCGCATCACCCTCGCGGATGACCTCTTCCGACTGCACGGATTCGAAGCCCGCCAGGTTCAGCTTGCGCCGGAACAAGCGAAACAGAGCCTTGGCCTTGGTGGTTTCTTCCTCTAACTGCTTTTGCCTAACACCCATCCAGTGCTGATATTCGCCGGGCTCAATAATATAGAGCATCACGATTGAGCCGGAGGAACGCTGCACGCGCGACGCCGTGTAATAGAGCGCACTTTCCACTTCCTGGCTCTCGTCAACGACGAGCAGGAACTTGCGGCTATGACCGGATTCAAATGATCGGCGGGGTTTCATCGCGTCCATGCTGCCATCCCGGAGCCCTCACCGCAATCAAAGAGACGTGTGTTCAAGAACGCAGGAGTCCTACGATATCCTTCACCTTGTCCATAACCGGCCGGGCAATGGCGCGCGCCCGGGCCGAGCCGTTCGCCAGGACCTTATCGATTTCCACAGGATCGGCCATCAGCCGCTCAGCCTCGCCGCCGATTTTTCCAAGTTTGTCGGTGGCAACCTCTGCAAGCGCCTTTTTGAACGCCGAGAACTGCTGACCGCCGAAATCCTTGAGCACGTTGTCAACGGGCGTGTCGACCAGGGCCGCATAGATGCCAACGAGGTTTTCCGCTTCCGGGCGGCCCTCGAAGCCTTTTTCTTCGCTCGGAATGCCATCGGCGTCCGTTTTGGCCTTTTGGATTTTCTTGGCGATCGTGTCGGCATCGTCCGTCAGATTGATTCGCGACAAGTCTGAAGGATCGGACTTCGACATCTTCTTGGTGCCGTCGCGCAGGCTCATGACGCGCGTGGCAGGGCCCTGGATGACGGGATCGGGCTGGGGAAAGAAAATGCCGTCTGCAAATCCGGCAGCTTCGATTTCTTTGCGGAAGTCGTTATTGAATTTCTGTGCGATGTCGCGCGCGAGTTCAAGATGCTGCTTTTGGTCTTCGCCAACGGGCACGTGCGTCGCCCGATAGACGAGAATGTCGGCCGCCATCAGGTTTGGATACGCGTAAAGTCCGACGGACGCCTGCTCCTTGTCCTTACCGGCCTTCTCCTTGAATTGCGTCATACGATTGAGCCAGCCGAGGCGCGCGACGCAGTTGAAGATCCACGCGAGTTCGGCATGCTCGACGACTTGAGACTGATTAAACAGGATGCTTTTCTTCGGATCGAGACCAGCGGCGATATAGGAAGCGGTAACTTGGCGAATGGAGTTGCGCAGTTCAGCCGGATCCTGCCAAACCGTGATCGCGTGCAAATCCACGACGCAATAGATGCACTCGTGCGTCTCCTGCATCTTGATCCAATTGACCATGGCGCCGAGATAGTTGCCGAGATGCAGGCTCCCGGTCGGCTGCATGCCTGAAAAGACTCGCGGCGTGATCTTCATCGTTGTCCCAATCGTTGAATACGGCGCGGGTTATCGCCCGCCTCATGAGGTGAGGCAAGGGCGAACATGGATTAAGGGTGCGTGATCAGCCGGACTGGCGGCCAAATCGCTTCAGCTGCGCTGGCGTCATGACACCCGTTGCCAGAATAAAAATCGCAAACGTCAGGAGACCGATTGAAACGAGTGTTGCGAGCGCGAGCGCCTCAACAAGAAACCCTTTCGACGCTTGCATATACGGCGCCAGCCAGCCGAGAGCCACGTACAGCACGGCGGCCATGGCAATGCTCGCCAGCCCAATCAGTGGCAAGTTACGGTGCAATCGGGCATCCGTCTTGAAATCCCCGCGCTCGTGAAGCGTCGACCAAAGCAGCCACGCATTGAGCCAACCGCCGAGTGAAGTCGCAACCGCAATGCCAAGATGCGGCATCCAGCCCCAACTGCGAAAAAGGAAGAACAGCGCAATCGAGCCGAGCGTGTTTGCGGTCAAACTGATCGCGGCGAAGCGCATCGGTGTCTTGGTGTCCTCGCGTGCGAAATAAGCCGGCGAAAAAACTTTGATCAGTACAAAGGCCGGAAGCCCGAGCGCAAAGATGGAAAGGACCGCGGCTGTCGCTTGCGTGTCGGACGCTTTAAACGCACCGCGCTCGAACAGCACGTGAATGATTTCAGCTGGAATAATGGCCAGAGCAAGCGCTGCCGGGATCGTCAGCAGCATTGCAAATTCGAGGCTGCGGTTTTGGCTGTCCATGACGCCGTCCATATTTCCGGCCCGCAATTGGCGAGCAACGTCCGGCAGCAGGACCACGCCGACGGCGATACCGACGATGGCGAGCGGCAATTCATAAAGCCGGTCGGCATAGTAGAGCTGCGAAACGGCACCCGGCTGCATGGTCGCTATCATCGTGCCTATGGCGATGTTGAGCTGGGTGACGCCTCCTGAAACAATACCTGGAATACCAAGCTGCCAAAGGCGCCGCAAATCACCGGTCCACTTTGGCCAGCGCAACTTCAGCGTCAATCCCGCGCGCTTCATGCCCCACATGAGCAGCAACAGTTGGAGAATGCCGGCGGCGAACACACCGATTGCCTGAATGATCCCGGCTTCCGCGCCGCCATTGTAGCCAAGCCACAGGGCAATCAGCGTCGCAATCGTCATCACCACGTTGAGCACAATCGAGACCGACGAGCTCTCGGCAAAACGTCCGACCGAATTCAGCGCGCCCGACATAAGTGCGACGAGCGACATACACAGAAGATAAGGCATGGTGATGCGCGTCAGCAGAACCGCGAGATCGAACTTTTGCGGCTCAGCATCGAATCCGGGTGCCAAACCGTACATCAGGAATGGCATGGTGAGTTCGGCGGCGATGGTGAGGATGAGCAGGATAAATAGAAGTCCCGCCATCGCCTCCTCGGCGAAGACGCGCGCGGCTTCCTTGCCCTCGCCTTCAACCTTTTTTGCGAAAATCGGCACAAATGCCGAATTGAATGCGCCTTCCCCGAACAGCCTGCGAAATAAGTTCGGAAAACGGAAAGCGACGACGAATGCGTCTGCCACCCAACCGGTGCCGAGTGACGCCGCAATCAGAATGTCGCGGATGAAGCCGAACACGCGGCTCAAGAGCGTCAATCCGCCAACGGTCGCAAAGGATTTGTAGAGTTTCATGGGAGAAGTGAAGTAAAGCGCTTCGGTCCATCAAGCAAGGACGGGCACCAACTTGATGAGCTTATTCCGATTTAGCGTTGCCACCTGCCTGGGCACCCGCCAGCACAGTCGTCAGCCGCTCCCGGATTGTGATTTGCCGGGATTCGCTCACAATCTTCTTTCCCGTCAAATCCGTGACATAAAACACATCGACCGCCTTTTCGCCGAAGGTGGTGATGTGGGCCGACGTAATGTCGAGGGAAAGGTCCGACAGGCTGCTCGTCAAATCATAGAGCAACCCTGGCCGGTCCCGCCCGGCAACCTCAATGACGGTTAGCCGCTCCGACAATGCGTTATTGATGATGACTTCGGGCTCCACCGTAAATGCCTCGACACCGCGCACACCGGAACGCTTCTTTTGCAGAAGCACCGCAAGTCGCTCCTTGCCATCCAGCAGCCGGTCGATGGTGTCGCCGATCCGGTTAGCGCGCCGTATTTCATCGTCGTCGCTCGGAAACTCGCGATTGAGCAAGAACGTATCGAGCGCAAATCCATCGCGCGTGGTCGTGATGTGAGCGCCCGCGATGTTGGCGCCGGCCGCCGCACAGGCGCCCGCAAACAAGGCCAGAAGGCGGGGATGGTTTGGCGCATGAACAGTAAGTTCCGTCACGGCGGTGAAGCTGTCTGTCTTGACGCTTGTGGCGAGCTGCTTGCCGGCACGCTCTGCGCTCTGCAATAGCGCCGCGTGTTCCGCTTGCGTCATTGTGTCGGTTCGCAGCCAATAGTTGGCGTAGTGCCGGTCGATGAAATGTTGCACGTCGGCTGCCGGCCATTTGGCCAGCGCGCTACGCAATGCGTCTTGGGCTTCGGCGAGGCGTTCCTTGCGCCGGGTTTGCGTGTGTCCGCCCGTCACCAGCGGCTCAGTTTCGTAGTAGAGAGTACGCAGCAGCTGCCCCTTCCAACCATTCCAAACTCCGGGACCGACGGCCCGGATATCGGCGATGGTCAGGAGGAAGAGAAGATTGAGCCGCTCCGGGCTTTGCACACGAGCGGCAAAGTCTTGTGCGGTCTTCGGATCGGAGATGTCGCGCGATTGCGCAACGTTGCTCATCGTCAAGTGCTCTTCGATCAGCCAGGCGACGAGTTCCGTTTCCGCCGCCGTCAACCCCAAACGCGGACATAGATCACGGGCAACGCGCGCGCCGACGATGGAATGATCTTCGGTGCGTCCCTTGCCGATATCATGAAGTAGTGCCGCCACATAGAGCGCGCGCCTGTTCTGGACCGACTTGATGATCGCTGTCGACAAAGGTAATTCTGCCGCCGCATCGCCCTTCTCAACCTCAATGAGATTGCCGACCGTGCGCAACAAATGTTCGTCCACCGTGAAGTGGTGATACATGTTGAATTGCATCATGGCGACCACGCGGCCGAAATCAGGGATGAAACGACCAAGGACCCCGGCCTCGTTCATGCGCCGCAGGACGCCTTCAGGATTCGCCGATTGTGTCAGCAATTCAAGAAAGATGCGGTTGGCTTCAACGTCGCACCTTAGTTTGTCATCGATCAAGCGCAGCGAGTGGCGCAGTTGCCGAATCGCGTTGGGGTGCAGATATCCGCCTGTGCTCTCTGCATGCGCGAAGAAGCGGATGAGATTGACGGGATCGCGCTTGAAGACTTCGGCGTCTGACACATTGAGGCGTTCGTTATCGACGCGGAAATCCGTACGCTGGCGCACTTGCCGCCGTCCAGCCCAACCGAGCGGCTTGAAAAAGCGACTGAGACTTGGTGACGCCTTGAGCTGCTGCATCTCTAGCGCGCCACACAGAATTGTCGTGAGATCGCCAACCTCTTTGGCAACCAAAAAATAGTGCTTCATGAAGCGCTCGACCGCACGCATGCCGCCGCGTTCCGAATACTTGAGTGCGGCCGCCATAGCGGGCTGCAAATCAAATGAGACGATTTCTTCGGCGCGGCCGGTCAGGAAGTGCAGCAGACAACGCACGCTCCAGAGAAAATCTTCGCACTTACCGAAGGTCTTCACTTCTTCGGGCGTAAAGATGCCGGCCTTAACGGCGGCTTGTCCGACTTCTTGGCCGAAGATGTACTTCGACAGCCAGTGCAGTGTATGCAAATCGCGCAAGCCGCCCTTGCCATCCTTGACGTTGGGTTCGACTTTGTAGCGGCTCTCGCCCGACCGGCGGATGCGCTCGTCGCGCTCGCTCATTTTGGCGTCGATGAATTGGCGCGCCGTCCCTTTGATCACATTCGAGCGGAAACGATCTTCGAATTCAGCGAAGAGCTGGCGGTCTCCATGGACAAGACGTGCGTCAAGCAGGGCCGTGCGAATGGTAATGTCTGCAGTGCCGAGCTTCACGCATTGATCGACGGTGCGCGTCGCGTGACCAACTTTGAAGCCGAGATCCCACAGCAGATAGAGCATGTACTCTGCGACGCTCTCGCCCCAGGGCGTTTGCTTGTAAGGGAGAAGAAACAGCAAATCGATGTCGGACCCAGGCGCGAGAAGTCCCCGGCCGTACCCCCCTGTGGCAACGACGGACATGCGCTCGGCATCCGACGGGTTCGTGGCCCGGTATACGTGGGCCACCGTGTAGTCGAAGATCAGCCGGATCAGTTCGTCTTGAAAGCGCGACAGCGCGGCAGCACAATTGCGGCCTTTTCCGGTGGCTTCCAGCTGCTCGCGCGCTGCCTGCCTTGCGTGCTTGACCAAGGCTTTCAAGCGCTCAACGACCGCCAGTCTGGGATCCACGCGATCATTGTAAAAGCCGGTTAGCTCATCGCGCAACAGCTGTGGATCGAAGTAAGGCGACTGCTTGAGCATGGTGGCAGACTACCGCTTTTTCTGACGCAGGGTCTCTGCGATTTTTTTGAGTTCGTAGAGTTTTTCCAGCGCCGCCTTCGGCGTCAGTTCATCGGGACGCACCGTTTCAAGCAACTTTTCCAATGCGGACGTGTCCGGCTGGCTTGGTCCGCTTTTTGGACGAACGGCGGCAAAGAGCGGTAGTTCATCAAGGGCCGCCTCTTTTTCGCGCGGCCTGCGGTCGCCCTTTTCGAGGAGCGCCAGAACTTCACCGGCCCGGCTGACGACGCTTTGCGGAAGTCCCGCGAGCTTGGCGACCTGAATTCCGTAAGACCTGTTGGCCGCGCCCGCTTTCACCTTGTGCAGAAAGACGATTTCGTCATGCCATTCGGCCACGTCCATTGACACGTTGGCGATCCCGGTTAGCCGCCGGGCGAGTGCCGTCAACTCATGATAGTGGGTTGCGAAAAGGCACCGGGCTTTCGTCACGCCGTGCAGATATTCGACAGTCGCCCAAGCGATCGACAGACCGTCGAACGTTGCCGTGCCGCGCCCGATCTCATCGAGAATGACCAGCGAACGATTTGTCGCTTGATGCAGGATCGCAGCCGTCTCGACCATTTCGACCATGAAGGTTGAGCGGCCGCGCGCGAGATCGTCTGAAGCCCCGACGCGCGAAAACAGCCGGTCAACAATGCCAATGTGTGCCGACTTCGCCGGAACATAAGAGCCGATCTGAGCCAACACCGTGATCAATGCGTTCTGGCGCAGGAACGTCGACTTACCGGCCATGTTCGGGCCGGTCACGAGCCAAATGCGTGCGTCCGGCATTTCGTCAAACCCCGGCGGGGCTGCGGGACCGGCACGGCTCAGCAGGCAATCGTTCTCGATAAACGCGGTACCTTGAGATTTGGCCAAGGCCTGCTCGACGACCGAATGGCGGCCTCCACGAATGTCGAACGTTTCGGAAGCATCGATCACTGGGCGGACATAGTTTTGTTCGAGCGCCAAAACCGCTAGACTGGCGTAAAAATCGAGTGCCGCAAGCGCGGACGCGGCCTGGCCGAGCGCCTGATCTTGTTCCAAAATCGCGCGCGCCAAATCGTTGAAAATATCCTGTTCGAGATTGAGGGCCCGCTCGGTTGCGGACGCGATTTTGCCCTCGATCCCGATCAATTCCGCTGTCGTAAATCGCACCGCATTGGCCATAGTCTGGCGATGGCGGAAATTTTCATTGAGCGGGGGAGAAAGCAAGGGCTTGGCGTTGAGTTGGGTCACTTCAATAAAGTAGCCCAAGATATTGTTGTGGCGGACTTTGAGAGTTTTGACCCCCGTCTCATCGATATAGCGCGTTTCGAGCGCGGCCATCACCGTGCGGTTGTCATCACGCAGGCGGCGCGCTTCATCCAGATCATTGCTGTAGGCGGCTTTGATGAACCCGCCATCACGGCGCAGGTGCGGAAGTTCTTCGCCAAGTGCCGTATTGAGTGCCTGATTAAGCGCCGATTCTACGCCTGAGAGTTGTTTCGCGATGTCATCCAGGGCGCTTGGCAGGCCGAGCCCATCGGACGATTGTTTGAGTGTTGTGCAGCAAACGGCTGCTGCACCCAGTCCATCACGCACGGCGCCGAGGTCGCGCGGGCCGCCACGGCCAAATGCGAGACGAGTGAGCGCGCGCGCTATGTCGGGCGCGATGCGCAACGCGTCTCTCACGTCATCGCTCAGCCGGGGCCGCTCAGCCAAAAAACTGACTGCGTCCAAGCGGGCTTCGATCGCTTCCACATTTGCTAAAGGACTTGCAAGGCGAGCTTGCAATTCGCGCGCGCCCGCGCCCGTTACCGTCCGGTCGATCGCGGCGAGCAAGCTCCCGGCCTTGTCGCCCGATGACGAGCGCACCAGTTCGAGGCTGGCGCGGCTGGCGGCGTCGATTGTCAAAATGGAATCGGAGCCTGTTTTCTTAGGCGCCCGCAAAAGCGGTTTGCGCCCCATTTGTGTGAGATCGATATATTTGAGCACGGCCCCGGCCGCCGCGAGTTCTGCGCGCGAGAACGTGCCGAAGGCGCCAAGTTCTTTGACGCCAAGGCGTGCCTTCAGATCGCGCTCGCCCGATAAGCTGTCAAAGTAGTTCGATGGAACGGGCGTCGGCTTGGCACCTGCGATGTCGATCCAGCGGCGCACTGTGTCATCGCTCAAGAAAACATCGGACGCAATGACCTCGCCCGGCGCTAAGCGCACGAGTTCGCCCGCGAGATCGGGTCCCATGACTTCGCCGATTTCGCACTCGCCGGTAGAAATATCGATCGATGCCAAAGCCAGCGTTGCGCTCGGAGACAGCGCGGAGCCGCTCGCTTCGCCGTGCCGGAATATGGCGGTCAGATAATTGCGCGCCTTCGCGTCAAGCAGCGCCTCTTCCGTCAACGTGCCGGGCGTGACGAGCCGCACAACGTCGCGCTTGACGACGGCTTTAGCACCGCGCTTGCGCGCTTCGGCTGGATCTTCGAGTTGTTCGCACACCGCCACGCGATAACCTTGGCGTATCAAACGCTGCAGATACTCGTCGGCGCGGTGGATCGGCACGCCGCACATCGGAATGTCCGATCCTGCGTGCTTACCGCGTTTGGTGAGAACAATGCCGAGCGCTTGCGACGCCACCGCCGCGTCCTCAAAAAACAATTCGTAGAAATCGCCCATGCGATACCAGAGCAGACTGTCTGGATTGGCCGCCTTGATTTCGAGGTACTGCGCCATGGAGGGCGTGGCATCGATGGGCGCGATACGCGATTCGCCCGGTTCCGGTTGCGCAAACGCATCCGGCACTAGAGGTGCGGGTTCGCCCTCCTCTTCTACGTCAGTTTCTGGGGCGCGCCGTTTCGACATGACCTTAGAATTCAATTCCTATCATTGGTGGCCGCGCCTATCGGCTTCATTGCTAATGGCGCGCCGGCGCGAGAATATGCCGCTGTCCTCACGGCGGATACTACGAAAGCCCTGTCTATGCATAGGTTGTGCGAGAACGAACCACAACCTAGTGTGCGGGTTCATCGGGGTTCCTTTCGTCCGCACGTCGCGATCCGGTTCCGGGAAGCCCGCCACATTCAACGATTCCAACGGTAGACGCCACCATGGCCACACAATTCCGTGCCGCGCGATTCACGGCCCAAGAAGCCTTGCAGTTTCACGCCGGCGGCAAGCCCGGCAAGCTCGAAATCACGCCGACAAAACCGCTCGCCACCCAGCGCGACCTGGCACTCGCCTATTCGCCGGGTGTGGCGGTCCCTGTACAAGCCATCGCGCACAATCCTGCCGACGTTTATGCCTACACCAACAAGGGCAATCTGGTCGCGGTTGTCTCGAACGGCACGGCGATCCTTGGCCTCGGCAATCTCGGTCCACTCGCCGCAAAACCTGTCATGGAAGGCAAGGCGGCACTCTTCAAGCGCTTCGCCGACATCGACTCGATCGACCTTCTCGTTGATACGGAGGATGTCGAAGCGTTCATCAACTCAGTGCGATATCTCGGGCCCTCGTTCGGCGGCATCAACCTCGAAGACATCAAGGCGCCGGACTGCTTCATCATCGAAGAACGGCTCAAAGAGCTGCTCGACATTCCCGTGTTCCACGACGACCAGCATGGCACGGCGATTGTGGTCGCGGCCGGCGTCCTCAACGGCTTGAAAGTTGTTGGCAAAGATATCGCCAAGGTGAAGCTTGTGTGCGCCGGAGCGGGGGCGGCGGCGCTCGCGTGTCTCAATCTGCTCTTGAAGATCGGCCTCAAGCGGGAAAACGTTTTCGTTTCCGATATCGAAGGCGTTGTCTACGAAGGCCGCACCAAACTGATGGATCCCTACAAGGCACCGTTCGCGCAGAAGACCAAGGCGCGCCACCTGGCTGAAGTGATGAAGGGCGCCGATATATTTCTTGGCCTTTCAGCAGCTGGTGTCGTGTCGCGCGACATGGTCGTCTCCATGGCAGAAAAGCCGCTCATTTTCGCGATGGCCAATCCCGATCCGGAGATCAGTCCCGACGACGTGCACGCCGTGCGGCCCGACGCGATCATGGCGACAGGCCGTTCCGACTACCCAAACCAGATCAACAATGTTTTGTGTTTTCCCTTTATCTTCCGGGGCGCACTCGACGTTCAGGCGACGACCATCAACGACGCAATGAAGATTGCCGCTGCCGAAGCGATTGCCGAACTCGCGCGCGCCGAAGTGCCCGATCAGGTGATGGCCGCATTCCACGGCGAACGTCCCATGTTCGGTCCGGGCTATATCATCCCCGCGCCCTTCGATCCAAGGCTCATGTCGCACGTGCCCGCCGCCGTTGCCAAAGCGGCGATGGATTCAGGCGTCGCCAGAAAACCCATCGTCGATCTCGATGCCTATGTCGCGCGCCTCAAAGGCCGGCTTGACCCAATCGTTGGCTGGCTGCAATCGACTTTTGATAAAGTCAGAAGTGAGCCGAAACGCGTGGTCTTTACGGAAGGCGAAGATCAGGTTGTCATCCGCGCCGCCAACTCATTTTTCAACCAAGGATTCGGGCAACCCATTCTGATCGGCACCCGTGAAGTCGTGACCGAACGCTTCCGCGAACTAGGTGTACCGCTGAAAAGCGACTTCGAACTTGTCGATACGCGCACATCGCCTCACATCGAAGAATTCACGGAGTTTCTCTACGCCCGTCTCCAGCGCCGCGGTTATCTGAAACGCGATTGCCAGCGGCTTGTTGCGAATGAGCGAAATGTGTTTGGCGCGCTCATGGTCGTGCACGGATATGCCGATGCCATGGTCTCGGGCGTCACGCGCAACTGGACCAGCGTTTATCGCGACGTACATCGTGTCCTTGATGAAAAACCGGGACGCCACGTCATTGGCGTGTCGCTGGCGCTGTGCCGCGGCCGTGCCGTTATCATCGCCGATACCAGCATTCACGACATGCCAACCGCCGAACAACTCGCCAATATCGCAACCGAAGCCGCCCGCGCCGCCCGCAATCTTGGCATCGAAACGCGCGTCGCCCTGCTCGCCTATTCGACGTTCGGGCAGCCGCGCGGCGAACGCTCCGACCAGGTGCTTGAAGCGGTCAAAATCCTCGACGAGCGCCAGGTTGATTTCGAGTACGACGGCGATATGGCAGCCGACGTTGCGCTGAACAAGGCGCTGATGGGGCATTATCCGTTCTGCCGTTTGTCGGATACCGCCAATGTGCTGGTGATGCCCGCTTTCCACGCAGCATCTATTTCGACAAAAATGCTGAAGGAGCTTGGCGGCGCAACCATCATTGGGCCGATGATCGTTGGGCTTTCTCATTCGGTGCAGATCTGTTCGTTCGGCGCGACCGACGCCGACGTCGTCAATATGGCGGCACTTGCAGCGTATGGAGCGGGGCGGGTGTGAGGTTGCTTAACCCGTGAAATCCGGGGCGCGTTGTCATTTTCGCCGGCGTTAAGGACGATTGTCTGTTGAGCGCAACGCTCCTTTGGGGTAGGTTGCCTACAGTGCCGAGAATGGCATGCGAGGAACCGGTTCGGGAAAGCGAGCCGGTTTTTTTGTGGTGGTGGGGTTGGCTTTGTGACCCCGACCGGAAGAACCTGCGGCACGTTTTGATTGTGCCAGGCCCTTCGTTGCTTATCTCTCCAGATTTGCCCTGGTGGCACGAAGAATATCATCCGACAGTTTAGGATCGTCCACTGCACGGGCAAGCACGAGAGCCCCAACCAGAGATGCCACCATCGCGAGTGCCTCTTCATCGCGCTGCCGCTGTTTCAGCCCAGGCTCCATTCGTCCGCTTAGCTGCTTGATCATGCCTCGCAATCCGCTTGTGAATCGCTCGCGCACGCTTTGGCTTTGACGCGGCATTTCACAAACCAAGGCCGCCAGAGGGCAGCCGCATCCGGGCTTGTCGCGATGCTCAGCCGATAGGTAGTCCGAGACGTAGCGGCGGAGAGTGGAAATCCCACCCATTTCCTGGCCCTTGGCGGCGATCACGTGTTCCAGTGCTTCTTCGACAAGCCGCTCCTTTGAGCCAAACTGGCTGTAGAGGCTGCCGTGGGTCATGCCCGCCGCCTCGGTCAGGGCGTCGACGCCTGCTCCGGAAATCCCGCGCTCCCGCATGAGTCGCGAGGCTTCCCTCAGAATTCGCTCACGGTTTTCGGCCGCCTTCTCTTTGGAAACACGCATGTCTCAGCCTTGGTTGGAGATTCGACTTGACAAATATAATTGCGATCGTCATCTAACGCAAATAATTACGCTCGTAATCAAAAGAGTTGGGGAGATCAAATATGAGCCGTGTTGTGCGCTTCCACCGCCTTGGCGGCCCAGAAGTTTTGGAAATCGAAGAGCTTCCAGACCGGCCGCTCAAAGACGGCGAGCTGCGCGTTCGCATCGAAGCCATCGGTCTCAACCGCGCCGAGCAAATGTACAGGGCGGGAGTCTATCTGCAGACACCCGTGCTTCCGTCTCTCAACGGCTGCGAGGCATCAGCCGTCGTCGTAGAGTTGGGTCCGGGCGTAAGCGGGTTCAGCATCGGCGAGCCTGTCAGCGTGATCCCGAATTTTTCGCTCAATGACTACGGCGTATACGCAGAGGTCGCGGTCGTTCCCTCCTATGCCGTGGTTAAGCGGCCAAAGGGACTGAGCGCAGTCCAGTCAGCTGCAGTTTGGATGGCCTACGTAACAGCCTACGGAGCCCTCATCGACATTGCCAAAATTGGGAAGGGCGACGCCGTCGTCATTACGGCGGCATCGTCCAGTGTGGGTATCGCGGCCATACAAATCGTCAACAGTGTTGGCGCAATCTCCATCGCGACCACGCGCACTAGCGCCAAAGTGGCTGCTTTGAAGGCGGCAGGTGCCATGCACGTTGTCGTTACCGAAGAGCAGGATATGGTCGAACAAATCAACGCAATCACGAGCGGAAAAGGCGCCCGGATTGTATTCGATCCTATCGGCGGTCCGGGGATCGACAAACTCGCGCAAACCATGTCACCGGGTGGCACGCTGTTTCTTTACGGTGCCTTGAGCCTTGCGCCCACGACATTCCCAGTCGGTCCAGCCTTCATGAAGGGGCTTAGCCTCAGAGGCTACACCCTGTTCGAAATCCTCGCCGACAACGCGCGTCGAGAGGCGGCTATAGCCTTCATCACACGCGGTTTGGAAGCTGGGACATTGAAGCCGGTGATCGCCAAGACCTTTCCATTCGACCAAATCGTGGAAGCGCATCGATACCTGGAATCAAACGCCCAGTTCGGAAAAATTGTTGTCACGGTGTGAGGCCGCAGCCAGCGCTTTTCGCAGTTTGACGGCCCATTGGCACTTAAGTCTGAAATCATGGAGGATACTTTGACAAACGCCACAAATGTCGAGACCAAGCACCTCAATGTTGGGGATGTGAGCTATGCCTACCGCGAGCTTCGCCCGGCAAAGCTGGCGGATCCCACACCCGTACTCTTTCTGCACCGCTTCCGCGGCACGTTGGACGATTGGGATCCGGCGTTTGTCGATGAACTCGCCAAAACGCGCCACGTCATCCTGTTCAGCGACGCCGCGGTTGGTTCCTCCACTGGCGCCCCCGCCAAGGACTTCGACGAGAAGGGGCGCAATGCCGCGTCCTTCGCGCGCGCGCTTGGACACACTCAAATTGACGTCTTGGGGTTCTCGATGGGCGGCTTCGTCTGTCAGACCATTGCCCTTCAAGAGCCTAAGCTCGTTCGCAAAGTGATTGGGATCGGCACTGGGCCGGCCGGTAACGCCGAGACGGCACCTCCGACCGATATTGTGTTTGGCATTGCCTTGAAGGACACCTATGCCTTCGAAGACGTCCGCTATCTATTCTTCGCCGAGGGCCGCGAAAAAGAAACGCAAGGGTTCATAGACCGCATGGGCATCCGCAAGGATCGCGAACCCGTCGTTGGGCCGGAGATCATCTCCAAGATGGTCGAGGCGGTCTCAGGATTTATGGGCGGTCAGACTGACCATTACGCGCGACTGAAGCAATTGAAGCAGCCTTTTCTCATCGTTTCCGGCGACAGAGATCCGTTCTTTCCGCTGAAGAACACCTGGCTGCTTTTTCGAGAACTTACAAACGCACAGGTCGCCGTGTATCCGCTGTCCGGGCACGGACCTCATCAACAGCACCCTGTGGAAATAGCGGCGGAGATCGAGCGATTTCTGTCTACGGCGTGATCAGGTTGGCCGTCCCGGCGGCGACAAACACCAAGAGAAAGAACCATGAAGGCATTCGTCGTCGACCGGTACGGCAGTGGCGGGGGCATTCGCGAAATGCCTGTTCCGGAGTTACGCGATGATGACGTGATGGTCGAGATCCACGCCGCGAGCGTGAACCTTCTCGATTCGAAAATTCGCGACGGCGAATTCAAGCTCATATTGCCTTATAGGTTGCCGCTGATCCTGGGCAACGATGTGGCGGGTCGGGTGGTCCGGGTCGGGTCCAAGGTGCGGCGCTTCAAACCGGGCGACGAGGTCTATGCGCGGCCGAACCAGGACCGGATCGGGGCGTTCGCGGAATTCATTGCCATGAATGAAGATGACGTGGCGATAAAGCCTCAGAACCTAACAATGGAAGAGGCGGCATCCATTCCTCTTGTGGGCCTGACGGCTTGGCAAGTCTTGATAGACCGCGCGAACCTGAAGAAGGGCGAGAAGGTTCTGATTCATGCGGGTTCCGGCGGGGTCGGCACATTCGCTATCCAGCTGGCAAAGCACATCGGCGCGACTGTCGCGACGACGACGAGTGCGGCGAATGCCGATCTGGTCAAAAGCCTCGGCGCGGATGTCGTCGTCGACTACAGACAAGAGGACTTCGAGAAAGTCCTGAGCGGCTACGACGTCGTGTTGAACAGTTTAGGCAAGGACACACTTGAAAAGTCTCTTAAGGTGCTGAAGCCTGGCGGCAAGCTCATCTCCATCTCCAGTCCGCCGGATGCGGCCTTCGCCAAGGAGATTGGATCGAACTGGTTCTTGCAGCAGGTCATGCGCCTTTTAAGTTTCGGTATCCGCAGGAAGGCCAAACGTCATCGCGTCAGCTATTCGTTTCTATTCATGAAGGCGAACGGCGAGCAGTTGAGCAAGATTACGCCGCTCATCGAATCCGGCATCATCCGCCCAGTCGTGGATCGGGTTTTTCCATTCGAACTGACCATGGACGCCATAGCGTACATCGAAACGGGACGTTCCAAAGGCAAGGTCGTCGTCAAGGTTAGATGAACCGGCCTTGCCTTGCCGACCCCTCAACCGCACTCAAGCAAGGCAGATCGTTCCGACGCCACACCGCCGCCCCTCAAGCATCCACCGCAATCCGGCTCTTTTTTTCGTCCGGCTGGCCGTAGCCGTAGGTTGGGTAGAGGCCGCCAATCCGCCTGCGGAATGCAGCAACAAAACGCGGCCGAAACCCAACGCCACAAATTCGAATTTTTGATAGCATGTTTTTGCCGTGTGATGTTGGGTTTCAGCCGAGTGCAGAGCGGCTTCTACCCAACAAGTGGTTCGTTTCCAATTCACCGAACTCACTAACCCCTCCCCGCGTCGAGCCGAAGGCTCGCCTTAGGCGAGAAGGGGAGGGGGACTCAAGCATCCACCGCAATCCGGCTCTTTTTTTCGTCCGGCTGGCCGTAGTGACCGAAGTACTTGGGATCGATATTCTCGACCGGCAGCATAATGAGCACGTCGGTTGTGCCGAATTGCCGGTCGATGACCGCGCCGTCGCCAACGGTGGCGCCAAGACGCAAGTAGGCTTTGATGAGCGGCGGCATGACCTTGAGCGCCGCTTTTGCATCGATTTTGTCTTTCGGCAGCCGGGCCATGGACACGTGGAGCGAAGCGTGCGCGCTGCAGCGCCACTCGGGCGGCGAAAGCGCGTGATGATGCAGGAAGCTCAAGGCCATCGCATGCTCGTCAGGATCCGTTCCTTCGAAGCTCGCACACCCCAACATGACGTCGATCTTATGTTCCCGCACGTAGGTCCACAGTCCGTGCCAAAGCAGCTCGACGGTTCTCTTGTTGCGGTATGGCGCCAGCACACACGAGCGCCCAAGCTCCATGAACCGGTAGCCGGGAGAACGTGCATTGAGCAAGGGCTTGATGTCGTATTCGCCGGCCGTGTAAAATCCGAGCGAACGTTCCGCAACGTCCTGGCGAAGCACGCGATAGGTGCCGGCGACGAGCGGCATAGGCCACCGCGTCCCATGTGACTGACCGTCGGTCTTGCTGAGATCGACCACAAGCAGGTGGTCGCAAATCGCGTCATAGGCGTCTTCGTCGCGGCGGCGGAATTGTGCGAGCCGGCTCGGCACCGCCGACATCTCTTCGTAGAAGACTTGATAGCGCAGCCGCTGCGCGAGTTTGATTTCCGCCCGCGTGCGAGCCAGCCGCACTTCGAGATCGCCAACACGGCCATAAATCTTTGGCTCAAGTTGGCGCGTGAAATTCGCGATGCCGGACGTTTTGTCTTTAATCGCTTTCAGCGCAGCAAGGCCCTTGGGTAGGGCCTGGAAGGCTTCGAGTGTGCCCCGCTGCACTCTGCCCGGCCTGAAATCCTGCATATCGCGATCGACCCCGAATTGCGCCCGATTGCTTTACCTATAGGGGTGTCGCTAGCACGATTCCATGACAGTTTTGAGATTGTCCATCGGGTGCGTGACGACCCTAGGCGTCCGGAGGCGGCTATAACGCCGTCACGTCCGGTCCCTGCGTCCCGACCCAGCGATCGAGCAGGGTCTTAAGATCGGCCGCGTCGAAAGGTTTGGCCAAGTAGTCATCCATGCCAGCCGCGAGGCATCGTTGCCGGTCTTCGGCGAAGGCGTTGGCGGTCAGTGCGATAATCGGGGGCCGTTTTGGACCGCCTGAAGTCAGCTCGTTGCGTTCCCCGAATAAGCGCCGGATCTCGCGGGCCGCTTCCATACCATCGAGACCCGGCATGAAAACGTCCATCAATATGAGATCGATGGATTCGCCTCCGGCCCGCAACATGTCTTTGACAGCCGACACAGCTTCGGCGCCTGTTCCAACGACGGCGGGATCGCATCCGGCCTTTTCAACGACACGGCGCGCCAAAAGAGCGTTGATCTCGTTATCCTCGGCAATGAGCACGCGCGGCCGTCTCCTGTCATCAGCTGACACCATCAGACTTCGCGCGGCAGGGCCGCCCTCGTTTGGCGTAAGTGGCGAAGAGTTCGGGGCCACATGCTGGGCCTCGGCGGCTACTTGCTCAAGATAAAGGCAAGCGGTGAAGGTTGCGCCTCGTCCAGGCGCGCCGTCGGCGGTGATATCCCCATCCATGGCGCGCGCCAGCCGCTTGGAGATGGCGAGGCCAAGTCCGGTACCGCCCTGGCGCCGGGAAATGACTGACTCGGCCTGCTCAAACTCATCGAACAATTTTTTCATGTCGCTGGCGGCGAGGCCTATGCCTGTATCCGCGACCGTAATTGCAATATTGGGCGAACCCTGAACGCTATCATTCTCGACCAGAGTTACGGTGACGCGAACGTGCCCGGTGTCGGTGAATTTGACAGCGTTCGACAAGAGATTGAGCACAATCTGGCGCACGCGAAACTCATCGCCGGAAAAGGTTTGCGGAAGATTGGGCGCAAACGACCATTTTAGATCCAGATCTTTCTCGCGCGCACGCGGAGCCAGAAGATCGATGGCGCCCATCACGCAATTGCGCAAGCCGAACGGCGCATGGATCAGCTCCATCTTGCCGGCTTCAATCTTGGAGAAATCGAGGATCTCGTCGATCAGGGCCAGAAGTGCGCGCGCCGATTTGTCGATCGCGGCGAGATAGGTGTGCTGCTCGCCGGTCTGCGGCGTATCGGCCAGAAGACCGGTCATGCCGAGAATGCCGTTCATCGGAGTGCGGATTTCGTGACTCATTGCGGCTAGAAAACGTGACTTAGCCCGGTTCGCCGATTGGGCCTGATCGCGAGCTTCGGTCAGAAGCGCTTCGGCTTCCCGCTCAGTTGACACGTCGCGGCCGATCGACTGTACCTCGTAACCCGAGCCCAAGTGAACAAGCTGCTCTTCCCATGAGATCCAACGCGGGCCGCGTTGGGTTTGAACCAGCTCTTCGTAGCAACGGCGTTTATCGCGCTCAGTGGATAGAGGTGCATAGACTTGGCCATCCAAAATATTTGGCGTGAATTTCTTGCCTAACACCTCCAATGGCAAAACGCCGAAGGCGCTGCAGAACGCCTTGTTGACGAAGACTAAACGGCCGCGCTCGTCGCGGCGCGAAATCATAACGTCTTGAGTATCCAGCAAGTCGCGGTAACGCGTCTCGTTTTCGCTCAGCACCCACTGCGCGTCTTTGAGTTGCTCGAGGCGGCTCTCAATTCCCTCGCCTTGCATTTCCGAAAAGCGGCGGGCCGCTTCCTTGGGTTCACTTGCGGCGGCAAGCGCGACAAGAACGGCAACGAGACTGAAAATTGCGCCAACAAGCAGGGCGGCGTCCGGCCAAACAATCGCATGATCAGACATGACATGATCAGACATGGCAAGCCCCGCCGCGATCACGATCAGACTGGCGATCGCCAGAAAGCGCGCCATGGTTTTCCTGAACGCAGCCGCGCCCATTGCCGTCAGCCGCGAGGAACCACGCGCTGCCAAGCCGTCAGCTTGCCGGACCGTCTTTTCTTGTATTCTGAGATTTTCTCTCAACGCCCGCACCACAAGGTTTATGTACGTGCTGACGTACGCCCGCGGTGTTTTACAAACCCTGAATCAGCATGATTAACTGTGCCAAAAGGGTTTTATTGGCGGCACAAGGGGCCAACATAGTTAAGACCGAGACACTAAAAGTCTGGCAGTGGCGCACGTGGCCGCACGGGTGCGTCGCCGTCGTCAAGTGGCCGGGCCGCGTCCGAGATCAGCAGCGGCACTCCATTCTTGATGGGAAACGCAAGTCCTGCGGCACGGCTGATCAATTCCTGTTTCACGGCATCGTATTCAAGTCTGGTCTTGGTGAGCGGGCACACAAGCAACTCCAGCAGCCTCGGATCGACGGCGTGTGGCGGCGCACTATCCGGCTCATCATTCGACATGGCCTCTAACCTCTATTGCAGAGTTGTGCCGCTGCTGCCGTTGGACGCGAGTTCGATCTCGGCCAGCGCCACAAGCACTTCGGCCCGGGTTTTGAGATCGGCCGCCTCAAGCAAGGCTTGCTTTTCCTCCGGCCCATACGGACACATGACCGAAAGCGCGTTGATCAGATATTCGTTCGAAGCTCTCTGGATCGCCGCCCAATCGGTCTTGAGTTCGTTGGCCTCAAGATAACTTTTCAGCACACGCATCAAGTTCGGGCGATCAACCGATTCTTCGCCGAGGCCCGTCGTTAAATCCGGCGCGAAGCGATCATAACTGACGCTCATGACGCGATAGGCTTTGCCGGTGACTGCTTCGTCGATGACGTCGAAGCGCGTAAGGCCAGTAAGCGTGATGACATAGCGGCCATCGTCCAGCTCCTGATATGATGTGATACGTCCGGCACAACCGACGCGGTGCAATCCGAACGATTTGCCCATGGGGCTCTCGCCGCTGTCCTCGTCTTCGGTCCGTGAGGGTTGAAGAATTCCGAGCACCCGATCGCCCGACATCACGTCGTCGATCATAGTCAGGTAGCGTGGCTCGAAGATATTGAGCGGTAGGGTGGCTCGCGGCAGCAAAATGGCGCCTCTCAGGGGGAACACCGCAATCCTCGGCGGAAGGTCGGCTGGCCTGCGATAGCGCTGTGCAAGTCCCACGAGTTCACGTCTCCTTGTACTCAATGCAGCAAGCCTGCGGGACGGTCGTCTTGATGCGCACGGCTAGCGGAACAACAGCGACGATAACCGGCGGCGTCCTTCGCCAACCAGAGGTTCCTTCGAACCCCAGGCTTCAAAAAACTGCAGCAATTGCTTGCGCGCTGCCTCTTCATTCCATTTGCGGTCACGGCGCACGATTTCCAAGAGGTGCTCAAGAGCTTCGGCTTTTTTTCCGGCCCCCGCAAGGCCAACAGCTAATTCATAACGCGCTTGATGGTCTGCCGGATCGGCGTTCAGCCGCAATTCAAACCCGGTCAGATCGCCAACGCTTGCCGCTTTTTCCGCCAAGTCCAATGCCGCATTCACAGCCTCTACCGTTGGGACGCCGCGCTTGTCCGGGGGAATAAGGGAAATGGTTTGACGGGCGCGTTCATGATCGCCGGTTATCAGGTAGCACTGCGCAAGTCCGGCAAGTGCTGCCACGTTCTCGCGATCCTCCTGCAGAATGGCCGCATAAATCTCGGCGGCGCCCTGAAGATCGCCCTCTTCGATCAGTTCGGCGGCAGAATTCAGAACGGCTTCGATATCGTTCGCTTCTTCAGCACCGACAAGGCGTTCGACAAATGCGCGAACTTCGCTTTCCGATTGCGCTCCAACGAAACCATCCATCGGCCGGCCATCGCGAAAAGCGTAAACTGTCGGCATCGATTGGATGCGCAATTGCGCGGCAACCGCTTGGTTCGAATCAACGTCAATTTTGACGAGACGAACCTTGCCAGCGTACGCCCGTACGACGCGCTCAATGATCGGCGTCAACTGCTTGCAGGGGCCGCACCACGCCGCCCAGAAGTCAACAATGATGGGAACGTCTTTTGACGCCTCGATGACGTCCTTCACAAAGCTGGCCGTCGTACCGTCCTTGATAATATCGCCGTCACCTGGGTTTGCCGGTGCGTTTTTGCGAGTCCCGAAGTCCATCAAACGCTTGTCCTTACCTGCTTCATCCGATTCTTGGAACTAAGTGCTCGCAAGTCCGAGTGTCTCTAGTCCGAGTGTCTTGGGCTCATGGCCGCTCTCGCGAATGAACCGCAAAAGGTCGGCCAATGCAATGTTCGTCGTCGCGGTGTTCTCAAGCGGATGACAGTTCACACTGTCGTGCGCAGCCAATTCCTGGTCCATAATGACACGAACGCGCCGCTTTCGATCGTTGATGATTGAGAAGGCCGTGACCGAACCGGGCGAAACGCCCAGCGCTTCCATCAAGATTTCAGGCTTGCCGAATGACAGGCGGCCAGTACCGAGTTTGCGAGCCAAGAGCTTCAAATCCACTTTTGTCGAGCTTTTGGCCACGACGAGCAGAAGCGTTCCTTCCTCGTCTTTGAGGAATAAGTTCTTCGTATGGGCGCCCGGCAACGGAATTTCGATTGTGCTGCTTTCGGCGACCGTGTGGGCGGCGGGATGATCCACTGTCGTTGTGGTGATTCCCATCGCTGCCAGATGATCCAGGAGCGCGGCGCGATCGATCGGTTTTGTGTTCAAGGGGCCCTCGGCAACTAACTTGGCAATTGGGGGCGGCGGATGGCTGTTCCCTTCGGCTTAAACCCCTTGTTTCCCAGCGATACAAGAGGCTTTTAGAGGGCTCTTGCAAAGCATAGTGACATAAGCCATAAGGCGTGTCTCGAAGCGCCAAAAGCGCTGACCCTAAGATGGATGCGGGTGTAGCTCAGCGGTAGAGCACGACCTTGCCAAGGTCGGGGTCGAGGGTTCGATCCCCTTCGCCCGCTCCAATTTTCATTGAATAATTTAGTAG
>JANOKZ010000074.1:0-15176 GCA_031419515.1 Hyphomicrobium sp.
CACGCGGGTCGGGCACAACGGCAAAATGAGCAACAAGCGAAAGCATCGGAGCCTCCCTCTTTTCCGGAAGCCTCCTCAAGAATCCATGATTCGCCGCCACTCAAGCGAATTTAACCGTTTTCAAATGCGATTCCCCTGCCCGCAAGGGGGAGGGGGAAGTGGCCGGAGAATTAGAATTGCTGAACCGATTGAAAAGCAAGATACCGTGTTCGCGAATGGCATTCGCAACTATTCCATCTGACGTCTCTGGGTCCCAGTGAGTTGCGCTAACGGGAACACCTATGGAGATTGCGTCTAACTCTTGTTTATAGTTTTGCGTCAGTGCGCACCAATTTCCCGCTCGCTCGCCTGCAGTCGCGCCCACCATCACATAGCCGAGATCAATATCGCTGCCTGGCGAAAACGTTCCTTTTGCCCGGCTTCCGAATAGCCAAAGCTGATCGAGTCCCGGTTTTGAACTGCACCGAACTCTGAAAAGCTTTGCAAGTCTCGCAGGCTCGCCTTCCAACCCTACAGCTCCAGAATAAAGCGCTGCGGGTCTTCGAGGCATTCCTTCACGCGCACCAGAAAGGTGACCGCTTCCTTGCCATCGACGATGCGGTGGTCATAGGATAGCGCCAAATACATCATGGGCCTGACCACGACTTGGCCGGCCCGCACAACAGGACGCTCTTCGATGCGGTGCATGCCGAGAATGCCAGACTGCGGCGCGTTAAGGATCGGCGTCGACATCATGGAACCGTAAACGCCGCCATTCGAGATCGTGAACGTGCCGCCTTGCATTTCGTCGATGGTCAGCTTGCCGTCCCGCGCGCGGTGACCGAATTCGTTGATGCGCTGCTCGATTTCCGCGAGGCTCATGCGATCGGCTTCACGCACGACCGGAACGACAAGCCCCCTGTCGGTGCCGACGGCTACGCCGACGTGGTAATAATTCTTGTAAACGATCTCGTCGCCGTCGATTTCGGCGTTGACCGATGGAATATCGCGCAGCGCTTGGATGCAGGCTTTGACGAAGAAGCCCATGAAGCCAAGCTTAACCCCGTGACGCTTCTCGAAAAGCTCTTTGTATTGATTGCGCATGGCCATCACGGCCGTCATGTCGACGTCGTTGAACGTCGTCAGCATGGCGGCGGTGTTTTGTGCGTCCTTGAGGCGCCGTGCGATGGTCTGGCGCAGACGCGACATGCGCACGCGTTCTTCGCGCGCTGCATCGTTAGCGCCAGATGGAAGCCGCAGATCCTTCATGGGGACGGGAAGTGGCGCCTGGACTGCAACAGCTAGCGGCACCGGGGCGGGCCCGGTTGAATTTTGGGGACTTGCAGGCGGCGCTTTGGATTGTGCCCCGGCTGGTCCGGCTGGGACGTCGCTTTTCAGGACTTGACCGCGCTTGCCTGAGCCCGCGACATCGGCGGGTTCAAGCCGGGCTTCTTCAAGTGCCTTGCGGGCGGCGGGGCTCGGCGGCATTTCGGTTTTCAGTTGCGCCGGAGCGGGTGCCGTCGCGCGGGATGGCGCCGCGGACGAAACAGGAGCCGCAGCTACGACAGCCGCTTTTGCAGCTGGCGCGGCGGGACCTTCTTTCAAGCCGGCGAGAATTGTGCCGACCGCAACCGTCATACCCTGCTGCACCAGAATATCGCCCATGACCCCGTTTGCGGGCGCTGGAACCTCGATCGCCACCTTATCGGTTTCAAGTTCAACAAGCGGTTCATCGGCTTTGACCGCGTCGCCTGGCTTTTTGTACCACTTGCCAACGGTCGCTTCCGTGACGCTTTCACCAAGCACCGGAACGCGGATGTCGATTGTCATAACCGTCTCGTCCTTCCCTTATCGCCGTTATAGCCCGAGTGCGTCCGTGACGAGGGCCGTTTGTTCCTTGATGTGCTGTGAAAGCTGTCCTGTCGCCGTCGAGGCCGACGCGGGCCGTCCCACATAGCGCACAGTCTTCGCCGTTGACGGCGTGTGACCCAGTACCCACTCGATATTAGGATGCGCGAATGTCCATGCACCCATGTTCTTCGGCTCTTCCTGACACCAGATAAGTTCCGCATTTGGGAAGCGCGTAAGTTCCTGGATGAGCGCGCGGGCGGGAAACGGATACATCTGTTCGAGGCGGATGATGTAAACGTCGTCGCGGCCGGCTTCCTCGCGTTTTTCAAACAAATCGAAATAGACTTTGCCCGAACACAAGACGACGCGTTTGATTGCGGCGTCCGCGCGCAAACGAATTTTCGAATAGCCGGGCAGTTGCGCGTCATCCCATAGTACGCGATGGAAAGTCGTCCCGGGGCCCATTTCATCGAGGCGTGACACAACGCGCTTGTGCCGAAGAAGCGACTTTGGCGTCATCAGAATGAGCGGTTTGCGGAAGTCGCGATGCAGTTGGCGGCGCAGAATATGGAAATAGTTTGCGGGCGTCGTGCAGTTGGCGATCTGCCAGTTGTCTTCAGCCGAGAGCTGCAGAAAGCGTTCGAGACGGGCGGACGAGTGCTCCGGACCCTGGCCTTCGTAACCGTGCGGCAGAAGGCAAACCAGGCCAGACATGCGCAGCCACTTGCGCTCTCCCGACGACAAGAATTGGTCGAAAATAACCTGGGCGCCGTTGGCGAAGTCGCCGAACTGGGCTTCCCAGAGTGTCAAAGTATTTGGTTCACTGAGCGAATAGCCATACTCGAATCCGAGAATGGCTTCCTCCGACAGCATCGAGTTGACGACTTCGAAGCGCGCTTGATTCGGCGCCATGTGTTTCAGGGGCGCAAAGCGGCGTTCGGAATCCTGGTCGATCAAAACCGCGTGGCGTTGCGAGAACGTCCCCCGCTCGCTGTCCTGACCGGAGAGACGCACCGGGAAGCCCTCCATCATCAAGGTGCCGAACGCCAGATGCTCAGCCATCGACCAGTCTATGCCCAGTCCTCCTTCGACCATTTCGCGGCGGCGTTCGAGCAGTTTGCCGATCGTCTTGTGGACGTTCAGGTCTTTGGGAATGACGGTGAGGCGCTTGCCGACGTCCTTCAATGTTTCGAGAGCGACGCCCGTATTGCCGCCGCGCTTTTCATCCGCATTGGCGCGCGCGATGCCAGACCAGCGGCCATCCAGCCAATCGGCCTTATTCGGCTTGTAAGCTTCTGACTGTTCGAATTCGCTATCGAGATTGGCGCGCACCTTGGCGCGCATTTCATCGACATCTCCCGCGCTCAACACCCCTTCGCTGATGAGATATTTTGAATATTTTTCAGCGACCGAGGGATGGCCCTTGATCCGCTTGTACATCGCCGGCTGCGTGAACAGCGGCTCGTCGGTCTCGTTGTGGCCAAAGCGGCGATAACAGAACATGTCGATGACGACGGGTTTCTGGAAGCGCTGACGGAATTCAGTGGCGATCTTGGCGACGTGGACCACGGCTTCCGGGTTATCGCCGTTGACGTGGCAGATCGGCGCTTCGATCATCAAGGCGACGTCGGAGCAATAAGGCGACGAGCGCGAGTTGTGCGGGCTGGTCGTAAAGCCGATCTGGTTGTTGATGACGAAATGGATCGAGCCGCCGGTGCGGTGTCCGCGAAGACCGGAAAGCCCGAAGCATTCGGCGACGACACCCTGGCCAGCGAAAGCTGCGTCGCCGTGAATGAGGAGCGGCAGAACAGGCGTGCGCTCGCCCGGCTGGCAGCCGTGTTGATCCTGCTTGGCGCGCACTTTACCGAGCACAACCGGATCGACAATTTCGAGGTGGGAAGGGTTGGCGGTTAGCGACAAATGCACGTTATTGCCGTCGAACGTGCGATCGGATGACGCCCCGAGGTGGTATTTGACGTCGCCCGAACCTTCGACATCGTCGGGCTTGAACGAACCGCCCTTGAATTCCTTGAAGATGGCACGCAGCGGTTTTGACATGACGCTGGCGAGCACGTTCAAGCGGCCGCGATGGGCCATGCCGAGTACGATTTCTTTGACGCCGAGATGACCGCCGCGCTTGATGATCTGCTCAAGTGCCGGGATCATGGCTTCGGCGCCATCAAGGCCGAAGCGCTTAGTGCCGGTATATTTGATGTCGCAGAATTTTTCGAACGTCTCGGCTTCAATCAGCTTGTTGAGAATGGCCTTGCGGCCTTCGATGGTGAAATTGATATCCTTCTCGGCGCCTTCGATACGCTGCTGAATCCAGGCTTTCTGCGCGGGATCCGTGATGTGCGAAAACTGCACGCCGACGTGGCGGCAGTAGGTGCGCCGGAGGATCGCCAGAATTTGGCGCATGGTCGCCGTTTCAAGCCCGAGAACGCGGTCGATGAAGATCGGGCGGTCGAGATCGGCTTCCGTGAATCCGTACGTTTCGGGCATCAATTCGCGATGAATCTTGCGGTCCGAGAGTCCGAGCGGATCGAGATCGGCGGCCAAATGGCCCATGACGCGATAGGCGCGGATGAGCATGAGGGCGCGGATCGAATCTTGCGTCGCGCGCAACGATGCGGCGGGCGACATCTCAAAACCGGCGGAGTGGGCTTGCGAGGAGATCCGGTCGCGGATGGTGCGCCCAACGCCGCCATAGTCGCCGGTCAAGGCGCCAACGAGATCCTGGTCGGCTGTGCTTTCATTGAGCAGCGACGCGATGGGCGTGGCCCACGTGGGACCGGAGAAATCGTTGCCGTTTGCGGCGGGCGCTTCCTTGACGCTCTCGAAAAACCGCCGCCACTCGTCGGAGACGGCGCCCGGATTGCGCTCGTACTGCGCCTGCAACTCTTCGATGTAGGGCGCGTTCGCGGAATTCAAAAAAGACGTGCGCAGAAAGGCCTGATTAAGCGCCTGTCGTGACATGGGTCGTGATCCTTCTCGTAGCTCCAGCACTTTCGTCCGGCAGTTGGAAATGGACGGGTTAGCCTGAAGCAGAACTTACCCTGTAATGTCGGTACGCAGGTTTACGCTCGCAAGACCTCCAACAGCGTCTTGCCGAGCGCCGCGGGGCTTGGCGAAATGGCAATTCCAGCGGATTTCATGGCGGCGAGCTTGTCTTCAGCCTTGCCCTTGCCGCCCGAGATGATGGCGCCTGCATGTCCCATACGGCGGCCAGGAGGCGCTGTTACACCTGCAATAAATCCGGCCATGGGTTTCTTACGGCCTTTGGCAGCTTCGCGGCGCAGGAAGTCGGCTGCTTCTTCTTCGGCCGAGCCGCCGATTTCGCCGATCATGATGATGGATTGCGTTTGAGCGTCCGAGAGAAACATGTCGAGGACGTCGATGAACTCTGTACCCTTGACCGGATCGCCGCCGATGCCGACAGCCGTTGTTTGGCCAAGGCCTACGTCGGTTGTTTGCTTGACAGCTTCGTATGTGAGCGTGCCGGAGCGCGAGACGATGCCGACGGTGCCCTGCTTGAAGATGTTACCCGGCATGATGCCGATCTTGCACTGGCCGGGGGTGAGGAGTCCCGGGCAATTCGGGCCCAGGAGCCGCGAACGCGAACCTTCCAACGCGCGTTTCACCCGGACCATGTCGAGCACCGGAATGCCCTCGGTGATGCAGACGATCAGCGGCACTTCGGCGTCAATGGCTTCGAGGATCGCGTCGGCGGCGTATGGGGGCGGAACGTAGATCGAGGTTGCGGTCGCGCCCGTCTTGCGGATGGCTTCCTCGACCGTGTCGAACAGCGGCACGTCAGCCAGCTCTGCGTCTGGGTGCTTGGTGCCGCCCTTGCCAGGTGTCACGCCGCCGACGATTTTTGTGCCGTAGTCGCGGGCCTGCTTGGAGTGGAACGTGCCCTGAGAGCCGGTGATGCCCTGGCAAATCACCTTGGTTTGCTTATCGACGAGTATGGCCATGTTGCCCTTTGGTCCCCGCTGCCGCGGGTAGCCCCGCGCGTCTGATACCCCGCCGGGTGCACTTCAAATGCTCTGGGCGGCGCAAATGCCGCCCCAGTGGCCGGGCGCGGCTGATTTGCGGCCATTTACCACCATTTTTTGCAGTGCAGCAAGGGCGACGATGGTGGGAGGTTCCACGCCTGCTGTGGTGTTTCAATTGGGGCGGATAACTTCGATTTGCCCTGACCGACGCAGCCACTTGAGTCACAGTCTGCATAAATGTCTATTATAATAGACAAAATTGCCATTTACGGCCTTTTGTCTATTATAATAGACATATCCAATGGCGCAACGTCTACTATAATAGACAAAATTGACAAATTAGTTATGAATATCTACTATAATAGACAAATGATCGATCATCAAGACATATCAAAAGCCGTTGTGAAGCAGCGAAAATTGCTGGGATTGTCTCAGCATGATCTTGCTCACAAAGCGGGCGTGAGCCGACAGCTCATAGCCAAATTCGAGACAGGTCGGCAACCCGAACTCGGGATAATGCGACTTCTGCGCATACTCCACGCTCTTCAGCTCGACTTACGAATCACAAGTCTAAATCGCCGTCGGCCGACACTTGAAGACCTGCGCGCCGAAGAGGAAGGCGAGACGAAATGATTCAGGTTTGGGCTGATAGCCAGAAAGCAGGCGTCTTGGATCGCCTTGGACCCAAGGGTTCGACATTTGCCTATGATCCCATGGCGCCACAAGAGCGAGCCGTTTCGATAACGATGCCAGTTCGTGTCCAGTCGTGGGACCAGAAACACGGATTGCTTCCAATATTCGAAATGAACCTACCCGAAGGAGCGCTTCGGGAGAGACTGACCCGGCAATTTGCCAAAGCGACTGGAACGTTTGACGATTTCGATCTCTTGGGAATTGTCGGCCGCACACAGATTGGGCGCTTGAGATACTCAGGCTTAGACCAAGAACTTTCCGATACGATGCCGTTGCAGTCCATTGACGAAATTCTGCGAGCACGGCGCGACGGCGGATTGTTCAACTACCTACTTGAACAGTTCTCTGAGCATTCTGGACTTTCCGGCGTACAGCCAAAGGTCATGATCCGAGCCAAGGACTCAAAATTATCGGAGCCAAAACTCCGCAAATCACCGAGCATTCAGAGCGCTACGCACATCGTCAAGTTTTGGGATGAAGACGAATTCCCTGAGTTGGCTGCGAACGAATACTTCTGCCTGCAGGTTGCAAAACAACTTGGAATGACCGTTCCAGATTTCCAACTCTCCGACGATGGCGGAGCTCTGGTTGTAGAGAGATTCGATGTGGTTGAAGACAGATATCTAGGTTTCGAAGATTTCTGCGTGCTCAACGGCTTTAGCACGGGCGATAAATACAAGGGCGGGTACGAAACACGCGTCTTCCGCCGCATGCGCGAGTTCGTAGCGCCGGAACATCTCGCCAGTTCGCTTGAAGTGCTTTTCCGTCTGTTCGTGCTGAATTGCGCGATCCGGAATGGCGACGCGCACTTGAAAAACTTCGGCATCATTTACGACACTATCGACGGCCCCGCACGGATTGCACCGGTCTATGATCTGGTAACAACGTGCGCCTATTTGCCCGGCGACCAGATGGCACTGACGTTGAACGGCTCGACGGTGTGGCCCGATCGCAAGAGGCTTCTTGAACTCGGGCGGCTGCGAGCGGAACTTTCGGAGGAGAGGGTCGCTGAAATTATTTCTGAGACCGCCGATGCCATCGCGAGCGTCCGGCCAAAGCTGCGCAAATATTTCAAAGGCAGCAAAGCCGAAATCGGCCAACGGATTCTTGAGGTATGGGATGCAGGAATTTCCGAAAACCTCGGCGGCTGATGCGCTTTCTTGCGGGGCTTGGGCATGACGTCAAAATAGTGGTCGAACCCGCGCGGCGGGCGCGGCCCGCGGAGATCGCCGCGCAAAATCATATCATTTCCGCTGCTACTTCGCTCGAACTGGCGAGCGATTAGCTAAATTTTTTCTGGTTTCCTGAGCCAACTCGCGGCCTTGCCAATCGCTAGGCCTGCCGCAAACGGACCCAAAACCGGATAGGAATAGAATTGGTTCATCCACCGAACTGTCGTCCAGTCAGACAACGACAGTACGATTAAAGCAGCTATGATGAGAAAAGTAATACCTGAGCCAATTCGCCGTCCAACCAGCAACCCGGTCGTAAGGCCGACCAGAAGTGCGGGAACGACTGCAACAACAAAATCAATCCACATTGGACGAACCCGGTCGCGAGATTAAGCCGCCTTCTTCACCTCGTCCGTAATCTTCTTCGCGGCATCAGCCAGGTCGTCTGCGGGGATGATCTTGAGGCCCGACGTTTGCAAAATCTTCTTGCCAAGTTCCACGTTGGTGCCCTCAAGGCGAACGACGAGCGGAACCTTGATGGCCATTTCGCGCGCCGCCGCGATCACGCCCTCGGCG
Source organism: Hyphomicrobium sp. (assembly GCA_031419515.1). Classification (GTDB taxonomy): domain Bacteria; phylum Pseudomonadota; class Alphaproteobacteria; order Rhizobiales; family Hyphomicrobiaceae; genus Hyphomicrobium_B. The sequence goes on from JANOKZ010000074.1 coordinate 8,270, forward strand.
ATGATATCGCAACGCATGATACCGCCGAAAATGTTGACCAGGATGCCTTTGACGGCCGGATCGGCGAGAATGATCTTGAACGCTGCTTGGACTTTTTCCTTCGACGCGCCGCCGCCAACGTCGAGGAAGTTCGCCGGCTCCTCGCCGTAAAGCTTGATGATGTCCATGGTCGCCATGGCGAGGCCGGCGCCGTTGACGAGGCAGCCAATCGAACCGTCGAGTTTGACGAAAGCGAGGTCGTGTTTGGAAGCTTCAATTTCCATTGGGTCTTCTTCGGCGAGATCCCGCATTTCGACGATGTCGGCGTGATGGAAGAGCGCATTGCTGTCGAAGTTCATTTTGCCGTCGAGGCAGATGAGGCTGCCGTCCTTGGTCACGACGAGCGGATTGATTTCGAGCAAGCTCATGTCCTTTTCGACGAACATGCCAAACAGGTTTTCAATGAGCTTGCCGCAGGCTTTCACCTGATCGCCCTTGAGGCCAAGCGCGTAGGCGATCTTTCGGCCGTGGAAAGGCTGATAGCCTGTCGCCGGATCGATCGACATTGTGAATATGCGTTCTGGTGTGTTATGCGCCACGTCCTCGATGTTCATGCCGCCATCTTGGCTGGCGATGAACGAAACGCGCGAGGTAGCGCGATCCACCAGCACCGAGAGATAAAGTTCCCGCTCGATGGCCGAACCGTTCTCGACGTAAAGGCGATTGACGACGCGCCCGGCAGGTCCGGTTTGAATGGTGACAAGTGTCTTGCCCAACATTTCGCTGGCGAATTTCTTGACCTCGTCAATCGACTTGGCCAGACGCACGCCGCCTTTTTCGCCCGCGTCTTTCTCTTTGAACGTGCCCTTACCGCGCCCGCCGGCATGGATCTGCGCTTTGACCACCCAGATGGGGCCGGGAAGCTTCTTCGCTGCCGCAACAGCCTCATCGACCGAAAACGCGACGTGGCCGTCGGGTGTCGGGATACCGTATTGGCGATAGAGCTGCTTGGCTTGATATTCGTGGATGTTCATGTGCGACCTTCACTTGTAGGTTGGGTTAGCGCGGCCCGTCTATTTCAACCTCAAGCGCTATATTTTCGACCGCGCGTAACCCAACAGCTGTATCAATTCTCAACGGATCGTTGGGTTACGGGCGAGTGCAGCGCGCCCTAACCCAACCGACGAAACTAAGCCAAATTCGGCTGAATTGTCTTGCACGCTTCGATCAAACCCTGCACGGACGCGACCGATTTCGCGAACATCTCTTTTTCGCCCGCGTCCAGCGTCAACTCGATGATTTTCTCGATGCCGCCTGCGCCGATAATGCACGGCACGCCGACGTAAGTGTTCTTCAGGCCGTATTGTCCGGTCAAATGCGCCGCGCACGGCAGCATGCGCTTTTTGTCGCGCAAATAGCTCTCGGCCATGGCGATCGCTGATGCCGCTGGCGCGTAGAACGCCGAACCCGTGCCAAGCAGAGCGACAATTTCGCCGCCGCCGCCGCGCGTCCGCTTGATCATGGCGTCGAGCTGTTCCTGGCTGAACATGCCGAGTTTGATGCAATCGGGCAGCGGCACGCCACCAATGGTCGAATAGCGCACCATCGGCACCATGTCGTCGCCGTGACCGCCAAGCGTCATCGCGCGCACGTCTTCAATTGACACGCCCGCCGCTTCAGCAAGGAAACAAGAGAAGCGCGCCGAGTCCAACACGCCCGCCATACCGACGACCTTGTTGGCCGGGAGGCCCGAGAATTTCTGCAACGCCCACACCATGGCGTCGAGCGGGTTGGTGATGCAGATGACGAACGCGTCCGGCGCATGCTGCTTTATAGCGGCTCCGACCTGTTCCATGACTTTCAAATTGATAGCCACGAGATCGTCCCGGCTCATACCGGGCTTGCGCGGCACGCCGGCGGTGACGATGCAAACGTCAGCACCAGCGATTGCAGCGTACCCGTCAGGACCCGCGCCCGAGAGCTTGGCGTTAAAGCCTTCGACGGCCGCCGTCTGCGCGAGATCGAGCGCCTTGCCCTTCGCAACACCCTCGATGATGTCGGTCATGACGATGTCGCCCAGCTCTTTGAGCCCTGCGAGGAGGGCGAGCGTGCCGCCGATTTGACCAGACCCAATCAATGCGATCTTGGTGCGCGCCATGCGTGAAGTCTCCTTGCGAGGATCTATGTGATTTCGACGGCCCCTGCGAGCCAGCCTAAGATATCAGTTTGCGCTTGCGTAGTGCATTTCGCAAATGCGTCAAGCCGTAGCTGGTCACTTCAAACCAAAGTCGGTGCCGAGGAATGCTTGGCCAGATAGCCTTCACTGCGCATTTCGATCAGCCTGGAGGCCGTACGCTCAAAAAGCTCGGCTCCCGGCCCGGCCCGGTGAAGGCCCTCTGGCTCGGCCTCAGCTGAGGCGATGAGGCAGATCCGGTTGTCATAGAGCGTGTCGACCAGATTGATGAAACGGCGTACAGAATCGCGCCGCTCCGGCCCCAATTCCGGAACGCCGTCCACTAGGAGCGTGTGGAACGCATGCGCGATGTGCAGATAATCGGGGGACCCCAGCGGCTGCTCGCAGAGTTCGGAAAATGAAAAGCGAGCGACACCCATGGACGCGAGAGGCACAACCAGCTTGCGGCCTTTAAACTCGAGCGCCTGCGGTTTGCCGGGATGGCCGCCCGTCAGCCGCGCCCAGTGCGCGTCGAGCCCGGCTTTGGCGGCCGAATCAGCAGGTGTGAAATAGAGCGTGGCGCCAGCGAGCTTATCGAGCCGGTAATCTTTCTGGGCATCGAGCGCGACCACATCCATGTGACGTTCGAGCAGATCGATAAAGGGCAAGAAAAGCTGCCTATTCAACCCGTCCTTATAGAGCTCTAGGGGTGGCGCATTCGACGTCGCGACGACAATCGTGCCATTCGAGAAGAGCCCCTCAAACAGCCTCCCAAGGATCATGGCATCCGCAATGTCTGTGACGTGCAACTCGTCGAAACAGAGGAGTTTCGCGTCTTTGGCCAAGGCAGATGCCACATGCGGGATCGGATCACCCGGCACTTCGGTACGTGCTGCTGCAATACGATCGTGCATATCGGCCATGAACTCGTGAAAGTGCGCACGGCGCTTTGGCTCGAAGTCCGTTTCCTCGAAAAACAAATCCATCAGCATCGTCTTGCCGCGGCCCACGGCGCCGTAAATGTAGAGTCCGCGCGTCAGCGGCTTTTTGCGTTGAAAGAGGTTGCCAAAAAGGCCGTTGCTGCGCGCCGCATCCCGTAATGCACACTGCAACTCATCCAGACGAACGGCGAGGGCACGCTGCGCGTCATCCGGCTCAAGTTCAGCAAGAGCCAGGCGCTCATCGAAGCGTTTGAGAACTGTGCCCGTCATAAGTCCCGCATCAATCACATGTCCCCAACTGTACCTGCCTAACTGCGTTGCGGGTGCAGCGGCAAATAATCAGATTCTGCGCGCCCTCTCCATTGTGCGGCCGAATGTCACCAGGAAGCGCGAGACGGCCCGGAACTGGGCCTATCCTTGACCCGGATCACTCAATAGTGAGGCGTTTGAACACATGCCGGTCATGCGATCATCACTCTGTAATTGCGTACTAATTATAGGTTATCTAACGCGCTGAGATTGAGGTCCAAACTCAAATTCACCGAAACCGCAAGGAAACGCAATGACATCGGCGAAACTGGCAGCGCATCAGAATCTTTACGGCAACTTCCGGAAGCTTCTTCCAACCGAATCGGTTTTGTTCCGTGACCACTTGTTGCGGCTCGACACCGACAGCCGCCGCTTACGCTTCGCCAACAGCGTGCCGGACGATTATATCGCGAGCTATGCCATGAAGGCGGGCGATGCCGGTAGCCTCGTGTATGGCTTTTTCGAGAACGGTCATTTGAGAGCCGCCGGCGAATTAAAGCGCGCCAGTGCATTTTGGGGCAAAACCGCGGAAGCTGCATTCTCCGTTGAGGGCGGATATACCAATCATGGTCTGGCGAGCGAATTGATGGGACTGATCATTCGATCGGCGCGCAATCGCGGCGTGTGCCATTTGATCCTCTCGTGCCTCGCCGAAAACTCGCCCATGCAAGCTATCGCGCGAAAGTATGCTCAAGATCTCCAGATTGACCATGGCGATGTCATAGCCGACATTGTGCCCATCGGCGCTGATTATATGTCGGTTGCGGCTGAAATGCTTGAAGACCGTTTCGTGCTCTATCTTGCAGCACTCGATCACTATGCGCGGGTTTCGCACGAAGCAGCTTGAGCCATTGTGCATTTGCCGCGGACTCAAAGCCGGTTTTTTTTGGTCAGGATATGATTGCAAAAAACGTTTCAGGGCCGAATTCGCTTTCGCCGAATAAATCCGTTTCTTTAATTCAGCGAATTGCGATGAACCTCTCATTCCACAATTCTTGTCTCAAGCTTTCGCCATATCCCATTCAAAAAACAAAAAATTGCGGCTTTCGCGCAACAGCTTCCCTCCTTATTCCAAAAATCTGCACACACAATTCAATTTAGCAGTCAACAAATTCCTCGAACTTGCGCATGTTTTATTTGTTCGAGCTGATTCGAACTCTAGAGGGAGACTAAATCCTATGGCTAAAGCAGCAGCGAAGAGAAAGAAACCAGCCGCCAAGAAGGCAGCGAAGAAGACCGAAGCCCGTAAGCCGGCCGCGAAGAAGACCGCGAAGAAGAAAGCAGCTTAAATCTCAATGGTTTGTGTTCTGTGCTCTTGAGATAGGGCACTCGGGCGCGGGACACCTCTGAGAAAGCTGTTCGGCAGCGCAATGGCGCCAGCTGAATGTGAATAGACCGGTGGCTGCGGGATGCGCCACCGGCCTTTTCATTTCTGGGGCCCTATTCCGCCAATTTGCTATTCGCCCGGTATCCCAATTAACAGGCTATTTGCACGGGCGCGCGTCAACAGTCGCGGTCCAACCTTTTTCTTCTTTGGTATAGCGGACAACGTGGCCGGCAGCGCGGCCATAGCGGGCCCAATCCGAGCCGTATTCCTGATTGGTGAAATCGGCCCAGGCCCGAATCGCTGCCGCCATCGCCGCTGGTTTGGTCGCGGCCGTCCCAGAACCCGTATGCGCGTGATCTGCCATGCACAAACGGCCGCCCTCTTTGCGCAGCGTGTGCGAGGAAGCAAAGCCGGTGTCGTCGGCGATGACCGCGAGGGCTCCCATAGGAAGCGCAAGCGCAGCAATTGCCATTGATATCGTTTTCGGCATTTCGAATGTCTCCCGTGCAGACCAACAATGCCGGTGAGCCTAGCGGCAGAACCGTCCGTCAGCTATGGCGGCGCAGACGCAAACTTCAAAAAAAATCGATCCCCAAAGAAAACGGGCCGAAGATGACCTCCAGCCCGTAATATTCTGTGTCATAGTTTAATGCCTTACATGCGACCCATCCGGACGTCGTCTTCTGGATTCGAGCCGATCTTGTGGATCGACAAGTCCGCGCCCTGACGCTCGTCATCCGGGCTCATGCGGAAGCCGAAGGCCTTATCGACGGCCCAATAGACGATGGTGCCCGCGAGGAAGCCGAACGCGGCGCCGCCAACAGAGCCAACGAGCTGGGAAGCAAACGTAACGCCTCCAAGACCTCCAAAGGCCTTGAGACCGAAGATCCCGCAAGCAATGCCGCCCCAAAGCCCGCACAGGCCGTGCAGCGCCCAAACACCTAGAACGTCGTCGATCTGCCACTTGTTGGTCGAGACCTGGAACATGGTGACGAACAAGCCGCCAGCGACCGCGCCCGTAACGAAGGCCCCGAGCGGGTGCATGACGTCGGACCCAGCGCAAACCGCTACCAAGCCAGCAAGCGCGCCGTTGTGAACGAAACCTGGGTCGTTACGCCCGGCCCAGAGCGCCGCCAGAATACCGCCGCACATGGCGAGCAGCGAGTTCATAGCAACGAGCCCCGAGACGCCCTTGAGACTCTGCGCGCTCATGACGTTGAAACCGAACCAGCCGATGCAGAGCAACCACGAGCCCATGGCGAGCCAGGGAATGGACGATGGCGGCGGGCTGATCGGGCGGCCGCGATCATAGCGTCCTATGCGCGCCCCGAGCTGGCGGATCGCCGCAAGTGCTGCCCAGCCGCCAAATGCGTGGACCACAATTGATCCTGCGAAGTCTTTAAAAGGCGCACCAAGAACATTGGTGAAAAAGCCGGTCTGCAAACCGTTGTTTTGGCCCCATACGACACCTTCAATGAGCGGATAAGCCAAACCGACCATGAGCGCCGTTGCCGCACACTGCGGCGTGAAGCGCGCGCGTTCTGCGATGCCGCCGGAGACGATCGCCGGAACCGCTGCGGCGAACGTTGCGAGGAAGAAGAACTTGACGAGATCGAGCCCCTGGCCGGAGCTAATTACCTCGGCATTGCCAAAGAAATTCACGCCGTATGAAATCGTGTAGCCGATCAGGAAATACATCATCGTCGAGATCGCGAAGTCGACAATGATTTTCACGAGCGCATTGACTTGATTTTTGTGCCGGACCGTGCCGACTTCGAGAAATGCAAAACCACCGTGCATCGCGAATACGAGTATCGCGCCCATCAGCAAGAAGAATACGTCTGCCCCCTGTACAGTCGGCTCCATGATTGTCGTCCCCCGCGCTGATTAGTTTTTGCGCAGTCCGCCTGTCAGGTCCGATTTTGCCTAACACGAATGCAGCGACTGCCCTTTATGTTGGCAGCGAAAAGCAACAAAATCACTCGTGGGTCAACGCCGCCAAGGGCACGGAACGCTCTTAGCCTTCTGTTTCTCGATCCTTCGTGGCCGAGAAACACGATTTGCCTGATTGTTGAGCAGATCGCACAATGTCCGGGCTACTAGAGCAATATCCGATCAGACAGGATCGCTTTAGCGATCAACTGATCGGATGAAATTGCTCTAGCGAACGCGGCGCGG
>JANOKZ010000075.1:0-7955 GCA_031419515.1 Hyphomicrobium sp.
ACTTACGGCGAGCAATTCAATGCCATGCACTTAAACCAAACTTTGACCGGAATTGCCTTCGGAAAATCAAGCGGGGGCAACTAGCCTGATGTCCGAGTTGCCACCACGCCAGCCTGGAACTCTCGACAGCGACGACACCGCCCGCCGCATCGAGAAGCTGATGAAAATCAACAATGCCCTCATGCAGCGCGTTGAACGCTCGACTGACCGCCAAGCCAACGCTTACTCTTTGTTTCAAACGGCCATCGGTCTCGAAAACCAGATCAACGCCCGCACCGAAGAACTCAAGAACGCCCTTTCGAATCTCGAGCGCGCCAACCAGGAACTCAAAAGCGCGCGCGATGCTGCCGATCGCGCCAATCGTTTCAAAACGCGTTTCATCACCGCCGTCGGGCACGATCTCCTGCAGCCCTTACATGCCGCCCGGCTGTCACTTGGCGAACTCTCCGACGCGCAGCAGCAACTCGCCAATCAGCGGCTCGCTGGCAACGTTTCCCGCGCCTTATCGACCATCGAGGATCTTTTGAGCTCCATTCTCGACATATCGAAGCTCGAAGCGGGTGTCTTCGTGCCCACTATTCAACCTATTGCACTGGGCGACGTGTTCGAGCAATTGATTGCCGGGTTCCAACTTTTTGCCCGCAAAAAGGGCCTTGCACTCACTTGGCGCGCCACTTCAGCCGTCGTCATGTCAGATCCGCTGATGTTGCGCCGGATCCTGCAAAACTTGATTGCCAACGCAACGAATTACACCGGCAAAGGCCGTTTGCTTCTTGCCGCACGCCAGCGCGGCTCATCGGTGCGGATTGAAGTGTGGGATACCGGCCCTGGCATTCCTTCAGCCGAACGCGACAGGATTTTCGAAGAGTTCCAGCGCGGCGCCGCTTCCGAGACAACAGGCGGCATGGGCTTTGGTCTTGGCCTTTCCATCGTCAAGCGCATGGCGGAATCCCTCGGCCATCCGCTTGAGCTTTGTTCGCGCGTCGGCCACGGAACACGCTTCGCCATTACCGTGCCGTCAACCCAATCGGCAGTTCTTCAAGGCCGCACGGCCGCCGATATCCCGCTGCTTCCGGCATACGGCCGCCTCGACATTCCCATCATCGTCATCGACAACGATCTGATCGTGCTTGAGGCCATGCAATCGCTCCTCATTCGCTGGGGTGCGGATGTGCGCCTCGCGCGCGATCTCGACGACATTTCCGAACTGATGTCGGACAACAAGCTGCGCCCGGCCATCATTCTCGCCGACTACCATCTCGACGGGGGACAATCGGGCCTTGATGCTGTTGAGCAGATCAGGGCGCGCAAGGGCTCAAAAATCCCAGCCATCCTGATCACAGCCGATCATACGCCTGAGACAGCAGCAGCCGCACGCCGGCACAATTGCGAAGTGTTGCACAAGCCGGTCAAGCCCGCTGAGTTACGCGCCCTGATGCAGCACATGCTGTCCTAGTTGAAGCTGGCTTAAACCAATCCTGCTCAGTCGGTCTCGCCTTCGGGCGAGGCAGCTCCCAGAACGGTATCGAAATCAATCTTCTGGGCTTCGATGACGGCTTGCGTGCGCGACGCGACATTGAGCTTGCGCAAAATCTCCGAAACATGCGCCTTGACCGTCGTCTCTTCGATCTTGAGTTCGTGCGCGATCTGCTTGTTCAACAAGCCCTGCCGCAGCATGTGCAGCACGCTCAGTTGCTTCGGCGTGAGAGCTGTCAGGCGCTGCGCTAAATCGGCTTTGCCGGTTGCGGCCACTGCTGGCCCCGGCGGATGATAGCCCTTCGGCAACGTCACCGAACCGTCCATGACTGTTTTGAGCGCCAACGCTATTTCATCGCGGCTTGCGGACTTGGCGATAAAGCCCGCCGCTCCATAGCCCATGACTTCCTGGACGATCCTCGGATCTTCGAGCGCCGACACAACCACAATAGGCGTTTTCGGATAGAGGCCGCGCAACTCCAGCAGGCCATCGAAGCCCCGCGTGCCTGGCATCGAAAGATCGAGCAGAACAGCATCGAACCGCGCTCTGCCCTGCAACACAGATTTGGCGTCCGCAATCGATGTCGCTTCAACCGTCGAAGCATCGGGCAGCGCCGACGCAATCGCCCGCTGCAACGCTTCGAGAAAAAGCGGATGATCATCGACGATCAGAAAATTCGCCGGTCCTGGCAAGTTCGCAGCTCCCAGTTGGCTACAAGAACATTGGACCTCACATCCCGGCAAACCGGCCACGTGAAACCAAACCAATAAGTCCTCCGAGCACCCTATAGGCTCCCGAGATCATCCGCGCTAGGGGTTGATCCACTCGCCCGCTTAGAATTCGGCCAATACGCCCCTGAGATAGTTGCCATAATCGTTCTTGGCGTAGCGCTGAGCAATCAGCCTTTCCAAATCGCTTGGCGTGATGAAGCCCTGCCGAACCGCAATTTCCTCAGGACTGGCGATCTTCAGTCCCTGGCGTTTTTCAATGGTCGCAACATAGTTCGCGGCTTCCAACAGGCTGTCCGGCGTCCCCGTATCGAACCACGCAAAACCCCGGCCCATTTTTTGGACCGCAAGATCGCCGCGCTTCAAATAGGCGTCGTTGACGCTGGTGATTTCCAATTCCCCGCGCGCAGACGGGCGCAGCGACTTCGCAATCTGCACCACATCGTTGTCGTAGGCATAAAGCCCGATCACGGCCCAGTTCGATTTTGGCTGCTGAGGCTTTTCTTCAATCGACGACGGCTGTCCGCGCGCATCGAACGCAATGACGCCATAGCGCTCCGGATCGGACACGTGGTGAGCAAATATCGTCGCCCCGCGCCGCGGTTCGAACGCCTGGCGCACGACATCCGAAAGGCCATGTCCAAAAAAGATGTTGTCGCCGAGCACGAGTGCGCACGGATCCTTACCGATGAAGCGCTCGCCGATAATAAAAGCCTGCGCCAGTCCATCTGGCCGGGGTTGTTCAGCATAGGAGATGTTGAGACCCCACTGCCGGCCATCGCCAAGGAGCGCGGCAAAGCCCGGCAGGTCGCGCGGTGTCGAGATAATCAGAACGTCGCGCACACCGCCCAGCATCAGCACAGAAAGCGGGTAATAGATGAGCGGCTTGTCGTAAACGGGCAGAATCTGCTTGGACACCGTGAGCGTCATCGGGTAGAGGCGCGTACCGCTGCCTCCAGCGAGAATAATGGCTTTCATTCTTATCCCCGTGCCCCGAGCAACCTAGGCGGCTGCCGATTTCTTCTTCTTGATCAGCCCGAGCCGCTCGCCGCTGTATGTCTTGAGCCGCAGCGGCATCCACCACATTTCGTTCGTGACGTACCAATCGACGGTTTTCTGCAAGCCTGTATCAAACGTTTCCTTCGCGGCCCAGCCCAATTCGCGCTCAATCTTTGACGAGTCGATCGCATAGCGGAAGTCGTGACCCGGCCGGTCTTCGACAAAGGTTATTCCGGATGTGTGCGAGGCGCCGTCTTCGCGCGGGCGCAAGTCATCCAGCATCTCGCAGATCTTATGAACCACCTGCAGATTGCTTCGCTCGCTTCGCCCGCCAACAGCATAGCGCTCGCCCGGTATGCCTTTGCTCACCGCCAGAAACAATGCGCGCGCATGATCTTCGACGTGCAGCCAATCGCGCACATTGGTGCCCATGCCGTACACCGGCAACTCGCGGCCCATCATGGCATTGGTGATCGTCAAGGGGATAAGTTTTTCGGGGAAGTGGTAGGGTCCGTAGTTGTTGGAGCAGTTAGACAGCACAACCGGCAAGCCGTAGGTGCGGTGCCACGCCAGCGCCAAATGATCGGACGCTGCTTTGCTCGCCGAATACGGAGAACTTGGATCGTAAGCGGTCGCTTCGGTGAAGTATCCCTCGTCACCCAGACTGCCGAACACTTCGTCAGTCGAGATGTGCAGGAACCGGAAGGCTTCCTTACGCCGTTTGGGCAACTCCGCCCAGTAGCTCCGCGCTGCCTCCAGCATGGAGTACGTGCCGACGATGTTCGTCTCGATAAACGCTGCCGAACCCGTGATCGAACGGTCCACATGGCTTTCGGCAGCAAGATGCATGATGGCGTCGGGCTGTTCGAGCCGCAGAATATCGGCCACAGCCTTTTGATCGCAGATATTGAGTTCGTAGAACGAATAGTTTGGCCGGTCCGCGATCAGCTCCAGAGACGTCAGATTGGCGGCATAGGTCAAGCAATCGATATTGACTGCATCGATGCCGAGATCCCGCACCAGCAACCGGCAAACCGCCGAGCCGATAAACCCGGCTCCACCCGTGACTACGATTTTCATGTGACGCAACTGAACAGGGCGGGAACTTCTAGTCATCACGTAGCGGCCGTACGCTGGAAGCCGCCCGGCAACCGCGACCGCACACCACTCGCCACAAACTCTCTTAGAAATGTCTTTAGATCCTGTTAACCGTGCCAAGCCTCCAGGCAGCACGCCGTTTTAGTGCTGCCTGGATCAATGCTACGGCCGCCGAGCCTAACTCAAAGCCCCTCTCACCAGAGTCCTGCCCGGCGACGCCGCCGCCATATAATCCAAATTGACGACATCGACGGCCGTTGTGCCGCTGCTTGTTCCGACAAACGCAACGCCGGTTTCACGGCCCGATGCGGTTGGAATATTGGTTGTGATATTGGCCGTGCCAAGCTGCGTGCCCGCGTCGCTGAAGATGAAGAAATCAACACCCGTACCAGCCGCGTTCACAACAATCCGGCCGTGGTACCAGGTGTTGGCAACCAGCGTCGCAATCGTGCCGCTCGTCGTGCGCACCGAGTTACTCGACGTCTTGCCAACGATGGCGCCGGACGCGGGCATTTCGAAATAAATACCGTCCACCGCATCGGCCGATGTCGCCGTATCGTGAAACCCAAGCCTGTACGTCAAGTTAGTCAGAGCGGCAGGCGTCCGGAACACACAATCGAATTGCTCGCCGCCTTGAACGAGCACGATATTCTGCGTCGTATTGACGATCACGCCGCTGTTGGCGGTCGTGGACGAGCGGAACAGAAGAACGCCGGGGTGGTTGCCGGTCACAACGCCGGCAGCAGGCGCCGTCGTGAATGTGCCAGTCGAAATGGCCGAGATATTGAACGGCGCCATCATGGCGACCGTGGTGCCAAGAAAGTCGCTTGCGGCAATCGGAGACCGCCTGGGTTCCGCTGCAAACAGGGCATTATCGCCGTGCGTCGCATCGTTGTTTTGCACCGCGACCGAGAGGCCCGCGCCCGCTCTGAGCTTAAACGTGTCGGCGCCGCTTGCATTGGCCGGCGTCGTCCCGTCAGTGACTGTGGCGTATCCATTCGAAATTCCCCCGGACGCGCCCGGCAAATCCGACCAATCGATCTTGCGCAGCTCTCCCGAGCTTTCCTCGATCATCAGCTTATCGCCGGCACCCACCGCCGTCCGGTCGGTCAGGGCGCTGATCTTGACGTAGGCCGGATCGCCGGTCGTAGTGGCATCGCGTAACAACAACGTATAGGCGGGCGCATCCGCGAGCTTGGTCATGTCAACGGTGTTGTTGGCAATGGTGGTCGCGAAGGAGCCAGTACCCGATCCCGTCACCGCCCCTGTCAGCGTGATCGTCTGGTCGCCGGTATTCGTGCCCGTGCTCGTTCCGGTTATTGTGCCGCCGCCTGTTGCGAAGTCGGCGTCCATGCAGGCCGTGTTGAATTGCGCCAGCGTGCCGGTGATGCCAACAATAGACGTCTGATCCCCCGAGTTTGTTCCGGTCAGGTTCAGCAGCGTCTTCGCCTGCGCCACAGTCAGGTCTTCGGGGTCGCCCGTCGCGGCCGTCACGCGCCCCTTGAAGGTTGCTGTTGGCACATTCATGAGCTTGGCATTGGTCACGGCATCAGCGTCAACAGTCCAAACGGCCCCGGTTCCAGAAACCGTAACGTCACCCTTGTCGCCGTCGGTCACGCCGCCAAACGACGTATTGGGAAACGAGCACGCGCCGGTCGTCCGGTTGATGATAATCGCTTCGTTGAACGCCGTGCCGTTTGGGCTGACCTTGAAGTGGAAATCATCGTCGCCGGTGAGGCCAATCTCGGCGCGGCCGGAGAAGTTGTCCTGAAACAGAAAGCTCGCCGTGTCGGCAACCGCCGCTTTATTGATCTTGATCTGATGACCGCCGGTACCCGCGTGATTGAACAGCGACGCGGCCGATCCAACTGACAAGCGGTTGGTCGTGTCGGCTGTCGCGTTGATGCCGAGTATCGCGGGATTGAGAGCCGTATAGCGGGCGTCGCCGCGCGCGTTGTTGTGATATTGCGGGTGATCGTCATCACCGAGGCCTGTCAGCGCGCCGTGATCCGTCACGCCGCCACCGCCGCCACCCGCTGATAGCGCCGTCCAAGCCGCGCCATCGAAGGCAACGGCGATGTTCTCGTCCGCTACCCACGAGATCCAACCCTCTTTGGGTGCATAGAACATCCAAGCGCCGTCTTGGTAGGCGGCAATTTTTTCAGCCTGCCCAGTCCACGCGCCCGTTGGCGAACTCGCGACGATGTAGCGGTCGCCCTCAATCGGCGTCGCGGGCGGCGCCGTCAAACTCCGGTCGAGCACCGACAGCTGCACAATCGCGTCAAGCGCCCGGATGGCTTCGTTGTGGGGAACGTGTTTTTGTGACTGGGCAGCCAGAATATAGGGCAACCCAAGATTTGGCGTATCAACCATCGCCGGCCTTTCCTCAAACGTGTCCTCCCTGACAATTCCAAGGATAAGCGCGCTGGAGGGGGCGGGGAAAACGCCGGCAATAAATATTCGCGGTAACCAATTGCGAGGTGCAGTCTTGATCATGATTGGCTGTAACCCGGCGCCACGCCAACCGTTGTGCTTACTAGGCTTTTTGACACAAAGCCGAACTTCTACCCACTGCCCATCGGCGGCTGCCGTGTTGACCGTTTCAGAGGCGCCCTGTACGCGTTCCAGGTTGCCTTAACCTTGTGAGAGGCTTTTTTACCTTGATACGCGCGCAGCTCCCGGAGTTCTGCATCCATGCAGACTGATAAAATTGCCGTCATCGGCCTCGGGTATGTTGGCCTGCCGCTCGCCATCGAGTTCGGCAAGAACTTCGAGACCTATGGTTTCGATCTCTCGGCCACCAAAGTGGCGGCATACACACAGCATACCGATCCCGCCGGTGAAATGACGCGTGAGGACTTCGAAGCGGCGCAGCACCTCGTCTGCTCAACCGACCCTGCAATCATTGCAAAGGCCAATTTCATCGTCGTCGCCGTGCCAACGCCTGTCGATAACGTCAACAACCCCGATTTCACAGCCCTCGTAAAAAGCTCTGAGACGGTCGGCAAATACATCAAGCTGGGCTCGGTCGTTGTTTTTGAATCAACCGTCTATCCCGGTGCCACCGAAGAAATTTGCATTCCCATCATCGAGCGCATCTCGGGGCTCAAATGGAAGACGGATTTCTTCGCTGGCTATTCGCCTGAGCGCATCAATCCCGGCGATAAGGAACGCACGCTCACCAAAATCACAAAAGTGGTCAGCGGCGACACGCCCGGAACTCTGAAAAAAATTGCCGAGGTCTATGGCGCCATTATCAAGGCCGGTATCTACCAGGCGAGCAGCATCAAAGTCGCCGAGGCCGCCAAGGTCATCGAAAATACCCAGCGCGATTTGAACATCGCGCTCATGAACGAACTCGCCGTCATTTTCAAGAAAATCGGCATCGACACCATGGAAGTCTTGCAAGCAGCCGGCACGAAGTGGAATTTCCTGCCCTTCCGGCCCGGCCTCGTCGGCGGTCACTGCATCGGCGTCGATCCCTACTACCTGACGCACAAGGCCGAACAGCTCGGCTATCATCCGCAAGTCATCCTCGCCGGCCGGCGCATCAACGACGGCATGGGTCAATTTGTTGCCGGCGAGACTGTCAAACAAATGATCGCCCAGGACTTCGCCATCAAAGGTGCCAATGTCATCGTGCTCGGCATGAC